>PMLB01000146.1 GCA_003158735.1 Myxococcales bacterium | reverse complement strand
ACCAGCATGTTGACGGAAGCGCAGTGGCAAGGTTGCATTTCCTCGGAGCGCGAGGATCGTCGCATCTCCCAGTTGCTGGCTGCGGTCAGCGCGGGCGTGCTCATGACACGGGTTCAGGATGCGGCCTCCTACGGCCTCGATGCCAAACATCGCCGCGATCCGACCGACCAGAGATCTTTGCTCGGGCGCATTCTGGTCTACATCAGTCGCTTTGTCGGCGTTCCCTTGCCCGCGATCTACGCGCCTCCCGACGCCCCCGGCGAGATCGATCTCATCGTTCTGCAAGCGGGAAACCAGCCCGTGTTCTCGCTGGTGCTGGGGCGTGACCTGACCGCCGGCCGGAGCGACCGCGAGGTGGCCTTCTTCCTCACCAAGCGGTTGGTGGGACTGCGCGCCGATCGCTGTCTGCTCTGGCCACGCCTGGTGTCCACCAAGAGCGAGCTGCGGGCTATCTTGGGCGCGGCCATTCGCTTGGTGAGGCCACGCTACGAATTGCCCGACACCGATCCCAAAGCCGTCCGTCAATATCTCGGCTACTTGCAACGTGTGTTGCCGTCCACGCAGATAGCCCCCATTGCCTCCGCGGTCGAATCGTTGCTGGCCGGCCCTGGGCGCATCGATCTGGATGGTTGGGTGGCGGCCACCGAGGAGACCGCCAATCGCGTGGGGCTGCTTGCCTGCGGTGACGTGATGGCGGCGGCCCGGGAAATCGTCAAGGAAGCGCGCGTGCGCAGGTCTCGACCCGAAGACGCCATCCTGGCCATGGTCCGCTGGGGCGTCTCGTCGGAGTATTTCGACCTCCGCAACGAACTGGGTTTGGCTCTGGTCTCGGAAGATGACAAGACGCCTGTGGTCAATCGCACGCACCAGTCGTTCTGATGGGAACCCTGAAAGGGTTCNNGCGGGCTCCCCACGCGACTAGAAATCGTCTTTGGACAGCCGACCGGCGCGTGGCTCCGCGGACTTCGCCCAGGCGCGATTTCTCCGCGTCGACAACGAACCTGGGACTGGTGCACCCACCGCCGCAGGTGAACGACTGGGAGTCACCGAGCTCGGCTGGGCGCGACCTTGGCGCGCGGATTGGCCCTGCTCGCGCGTAGCAAGCGGGCTTGCCGCAGGTAGGGTCTGTGAAGTGGTCGAAGGGACCACGACTGTCACGGGGTCAGCGGTAGCGGTCAGCTCCACGGCAGGAGCAGCCGGCTGCACGACGGGTGTTGCCGGCGCGGCGTGCGCGATCGGGGCGCGCACGCCAGGGTGCGCGTGGTGGGTACCTCGCATGACCATCCACACCGCAAAGAACCCGAGCACCACGGCCAGCCCAGCACCCGCCAGCCCGCGACCACCCCACAGAGCAGACCGCACCCCAAGGCCAAGGGATCGCGTCTTGCCCCACAAAGTCCGAAAATCAACCCGCGCTGTTGGGCCAGCCGTGGGCGGCGGCGGCGCCAACTCCTCCGATCCATCCTTCCGCCCTTGGTCGGGTCCGGCTTGGGCGGCGCTCGCCTGGTTCTCGGGCTCCAAGGGAAACTCATAGAGAAACCGCGTCGCTTGGTGCTGCCCGGACGGCTCCTTGTTGAGAGCGTTTTCCACCACCGCCGCGTGAGGCTCGGACGGCGGAGGGTTCCCGGCGGGCAACGGCACCCCAGCGCGCGGCGTGAGCAAGCGCGGCGCAGGGGTGGGCGGCATCAGTTCGTCTTCGAGAGCCAGGACCATCAGATTCACGTCCGAAAAGCGCTGCTCGCGATCCTTGGCCATGGCCCTTTCGATGATGCGTACCAAACCAGCCGGCAAGTCGGGATTCAGCACCGTCAAGGACACAGCGGGTTTGTGAAGAACGCGGTCGAACAGCGCTGGGCTTGGCTCTCCTGGGAACGGCGCCTGTCCAGTCAGGGCTTCGTACAGCAACACACCGAAGCCATACACGTCGGCACGTGCGTCGATGGGAGCCACGCCCAAGATGTGCTCAGGAGACATATACGCGGGTGTGCCCATGGCCGCTGTCGTCCCTGTCGATGGGTCCATGCCTCGTTCCACCATGACCGAGATGCCGAAATCCAAAACCTTGGTCGTGACGATCCTTCCGTCAGGCTCCATGCAAATGAAGATGTTTTGCGGTTTGAGATCTCGGTGGACCACGCCCTGGGCGTTGGCTGCGGCCACCCCTCGCATGGCAGGCAAGAGAAGCATCGTTGCTTCATTGACGCTGAGAAATCCCTTGCGCGCGATGTAGCTCCCGAGGGGCTCACCTTCCAGCAACTCCATCACGATGCACGCCATTCCCTCGTGTTCGATGACGTCGAAGACCGTTACCACATTGGGGTGGTTCACCAGGCTCGCGGCCAAGACTTCGCTATGAAACAGGCCCTGGGCCAGGCTGGTCTTGGCCAGCGAGCGCAGGATGACCTTGAGAGCGACCCGCTTGCCCGTCCGTTCATTGCTTCCGGCCCAGACCGCAGCCATTCCGCCCTGCCCAAGCAGGTGCTCGACTCGGTATCGTCCGTCCACCAGCTGGCCTGCTTGCAGGATGGTATCGGCGGCGGTTTCGCGCTGGGCTTCGGCTCTCATCACGGCTCAGTCTCAATTCTGAGGTCTGCAAATTGGATGCCCAGCCAGCGATAGCGGTTGCCTGTCGTTTCAGGGCGCTGTCCGATACCGCCGCGTGGAGCGACAACTAGTCGCTCGTCGACGAACATCAAGCGCGCACAAGTTGTGCGGGCCTTCGCCGAGTTGCGCTTGACCGCCGGCTCGTCAGCCAACAAGCCCACGCGCCACTACGCCTGCAGAACCCGATCCAAACGCAGCAGTTTGAAGATCGCGGCCGGTTGATCGCGCAGGCCATGCACGGTCACCACACCGCCATACTCCTTGGCCTTTTTGTATAGGCACAGCAACCTGCCGACGCCCGTGCTGTCGATGAGCCTCAAGCCCGACAGATCGACGACGATGTGGGCCTGCCGTTCAGCTACCAGGGCGTCTACCGACGGGCGAATATCCGGAACTGTCACCGCGTCCAGCTCTCCCACTATGCGAAGAGTAGTCACGCCATCCGCTCTGCTGGTTGAGAAGTCCATCGTTCTCTCTCCTGTGTCTGCAAGTCAAGATACGTCCATCAGGGACGTCCTATTGTGACGGATCTTGCGCCTTTTGAAAAGCAATGAATGTGCCGGTTTGAGAACTGCGCTGTTTGGCAGCGCGTTGTCTGCCAGCCTGCATGTTTTCGCTCAATATTGCTGGCCACGCGCAGCGGAGGCAGAGTAACGCTGTCCCCATCCGGTGCCGCGCGAGAGACGATAGATTACCGCCCCGTAACGCCAATGCTGGATAGCAGTGCGTCCACTGCCTCTGGTCCGCATCACGAGGTTCGCGTTTTCTCGCCAGCCTCCGCTGCCGGCGCTGCTGGTCAACAGGCGGACCTCATCGCCCGCCTTGCGCAAGCCGTTCCGCAGCCAGAGGAGAGAATGAGCCAAACGACCGTTTCGCGCTGCCGATCCCTACTGGCACCACAGCAGCGAATACAGGGAGCCCGATGGACAACTGTAGGCGATGGTCCTGCAGACTTGGCCCGCAAGACAGTCGCTGTTGCTCTTGCACGCCGCGATGCAAGTGCCGCCCGTCGCGGTCGAAGACGGGTAGGAGCACACAGACCCGGCCTGGCAATCCTCGCTGCTCTTGCACGCCGCACCGGAGGTGATGGTGCCGCTCGACCCCGGCGAGCATTTCACGCCGGGCGGATCTGAGCAGGAGAACTCGCAACGCGTTCCCACGGCACAGGTGTCGTTGAGCGGGTCACACAGCATGGGCGCGGGTTGTTCCGTTCCCACCGGCGCCGCCGCGTCGGGCCCGCTCGCCGACGTGCGCCCGCCGTGGAACGTTCCCGTCGTGCTACCAGTCGAGTCGATCCATGTCCCAGAAACGTTGCCCGCGGCGTCGCCCGTGCCGGTGAAAATAGCCGTTATGGTGCCGTCTTCCGCTGTCGCGCCAAACTGCATACGGCCGCTCGAGTCGATCGTGCCGGTGATGGTGAAGGCACCGCCGTCTCCTGTCCCGCTGACAGCGCCGCAGCTATCCACGGTTGCCTGCCAGGTTCCGGTCTCGCTCCCGCTCTCGCCCCACGTGCCCTGGTACTGACCCGCAAACGCGCCCCCCGCGCACAGGCCGGTGCTCGAAGCGTCGGGCACGCTCGCCGAGATGCGCCTGCCGTGGAATGTTCCCGTCGAACTGCCCGTCGAGTCGATCCATGTCCCCGAGACGTTGCCCGCGGCATCGCCTGTGCCGGTGAAGGTTGCCGTTGTGGTGCCGTTTTCCGCTGTCGCGCCAAACTGCATCCGGCCGCTCGGGTCGATCGTGCCGGTGATGGTGAAGGCACCGCCGTCTCCTGTCCCGCTGACAGCGCCGCAGCTATCCACGGTTGCCTGCCAGGTTCCCGTCTCGCTCCCGCTCTCGCCCCACGTGCCCTGGTACTGACCCGCAAACGCGCCTTCCGCGCAGGGGCCGGCACCCGAGCCGCCGGAGCTGCATTGCACCGGGGTGAGAAGCAGAAAAAGGGCAGCTGCGTGCAGAGGCATCGCAAAGCTGTTGTGTCGAGCGGCGCGTTCCATTCCTGATTACTACACCAGAATGCCTGCACACAGACAACTCAAGTTCACAGTTCGCTCAGCTGCGATTAGACGTCGACCTTGAAGCCCAGGTCGAGGCCGGAAGCCTGCTGGCCGCCGCGGATGCCCCAATTCTCCCGCGGCGGTTCGCACAGAACGATGAACACGTCGAGGGGATCGATGCCGGGCGCCCGCTGTAGATTGCGCACGATCGCCGCGAAGAGATCGCGCTTGGCCTCGCGGCTTCGGCCGGCGAAGGCGAAGATCTGCACCACGGTGAAGTGGTCGCTCTTGCCGGGCGGATGGTCGAAGTTCTCTGCGGCGTGCTCGCGCAGCACGTGAATGCGATCGCGGTCGGGAATCTTGAAGCACTCGACCAGCGCCGCATGCACACCGTCGAGAATGGCGCGCCGGTGCGCGGTGGAATGGCCCTGCTGGACGTCGATTTGAACAAGCGGCATGCACTCTTACTTAGCAAGAGTCGGCAGCGTCGACCAATTCCCCGCCCCGACATCTCGTGTCGATGTGCTTGATCTCTCGCGCGGAGCAGCTTCTAATGTGGCCCAGTGCTGCGCGTGCCGCCACCCGGAAGGAGATCGCATGGAGTACCAGCCACCCACGGGAAATCTGCCCCCGCCGAGCTTGCCCCAGCCGAATGTGCCTCCGCCGATTCCTCTGCTGAACTTCCGTCCTCCCTCGCGCATGCCCTGGGTGTTGACGGCGGCGGTGGTGGCCGTCGCCGGGTACGGCACCTACTGGGGCTTGGGTGAGCGAGCCCGACTGACCGCCAAGGTCCAGGAGGCCAAGCTTGCGATTCGCGCGGCCGTGGCCGCAGGCCAATCCCTGCAGACGCAGCTTTCGGAGCTGCAATCCGAGAAGGAGTCGCTCGAGGCCGACAAGGCGGCCCTGATTGCGACGCGGGACAATCTCGCCAAGAGCGTCGAGGAAAAGTCGGGCGAGCTGGCTGCCCTCAAGGACACGGCCGCCAAGCTGAAAGACAAGATGAAGGACGAGATCGCCAAGGGCGACATCCAGCTCACCGAGAGCGGAGGCAAGCTGCGGGTCGGCCTGGTGGACAAGATCCTGTTCGACTCGGGGGAGGCCTCGATCTCGAAGCGCGGGGAAGGCGTGTTGGCACGCGTGGGCGCGGTGCTGACCAGCATCGAGGACCGGCACATCCAGGTCTCCGGGCACACCGACAACGCCCCCATCTCCGACAAGCTGAAGCACCAGTACCCCACCAACTGGGAGCTGTCAGTGGCGCGCGCAACCAACGTCGCGCGTTTCCTGCAGGAAAAGGCCTCGGTGCCGGCCGACCGCCTGGTCGCCAGCGGCTACGGCGAGTACCAGCCCATCGCCAGCAACCACACCGCCGCCGGGCGCGCCAAGAACCGTCGCATCGAGCTCTTGCTGACGCCCTCGCTGGCGCCCAAACGGATCTCCAAGACTGTGCTCAAGGATCGGCACGAGGCGAAGAAGAAAGACTCCAGCGCGGCCAAGGGCGGCAAGCGGAAGCACTGAACTAGCGCGACAGATCGTCGTAGCGGAAGAACAGGCGCTTCAGCGGGGCCAGCGAATGCACGGGAAAGTGCTTCATGCTCTCGATGGTGGGCCGGTCGTACTCGCGCTTGCCGTGATACTCCTTTAGCTTGTCTTGCAACGGCAGGGTTCCGTAGCAGGCCGTTCACTCATCCATGTCCGGCGCATGGGCCTCGCAGTGCAGAAGGCGGCCTTGGAAGAAGCGCGTGCCGAGCTTGCGGGCAAACTACAAGATGCGAGCAGGCGGGATCTGGGGGCAGTCATCGAGGCACAGCCGCGGTCGTCACACGACAAGGAGATGGCGGACAGACTGGCAGCGCGGGAGAAGGAGATGCGATCGACTCTCGAGCAGGAGATCCGTACCCGACTGGTTCGCGAGCTAGAGCCTCAAGTCGAGCACGACTTGCGCGGGCGACTCGAGAAGGAGCTGCGGAGAGAGATTGAGCAACCACTGCAAGCGGAGCATGAGCAGCGAAGCGCCGAGCACGAACGCCTGTTACGCAACAAGCTGGAGGAGGCGCCTACGCCCTTGTCAAAGACCCCGGCCCCGATCAAAGAAGTCCCGTTGGCCAGATCCCTGGCCCCGGCAAGATCAACCACGCCCCCGCCGAGCACCACGGCCCGGGCCTTCACCTCGTCGGTCACGCCAAGACCTGCCACGCTCCCGCCGAGCACCACGGCCCGGGCCTTCACCTCGTCGTCTGCGCCTCAGGCCGTTGCAGGTGCTGACCCACCCCGTCCAGCAGTACCAACCGCGGCAAAGGAAGTCACGCCATCGCCAGTAAGGTCCTTGTTGGCCAGAGCCGCGGGGCCAGCCGCGATTTCACAGGCTGCGGTCAAGACGACCACACCGGCACCGAGCGCGGTCACGAAGACGGCGCAGCCTGCTACTCCCCACGCCAAGGTGGAGGCGCCGCCTCTGTCGCTGCTGTCTTCGCCAGGGAGGGCAACGATAGGTTCGAAGGCGTCGGTCGCGCCCGTGCAAGCACCACCGAAAAAAGAGGCTTCGTCCATCGTCGCCCCTTCCTCGGACTCACCGGCCGCAGGGAAAGACTCGGGCAGCAACGAGCCGAGAAACCCAGGCACATAGATTCCTTCGCCTGTCCTCGATGTCCGAGGAGGCACGGCCCGGACGTCGATGGAGGGACAGCAGGCAAGCACGACGAACGGAGGCACGCGGCGGTAGCTCCGCTCGCTGGGTTCGATTTTATGCCAGAGAATCGTAGGTGGGATTCGGGAGCGGTTCGAAAAGGAGGCGGGCGAGATCTGGAGGTGAGTGACGGCCAATCGGGAACGGTTTGCTGAGACGTTCTTGCCGGAGCTTCCAGCCGATGAGGTGGGGCTGCTGGAGGAGGAGCCCGAGGAGGAGACCCCAGGAGGCGTGAATGTCGAGGAGAGTGTCAAGGAGTGAGGGAGGGTGCCATTGCGCCAGCAGTCCTCGCGAGAGCGCCTGGGATCGATGCCAGAGTCTCCGCACCGAAGATCTGCTTTATGGCGCCACGGGCAGGATCAGAACCAGGTTCTGATGCACGACCTCAACGGTCTGAGCGCCTAAGCGTTTCGAAGGGGGGTTCTTCGTCAGAGAACCCTTCCACCACGGCACGGCAGTACGGCCTCCGGAGCCGCCAGCCGAACCCTGCGGGTCGCGTTCTGCACGGCAGGAGACCTCCGGCATCTCCTGAAAGGCGTGTCTCGACCACAAGGCGCAGTCTACCCCATGGGGCCGCCGCTGAAGGCCGCCTCGATCAGTTCAACCAGTCCTCACCGCCGCCCGCGGCGCGAGGCGGTGGTCGCGCTCGGTGAAGCTCTGCGACGGGCGCGGCGAAGCCGCGTGGGGCAGGGGCTGGGTGGGCAGGCCCTAGCTTCGGTGGGCAGGTGCATCGCGGTCAGGATCTTTTTGGCGATGTCCTCGGTCTTGATGAGCGCGATCAGGCGGAGCGGCGCCGGGCACTTCGAGCAGACGGTCTCGAATAGACCGGGCCTGCTGATGCGGCTTGTGTGCGTGCCGTTACCTCCACATTGGAGGGCTATCGGCAATGAAGTCGCTCCGGTTGCCTGTCGCGTCCGCAGGCCGTCCCCGGCCTACCCGTGTCCGGCGCGACGACGGAGCATCCACTCGGTGGCCAGCAGCGCCACCGCCAGAAACAACAGCAACGGGTGCGACCAGAAGGCGACGGTGCGCAGGCTGCCCACGCGGACCTGGCGCGCGGGCCGGATTGTCGGCGTGCCCAGCGTTCCGGCACGAAATTCGCCACCGGTGACTGCGGCGATCTGGCGCAAGACCTCGTCGCGGCTGACCACGTCGTCCAGCTCGCGGCCCTCGGGCCGCAACACAAAGGTCGCCTGCTCCTCCACCGCGCGGCCGTCGAGTGTCGCGCGGCCGAGCAAGCGATAGGCGCCTGCGGCTAGGCCAGCCAACTCCGCATGGGCCTCGCCGTCGTCCCCTGTGGTCACGGTCAGGGCACGCAAGGGTTTTGCAGCAGCGGTGGCGCTGTCCTCTGCCGGGTTCAGATCCAGTGTGACGGCCATGCCGCCCGCGGGACTGTAGTCGGCATGCAAGGTGCGCACACGCGCTGACACGGTCTGGCCGCGCCGGTACTCAGTGCGATCGAGATCGATGTGCAACAAGGTCAGCGCCGGATCGCGCACCAACCAACGAATCGCGCCTTCCCAGAAGCGTTGCAAAGCGCGCCCGTCATCCCCAGCCGCCTTCGCGCCAGCCCCGTCTTCGCCGCGCGCACCTCGCCCGCGGCCGTCGTCGGCCGCAGCAAAGCCCCAGTTCCAGGCGCTGTCAGTTAGCAGAGCCAGGGTGCGGCCCTTACCCACGTTGTTGACGGCCAGCACCGGCGCCGGCTTGCCGTCGCCCGCGCTCTGGGTGGGATGCACCAACAGCGCGGTGGCACCGGGCTGCAGCCGCGCCACGCGATTGATCCCTTGCAGCGGCGGTAGCGCGGCCCAACGCGCCTCATTGGCCTTCGGGTCCAGGCTCAGCGATGTCACGGGGTGGGTTCGTCCCGCAGCGGTCAGTCGCGGCTTGAAACTGTCAGTAGAGAACCCGCGCGGTCCGTCAGTGGGAATGCCAGCGAGATCCACCGGCAATACGTCGTGCAGGGCACTCTCGCCATACTGTCCACTGGCAAACGACAGATCGCCGCCAATCATGGCCAGTGCGCCACCTGACTGAATGTAGTCGCGCACCCCCGGCAGATAGGGCTCGACCCAGTACGGCTTGTAATTGAAATTGTGGAAAATCAGCAAATCGAACGAGCGCAGTTGCTCGTCGAAGATCTCCTGATACGGGAATGGGATGAGCGACATCTCGTTGGCGCCCAACGGCAGCTCGTCTGTGTCGGTGCGCAGAATGAAGAACGACACCAGATCCACATTGGGGTCGAGACGCAGAATGGAGCGCAGGAAGCGCTCGTCCCACGACGGCCGGCCGCACACGTGCAAGACGCGCACGCGGTCGCGAATCACTTTCATGGTGAACACCTGGCTGTTGTTGCTCTCCAGCGCCTCGCCCGCCAGCACCGGCGTCTTGACCTCGAAGACGAAGTTGCCCGGCTCCACCGGGGTGTAGTCGAAGCTGACCCTTTCCTGGCCCGAGTCGCCGCGCAGGAGCACCGACTTGGCGTCCAGCAATCGACCCTCGCGCGCCAGGGTGACCTCGACCTGGCGATCGCCGTAGCCCCGGTGGCGCAAGACCGCCTCCAGTTTGATGGGCGTGCGCACGAAGGCAAAATCATCGGTCAGCACGGCGGCGACCGATAGATCGCGCAGCTCGTGCTCCCCGACGAACACCGTGTGCACGGGCGCATCCAACCCTTCCAGGGTCCGGCGGGTCTCGCCGTCTAGCGGCCCGCGCGCAATGCGCCCGGTGTCGATGCCGTCGGAGATCAGGATGACGCCGCCCACGTCACGGCCAGCCAGGCGCCCGCGCAGCTCGGACAGTGCCTCGCCCATGCGGGTGGCTTCGCCCTGCGGTGGTGCGCGCAGGGACTCGGGCGTGGCCGTGGCCAACGCCTCGCCAAAGGAATAGATCTCGACACGGTGGCCGGCGCGCTCCCATTCGGAGAACAGCGGCGCAGCGTCGGCCACGATCTGGGCGGCGCGCTGGGCGCGCGACGGCCCGTGGTCAGGGGGCGCCACGCTCATCGAGCGCGAGGCGTCCACCAGCACGGCGACATGGTTGGGCAGCAGGCTGACTTGACCCAACTCCACGCTGGGCTGCAAAGCGACCAACAGGCAAGTCCCCACGGCCAGCAAGCGCAGCAGCAGGAGCGTGATGGCGCGACGTCGGCGCGGCTCCCGCCAGAGAGAAACCGCCGAAACAGCGACGGCCAGTCCCGCTGCCACGCAAACCAGCACCAGCGCCGGTCGACCCAGCTGCGCGCCCACCGTCACACGCCAGTCCGTTAGGACAGAATGAGGCATCACGGATCGGCTTTCCGGCCGCCCCGTGTGACCGAGCCCACACCCGGGCATCGGCCCGTGCTGGCATGCGCGTCGGAGGGAAGACCAAGACCCATGGGCAGTTGCGGCGCCATTCTGCCACCTTGCCAGTCACGTGCAGGTTTTGTCTTGACCCGGAAGGGGCTAAACTCTCTGGCCATGTCACGCCTTGCCCGTTCCGTGTTGCTGCTTCTGATCTTCTCCACCCTGGTCCAGGCCCAGGCCCGCGCGCAGGAAAGTGCCTCGCCATTGCCGGCCTGTCCTGCGGGCAACCTGCTGGCCGGCAAGGCGCCCGTGGCCTGGCAGGAGATCGAGCGCAATCTCAGCCTGCTCACCGACGAGACCGTGGCGCCCGAGGGCGCGGTGTGGGACGCATCCCTGGCCGCGATTCTGCAAACCGGCGCCTCCACCGTGACCTGGGATCTGGGCCAGGTGATCAGCGTGCGCCATCTCGCCATCCAGGCCGACGCCAACGACACCTACAACTTCTGGGGCTCGCTCGACGGCAAGGGATACAAATTGATGGGGCAGATCGACCCCGCAACCGGACACGGACTGCGCATGCGCACCCTGGATGTGGGAGGCATGGCCGCGCGCTTCCTGCGCGTGGGCGAAGGAAAGGGCGACGGTTTCTACTCAATCTCCGAGGTCGCGGCCTATTGCCAGTTGCCCACGCCCTTTCCGCCCCAGATGAAGGTCGTGGATGCGCCGGCGGCCACGGCCCCCAAAACCTACCTCGACTACTTCAACAACGACGCCAGCGCGCGCTGGGAGATGATCCTCGCCATGTTGGGCGCCATCCTGCTGTGGTGGGAGCGCCGTCTCGTCGGTCTGGGCATGGCCACCTTCAAACTGCGTCTGCGCCGGATTCTCCTCGGGACCATGGGCGTGCTGGCCTTTCTGACCTTCTTCAACTTCGGCTTCTGGCACTTCCCCAACTTCGTGCACGGCTGGGACACCTTCCACTACTACATCGGTGCGAAGTACTTCAAAGAACTGCACTACGAACGCCTGTACGAATGCGTGGCCACCGCCGATTCTGAGGAGCCAAACCTGCGCCGCCGGGTCGAGCTGCGCAAGATGACCAACCTGCGCACCAACGTGGTGGAGACCACGGCCAATATTCTCGCCCATCCCGAGATCTGCAAGCAGCACTTCACCGACGCACGTTGGCAGTCATTCAAGCACGATTTGGCCTATTTCCGCACGCTGGAGAATCCGCGCCGTTGGGATGATGCCCAGACCGACCACGGGTTCAACGGAACGCCCGTCTGGGCCATCTTGGGCACCACCCTGTCCAACCTGGCGCCGGCCAGCCGACTCGACATCCTCCTACTCGACGCCATCGACGTGGTGCTGATCACCATCATGGCGGGACTCCTATGGTGGGCCTTCGGCTGGCGCGCGGTGTCCGTGGCTCTCATGGTATTTGCCACCAACTTTCCGTCGCGCTGGTACTGGATTGGCGGCTCGTTCTTGCGCTGGGACTGGCTCTTCTGGATGGGCGTGGGCGTGTGCCTGGTGAAGAAGGAACGGCCGTTCTGGGCGGGTGCCGCGATTTCGTACGCCGCGCTCCTGCGCATCTTCCCCGGGTTCCTTTTCGCAGGGCCGCTGATTGCTCTGGGGTACCACTACGTGAAGACACGCGAGTGGGATCGCCGCTACCTGCGCATGATCATGGGTGGTGCGGTGGCCGTGGCGGTGCTGGTGCCCGTCAGTTTCACGGTAACCGGCAGCCCCAGCATCTACCCGGAGTTCCTGCGCAACACCGCCAAGCACTCCGAGACGCCGCTGACCAACCACATGGGGCTGCGCACCGTGATCGACTTCCGGCCTGCCGAGGCGGCCAACCGCATGAACACGCCGGCCATGGTGGATCCTTGGTTGCGCTGGAAGGACGCGCGCCGAGCCGCGTTCCACGAAAGCCTGCCCCTCTATCTATCGCTGGTGGCCTGCTTCCTGGTGCTGATGGGCCTGGCCATCCGCAACGTCGAGCCTTGGGTGACGGTGGCGTTGTCGGCAACCGTGATCTCGTTTGGCTCTGAACTGACTTGCTACTACTACGCCTTTCTCATAATTCCCGCCTTGCTCTATGCCGTGGTTCCGCGGGCCGGCGAGTGGATGCTGTGGCTGACGGCCCTGACCGAATTCCTAGGGTGGGCGCCCATCAATCACATGCCCAAGTGGCTGCAGGCCATCATGCCAGCCTCGCTCAGGCAAAGTTCCTTTGTCACCAACTTCAGCATGCCCAATGGGCTCGACGAGCAGTACACCTGGATGTCGGTCGCGACTCTGGTCGTCTTTGTGCTGATTGCCCGGGAGTTGGTGCTGGCACGCCAGCCGGCCGGGGCGCCTGCGCTGGGAGGGGCTGACCCGAATGCCGGCGAAGCAGCGGTCGGCGCCCTGACAGCCCCAGCCCTTGCGTCGGTTGCCGCGCGATCATCGCGCCCGCAACGCGTGGATTCGCGTGCCCGAACGCGCAAGCACAAGCGACGATAGTGACGATCCGACCTACCGAGCGCAGGTGTCGTTTGAGCAGTCCAGCCACAATAAGCCGTCCCAGGTAGGATTCCACATCGGGCCCGGCATGGCCGACCCGCCCAAGCCCGATATCTTCGTGCAGTAGCACGGCGAGGGCCTGGGTCAAACCGGCAGACGGGCGGAGAGGAAAGCGCGCGTGTACGCGGCGATCTTGTCGGGCGCGTCCTCCAGTACCCAGTGGCCGCAATCGGGGAAGCGGTGGATCTCGGCGTGCGGCCAGTGCCCGCGCCAGATGTCCAGCACGCGCGGCGGAAAGACCACGTCGCGCTCGCCCCAGCAAATCATGGCCGGCGTTTGTCGAAATTGCGCCAGCCCAGCCTCTATGGTGCTGACCATGCGGTAGGAAGGGTCCGAGGGCACAAGCGGCACATCCTGCGGAAAACGCAGCAGCGCGATGCGATCGGCCCAGGTTGCATGGGGCGCGAGATAGGCGCCGAGCACGTCGGCTGGCATGGGCCGACGCGTGCAACAGGTGCGCGCGGCCGTGCGAATGAAGAAGTCCGAGCTACGCAGAGTCAGCGCTCCCAGCGCGCGGTTGCGCAGAAGGTGCAGGGCCGTGGGCACATGCGCGTCAGGTGGCACGTGAAAGGCCGCACCGTTGAGCACTACCAGGCGAGCGACCCGCGCGGGAAAGCGCACCGCCCAAGCCATGCCGATCATCGCGCCCCAGTCGTGCATGACCAGGCCCACGCCACCAGCTAGAGCCAGGTGGTCGAGCAGCGCCGCCAAGTCGTCGGCGCGGCTTTGCAGACAGTAGCGGTACTGGTCATCGCCGGGCTTGTCCGACAGACCCATGCCCATATGGTCGGGCACCACCACGCGAAAACGATCACGCAGGGCCAGCACCAGCGCGCGAAAATGAAACGACCAAGTTGGGTTGCCGTGCAACATGACCACCGGCTCGCCCTGGCCTTCGTCGAGATAGTGCAGGCGCAGCTCACCGCGATCGAGAAAGTGGTCAGTGAAGGGATACAGCGACTGCGGGATGCGCGAGCGATCCATCACAGTTGCACGCCCCTACCAGGTCACGCCCGCCACCGTACAGTTCAGCCCGCTGCCGATGCCGCCTAGGATTATGTGGTCACCCGGCGCCACGCGTTCGGCGTCAATCGCTTTGGACAAGACAATCGGAACCGAGGCAGGACCCACGTTGCCCAGTTCCGGGTAGATAAGAAATGCCTTGGCGAGATCAAAGCCGACCGCTCGGGCCAGCTCCTGCGTGTGCAACTCGCTCACCTGGTGCAGGGCGAACAGATCGACCGATTCCGCGCTCCAGCCCAGGTCCTTCTGGGCCTTGGCCCAGGTTCGCTGCGCCAGCCCCACACCGTGGAGCAACAGGTTGCGCGTGTCGGTGATCCCCACGTCGAGCTGGCCCCGGCAGAGCCGATTGTGCTCGGTCGCGGCCAGGCTGGTCCCGCCGTGGAAGCGATGTCCGTCCGGGGCCAGGCGCGTGTGCGCCAGGATCATGGCTGCGGCGCCCGAACCCACGGTCAACGTGGCGAGCTGGTCGCGCAGCATCTGCGCATCGCAAGCGTCCTGGCTCAGGCGCGCGAGGGTGGCCTCGACCACGGTGCGGCTGCTTTCCCCGTCGACGATCAGGCCGAAGTCGATCTGGCCGCGTTCAATCAGGTTGCCCACCAGATGCATGCCATCGATGAAGCCCAGGCAAGCGTTGGCGACGTCGAAGTTGAGGCACGTCTCCGGCAGGCCCAGGTTGGCGTGCACGAAGCATGCGACCGACGGCTCGACATAGTCGCGGCACACCGAGGTGTTGATGAGCGCGCCGATGCGTGCCGGATCCACGCCCGCCGCGGCAAGCACCTTGCGTGCTGCCATGGTGGCTGCGTCGCTGGGCTGCGTCTGCACATCCCAGAATCGGCGCGCCTTGACGCCGGTCAGGCTCTCCAGTAGCCGCGCCGGCATGCCCAATCGGCGGTAGGTCTCGGACAACCGAGCATCCAGATCCTCGGACGGAATGCGGTGCGGGGCGTCCACGTGGGCCACCCCGACGATGGAGACATTGTCGAACTTCATGAACGGCTGGCAGTTCTAGCGGATTATCGGCTGGTGAGAAGAGTTTTGAGTTGGAACTAGCGCGCAATCGACACGGCCGTCAGTTGGTTAACCCACAGCCGGCCGGGCCGGGCCGGCTGTGGCGCGCCCGGTGGGATCATGATGTGCAACCGCACCGACAGTTTGCCGCCACCGTGATGGGACTCGACTCTCACGGACAACGGAGTCGCTGCTCGCGTAGCCCGCGCCACTGCGGCCAGCGACTCCGTCGCGCCGGGCGCGTCGGTACCGACCTGTACGCTGACTTCGCCTGACGTGACGCTCGCCGACTCATCCAGCGGCGCGATGTCGAGTGACGCCTCGATAGCGTAGTCGCCGGGGGGCAAGTCCAGCTCAGTTTCAGCAGCGATCTGCCGCATCCGATCCGGCACGGTCACCGGGATCGCCAGGCCCATGCCATTCCATACGCCCCGCAACCAGGGCGTTCCATCGTCATCACGCAGGCCGATTCTTCGCCAGGAACACAGGCGGGCCTCTCGATCCACATGGCAAACCTGGACAGACCAACGGTGGTGCTCGCGCAGCTTGCCGCCTGCCCAGGCCAGCGCGGGAGCGCCGACGAAGGTGATGATGCTCAAGCCCAGGGCAAGGCCGACTTGCCAGCCCACCGCCCGCGACACCCGGCGTTCGCGCACGACATCTCTTGCCGTCTGGGCCAACCAGATCAGCCCGCCCGCGGCGAGAGGAAACGAGAGCACACTGATGGGCAAACGATAGCGCGGGTCCGCAAAGATGACGGCGTATAGGCCGGCGAGGACCACTATGAACGGCAGCAGGGTGAGGGCCAGCCAGCGCCGTCGCGCCAGCGCCATGCCGAGGCCGGCCAGGGCAGCCGCCAGGTTTGCCAACCAGAAAGTGTCCACCACCGACTCGATGGCCGAGCGCCAGCGGCTGGCCAGGCTGAGCGCCGGTGCTGGCAACACACCAGCGCGGAAGAGCGGCCAGTAGAGCAAGGCGCGCTCGGGAACCAGCAGCCGCTCGGCTTTGGCGATAACCAGTCCAAGGGCAAATGCGAGGTCGAAATGCGTCCAGCGTTTGGCCAGGGAAAGCGCTGCGCGATCGGCGGCGCGGTGAGGCTCGCCCAGGGTTGTGTAGCCGGTCGCCTCGTGGAACATCCGATTCAGCGAGCGCGAATAGTGGCCGTCGGTGTTCGGATCGGCGCCCACCAGGGCGGTCTCGCCCCCGTGGCTGTCACTGATGAAGGTTTCGCCGTAGCGGAGCTGGTTGCGCACGGCCCAGGGCGCGAGCAGCAGCGCGGCCACCGCGCAGGAGATGGCACTTCTGCGCAAAGTCGGCTTCCAGCTGAGCCCTGCGGCGCGAAAACCGAAGACCGCCAGGGCGCAAAGGGGCAGGGCAATGGCCCTGATGTACGTGGCCAGTCCCATGAACACGCCAAAGAGCACCGCAGCCAGCCAGGGCCGCTCCGCCGAATAGTGCAGCAGGAAGTAGCACCCGATAGCAATCAGCGCTGCCGCCGGCATGTCCGTGCCGGTTACGCTGGCCATGGTCACCCCGGCCGGCCACAAGGCGCACAGCAGGCCGGCCACCAGCGCCGCGGCCCGACTTTCCCACAACCGGCGCGCGATTCCGTAGACCGCGCCCGCGGCCAGGCTGCCTGCCACTGCGCCCACGAACTTGCATGCCAGCCATCCCCCGCCCAGTGCCTGCACAGGGGCGAGCAGCAACGGGTACCCGGGCATGAAGATGTACTCCGGGTCCAGCGCGCCGAACTTGAGCAAGTGGGCGGCTGATTCCACGTACATCGCGAAGTCACCCACCGGTTTGGTCGGCACAAGCAGGACCCAGCCCACCCGCAAGGCCAAAGCCAGCAGCACGACGAGCAAGGCGGTCACGGTTTTGCTACCGGCGCCGGCACGCGCATGGAGGTTGGCATTCTGGGTAGTCGTTCCTAGTCGCATGGGGAGCCGGCGAGCTTCCCCACGGGGNNCGCGCGCGCCCTCGTTGCTCGCCGAGCACCATCGCGGTAGGGTATAGGAACCCTTTCAGGGTTCCCATATCAGAGTTCTTGCCACGGATCGTCAGTTGCGGCTCGCGACGCGCTATTCGCGCGGGTGGCCTCCCACGGAATGTACTCCATTCCTGCTCCGCTTGGCCCTGCCCGTCCGCCGTCCACTATCGGAACGGTGCGCTCATGCCGCAACGCGCTCCCGCATTGTTTCTGGGGACGCACCGCTTGGTCACGCGATTGCTTTTTCCCCTTCATCCCGTGGTAGCTGTTAGCCCGCTGTGGATGCGCGGGAGGGTTTGTGATAGCTGGATAACTTCAATCTCGCATTCCAAGTCGACCGCGCAGCGCAGCAAAGAAATCTGTCCCCATCGCCGGAAGGAGAAACTCGCATGCACCGCTCATCATACTTCTTTCTCATCCCACTGACAGTGGGGCTTCTCATGTCTCCCTCGGGATGCACGCCTGCCAAGGGCGGAGGCGGGTCAGGGGGCAACTCCAGCAGCGGAGGTTCCGGGTCGGGCGGTTCGTCCGGCAGCGGCGGCGCCACCACCAGCAGCGGCGGCTCCAACAAGGGCGGCTCAACCACGAGCAGCGGTGGCTCGAACAGCGGCGGCTCGAACAGCGGCGGATCCACCACCAACAGCGGCGGTAGCAACAAAGGTGGGTCAACCACCAACAACGGCGGCTCCAATAGTGGCGGCTCGACCGGCAACAACGGCGGCTCCAGCAGCGGCGGATCCACGACCACGAGCGGCGGTTCAGGTGGCGGCGCCGGTGGCGGCACAACCACCGGCAGCGGGGGCAACACCTCTTGCGCCGCTGGACCAAACGTGATTTCCGACT
Organism: Myxococcales bacterium; assembly: GCA_003158735.1. GTDB lineage: Bacteria > Myxococcota_A > Polyangia > Fen-1088 > Fen-1088 > Fen-1137. Next base: position 19,922 of record PMLB01000146.1, on the reverse strand, counting down.
TCGAGTCGGGCAAGGGAGACATGATCAAGCAAGGCACGCCTGCGCGAAGCGGCTGGTGGTACGTGTACTACCCAGGTTCGCCCAGTAGCCCGACAAAGAGCGGGCAGACCCAAACCCCGGCGGTGAACACCAGCGGTCCGATCGCGGTGGCGGCCGCTCCGGACGCCAGTTCGTGCAACCAATACGCACTTCATTCGACCGGCAGTGGTTTCACTGGGACAAGCCAGGATTACGCCGGCGTTGGCGCGGGCTTCTTGCCCACGGATACCACCGGGCAGGTCTTCAAGCCTTACGACGCGACGGCGTACACAGGAGTGAAATTCAAGATCAAGGGCACTGTGCCCGCGACCTACTTCGAGGTGCTTACCCAGGATACGATGTCTTCGGCCCAAGGTGGGCTCCTCGGCGCGGAGGGCAATGCCAATGACGTCCCCGTGGGCCTGCACAACAATCGTGGTTTCCTACTGAACGATCCGTGGACGCCGGGTGGCATCACCAGCACCTACAAGACGATCACGATTCCATTCGGGTATCTGGTTTCACGGTGGGTTCCGGCGCCGGCTACGAGCTCGGGCGCTGCCTGTGTTTCTGGTGGTCCCAAGTGCCAAGCGCCGGCGTTCGTCCCAGCCCACGTCATGGGCATCCAGTTCTCGTTCTACTCCGGTGATTCTGCCAAGGGGTTCCCAGTTGTGGGGACGCCTGGAACCTACGACATCTGGGTCGACGATGTGCAGTTCACGACCGATGATTCGGGCTTGCAGACGCGGACGGGTTTCCCGCTGGCCACCGGTACCGGCGTGGGCAGCTGCATAAAGCCGCAAGGGCCGAGCGCAGATGCCAAATTCCTGGTGCCCGCCTACAACCAGTGGAAGGCCACCTTCGTCAAGGGCAGCAAAGTCATTCGTCCCGAGAACCAGAACGACACGGTTTCCGAGGGCATCGCATACGGCATGATGATTGCCGTCGCCATGAACGACCAGAGCCTCTTCGATAGTTTGTATGGCACGTGGAAAGCAAACGCCACTGCTGGCAGTCTGATGACCTGGTGTCTTGGTAGCGGTGGTGGCAGCATGGGAACCGCCTGTAGCACTTCTGGCGGTTCGGCCACGGACGCGGATGAGGATGCCGCGTATGCTCTATTGATGGCTGACAAAGTCTGGCCAGGAGGAAGCTACGGGGCGTCCGCAAAGACCATGATCAGTGACATCTGGAGCCATGACATAGATGGAGCAGGCACCAAGCTCCCCAAAGGCGGCAGCAACTACAGCAGCCCATCTGGCGCGATTACCAACGCCTCCTACTTCGCCCCGTCCTTCTACCGAGCATTTGCTGCGGTGGATAGTGCCAACGGCTGGAGTGGAGTCGCCGACGCCGCACTCAGCGCCGTCAATGGCTCCATTTCCGGAAGTAACGGTCTGATCCCTGCTTGGTGCAGCAGCTCATGCACCACGGCCGGCAGCAACGGCGCGACGACCGACGGTGACTACCAGTACGATTCGCACCGCATTCCGATGCGCATCGGTCTCGACTATTGCTACAACAGCACGGCTGCGGCCAAGACCTATACGACCAAGAACACCGCCTTCTTCGCGAGCGCAGCCGCAAACGGAATTGCCTACATCCAAGACATGTACACGCCTAGTGGAGGCCCTGTGACCGGCACCGCCCCCAACTCGGCCTCGATCCTCGGTACGGCTGGGGTAGGGGCGATGGCCACTGGCAACCAGGCATTCCTCAACACCGCGTATCAGGCCGTATTCGATACGATCACCCGCGGGAGCATGGCTCCGGTCGACGCATCCGGGAAGACCCCATACTCGTACTTCAATGCGACGGTTGGCTTGTTGACCGCTCTGATGATGACTGGCGCTTTCCCGCACTAGACCCATTTCGCAAGAATCCTGTCCGCGATACTGATCCTCGCCAGATTCGTCGCAAGAGATCCTGAAATGACAACAAAGCACGCGCTATTTGGATTGGCCATGCTAGTGGCAGTCCTAGCTTGCGCCAAGACGCCGCCTGACTCTGGGCAAGGGGCATTGACGGACTCTGGACCAAGGGCACCGGCTGACTCTGGGCAAGTTACACCCGACCTGGCAGCCGATGTCCCAGTCGTAACGTGCATCAGTATCGCGGACGATTTGATTGCGGACTTCACCACCGACAACAGCATCAGTCAGGTCGACGGCCGCCAGGGCGGGTTCTACCTCTATGGGGACGGAAGCCTGGCAGGGCAATTCGTTCCGCCCAATGTAAAGTGTCAACCCTACCCGATTGACACGGCCACAGGGAATCCGCAGTGCTCCGGCCCGGGTTCGTTCCACGTCAAGGCCAGCGGCTGGGGCGTCTGGGGGGCGGCGCTGGGGACGGACTTTGTGCCCAAGATCATGATTGACGCAGGGGTTTGCTCTGATGACATTGGGTTCAAAGGAACGTACGACGCTTCAAAGTACAAGGGCATCTCGTTTTGGGCCAAGGCGACCGCCCCGCTTAAAGGGGTGCAGGTCAGCCTCAAAGATGTCTACACCGATGGCTCGGCGACCTTCGCCGGGTTACCCGTACCCGACGGCACTCTCCCCGACTTCACCTCCTGCGTGATTTCAAACGATAAGAGGTACAATTGCAGCCCCTACCTGGTCAAGTTTGGCGCGGATCCCAACTATTTTCCCGCGTACCAGGGTTATCAGATCGACACGACCTGGAAGCGATTTGACGTCTTTTTCGCTGATACCCGTCAGGACCAGTACAACCTAGGCTTTCATGCCGCTCCGGACCTGTTCACATCCAATTTGGATGTGGCCCACTTGACCGGCATGGCGATCCAGGTGAATGCGACCTACGTGGGCTCGACTGCTTCACCCAACGACTTCGAGATCTGGGTCGACGACGTCAACTTCATTAGGTAGCTGCTGTTCGCGGGATAGACGGACCGAGTTAGCCCCAGGGATCGCCTGGGTTGCAAGATGATTCGGCGCGGGTGCGTGGGACGGCAAGCTCGCGAGGTACACATCGAGCTTTCACACTGTCGCCAGCATATTGGACGGCCGCCACCTGACGGCGATGGCAATCAACGGCTCACTGGCGCCGAACGACTTCGAGATTTGGGTGGGCGACGTCAGCTTCATCAGATCGTAAAGGCGGCGCGGCCGATCTTCCGCTGTCGGCAGCGAGTCGTCTATCTGCAGACATAGGCCGAAAAAATGATGCCCGACGGCAACATTTGGCAGGTAGTACCAACCGCGCATACGGGCTGACTAGGATCGCAGACCACTTCATACACATAGCCCATCTCGCTGCGAGGACATGATCCATCGTTGGCCACACAAGTAGTGCTGCCTTGCCTGTCTCCGCCTGAGTATGAGTGACAGCAGACTTGGTCCGCCGCACAATCGTTCGGGCCATCACACGCAGCATTGTAGTTGGCTGTGTTGGTTCCACAGACGGGCGCGCTTGTAGCCCATGCGCTTGGAAATGAGCAACCTTGGCTGGTTGGGCACTGCAAGTTGCCGCAGGTCACGTAGTTGGGGTTGCTGACGGTGGTGAAAGTTCTGCATTCTGCGCCAGCGCAACCGTTGGCGCACGTGGTTGACACAAAGGACCCCGAGTTGGAACAGGTGGTGAGGGCATTTACATCACCATAGGGGTCGCATCTCGCAGTTCCTGGATAGATGGTGCGGTCGCTGTCGTCGCAGTCGCAGCACGTCTTGGTATAGCTAGCCGGCGCGGAGCAGGCGGAGACCGTCTGCAGCGCGGGATTACCGTATCCATCACCGTCCGCGTCCACGTAGTAGCTGGCAACATCCTTGCTGCAGGACCCGAGTGCCATGTTCGAACACGTAGCCGTGCCACCACAGCTTCCGCATGGGATGGCGGTCGCGCTGTCGTTGTTCACCCAAGCTGAGGTCGACTTGGTCGGACTGCAGACTTGGCAGATGTTCGTGCTATTGGTCGCACCGCTGCCAACCAGGCTGCCTCCGATCCAGCATCCGGTTTGACAATTGCCGCCGCTGCAGATCTGGCCGCTGCCGCAGCCTACGCCATTGCCAAGTGGAGACCACGAAGTGGGTGAGACGGAGGGCTGGCAGGTTTGGCAGGAATTGGTCGAGCTGACGGCGCCGCTGGCGTACAAGGTGCCACCAATCAGGCATCCACCCCCGCAGGTCCCGGCGTTGCAGTATTGTCCGGTGCCGCAAACCGTGCCGTTGGTCTCGTTGGCGCAGGTTCCGTCGACGCCACCGGTCTTGCTGCCCAGGCAGGAGTGGCACGCTTGGTCGCAGGTGCTATTGCAGCAGACGCCATCCGGCGAGCACGTCGTCCCGGCCGCGCAGCCGGCGGCCACGGTCTGGCACGACTGCCCTTGCTTGCTCTTGCATGCGCCGGTGCTGTCGCAGGTGCCGGAGCACACGCCTGGGTCATCCTGGTTTTTCACCGCTGTGCACACGCCGCCGGAGGAGCAGGTCAGGCACGCCCCCGCGCAGTCACTGCGCGTGACACATCCCACGCATTGGTTGGTCGCGGTGTCGCATGTCCCGGCTGCGCCGGTGCAGTGCTTGTTGGCCGTGCACGCGACGCAGAGGCCGCTGGTGATGTTGCAGGCAGGGGTTCCGGTCCGGCCTGTGCAGTCGTTGTCGACGCCGCATCTTGCGCATCGATTGCCCAAGCAGAGCAGACTCTGCGGAGAGCAGTCCCTGTCCGTGCTGCAGGTGCCGGCGGCGTCCACTGTCGGCCCAGTGGGAGGTGCGTCAGTGGATCGCGCGTCCACAGGACCCCCTGGGGCTGGCGCGTCCGGAACCGAAGGCGCTAGCGTATCAGGGGCTGGCGCGTCCGCATCTACCGGCGCATCCGGTGCCGCGTCCACAGGCGAGTCAGTGCGCGTGTCCACCGGTGCATCCGGCGAGGCAATCAGCCGTGCGGCGTCAGGCTCGGGTCCGTCCGGGCCGGTGCTCAGCGCAGCGTCGGGCGTGGAAGACACGGCGTCCGGCCCGGCAGCATCCCGACCGATGGCCGAGCCCGCGTCGGGCGCGGCCGGGCTGTCTGTGCCAATGGCCTGGTCGGTCGTGCGATTGCCGTCGGCCGCCACAAGGCCGTCAGCACCGCCGTCGACATCCAGTACGCACTTCCAATCGTCGGTGCATCTGTACCCTGTCCGGCACTTGTCCTCGTACGAGCAGAAATTCCAATCTCGCTCCACGCAAGAAAGTCCAAAGATCGCTGGCAGAAGTAATGCCAGCACCCTCGAAGATACGGAGAGTTGGTTGCTCATATCTGAGGTTTTCGGCTGTGGGTTGGGGAAGTTGCTTGGAAAGTGGCCAGAGCAATGGCGTGCACCATGGCTCAGTTCCGGCATCGTGCCACCGAGTCGGGCGGCGTTTGGCTGTACGCTGCTTTCCACGACTGCTGGCAAGGCCGGAAGACCACGCGCAAACCATGCCCGCGAGGGCCTGGCGTGTCAAGTGGCGCGCAAGCGGCAGGCGTCCGCCATGCAGACGCCTGCCATCATCTTGCTACAATGGCGGTGTAGCGTTTCTGACTAGATTCAGAAAGTATGACTGGAACCACACGCCCGCTTGCGGCGCGTTGGGGGCGCTTTCATTGGACCCACATTCCGCATCGAAACGGGGCTGGGATGGGTCGGACACGCCATCCGATTCTCCCGGCGGCTTGACCCAGAAGAAGGCATCGATGAAGGGCTCTGGCGCGGCTCGGGGCCGCTCGCCCAGTCCGGCGCCCTTGATATTGCACCAGTGACCCCACACCTTGCGAATCTGCCCCTTGCCATTGCGCGAGGTATCGATGATGAAGCCCTTGTTGCGCACGCCATGGTCGGCGAGCCCCACCGTCAGCTTCTTCGCATATACAAGCTCGTTGTAGCAGGGATCGCTGGATTCCAGGGCCATGCCGTCCCGGTTGTAGAGGTGAGTGTAGTTCGCCACATTGGTGGCAAACCCGCGGATCGCATCGTTGCCGCCGGCAGCCTTGAGCACTTTCTTGAAGACCTTGATGACGTTCTCGCGGTGGTGGTCCCATCCCAGCCAGCCCGCATGGGCCGCATCAAGGTAGATACTGACATTGGGCAAGCCGAGCTTTCGGATAGCGTAGGCAGTCTCGTTCACGTACACGTCACGCGCCTCGGCGCACTTCGGAATATTCATATTGGTCACCAGATTGCCCAAGGAATCTGGTTCCAGAATCACCACAATCGGCAAATCGGAGTACTTATTGAAATGGGCGGCGATGACATCGATGAACTCGGTCTCGTAGCGGGCAACGCCATTCTGCGCAATCGTCAGCTCTCCGGCGGAAGAGTTGGCAGAACAGTCGCGGTTCGGTAGGTCGTAGACCACAAACAGCGAAAGGGTGGGCTTGCCACTGGCTTGCTGCTGTTTTCTCGCCTCGTCGAGCCACAAGGGAATATTTGCGACGTGCGCAATGGAGTCAAGCCACAGCCCGGAGGGGTACTGCTTGACCTTGCGAATGGTCTCTGCTTCCGCGGGGAACGCCTTGGCGGTTGCCTCGACATTTTCGACGTATTCGGGGTTGAGGAAGAAGTTGACGTCCAGGAACGGGTTGCGGCGTGATGCCTCGGCCCGGGCCGGGTCAACCACGCCGGCGCCCGGGCCGGCGCAGGCCGAGAAGGCGAGCGAAACTGACAAGATTGCGAGAACGCGCTGATTGGTCATGAAGATCTCCTGTCGACGAAGCGGCGGAACCGGAAATCGCCGTGCCCGCCGGGGAACTGCCATCTACTATCTACACGCAATGGGCCCATGAGGGGAAGGGCCGATACAAGCACGCTGCAAGTCCCCCTGCCGCGGCGCGTGTTGCCGGCGACGGGGGAGTTTGAATCAGTAGTGCGAGGCAGGTCAGCGTAGCCACGCCGCCAGGGCCGGGTAGTCGCTTTCATTGATGGACCCGTTGTGAATGCAACGGACCCTGCCGTCGGGCGCAGCCAGCAGGTGGACGGGGATCGGCGCGGCGGCATCGAACAGGTATGCCCCAGCCCAACCTTTGAAGTCGCCTGGGCTGGAAATGCGCAGCGAGGGCGCTGGAGCGACCTCCGGGTGCGCAGCCAGGAACTTGGTCAGTTCGCCCGCGTCTTCATCCAGGGAAAGGAACCACAGATCGAGCGCCACTCCATCCTGCTTGAGCCGGTCGCGCCAGTCGAGAATCACCGGCATCTCGCGCAGGCAGGGCTTGCACCAGGTGGCCCACAGGTTGAGCCACACCCAACGCCCGGTAGGCAACCCGCCCACTGGCTGGCGCGCGGGCGCGGCTGGCGGCAGTACCAACCGGGCTCCTTTGCCCGGGGCGAACTCCAGGTCGCACCACGCCGCGGGCGTTGCTTTGGCCGTGCGGGTGGCCTTGACGGCTTGGTAGCGGGGGTTGGGAGCCGGTTCGCCGGCCGGGCAGGCGGCTAGCCCGCCGACCAGCAGCAACAGGGAAAGGCGACTCGTCAAAGCCGACAATCGATCCATGCGATGAAGGCCGAACGGTTGAGATCAGCGGTGGTGCACTCGGCGCGCGAGCGTTTCCACTGACAGAACTCCTGGTCAAGTTGGGCGAATTCTTCGCCCAGCCAGAGCAGGCCCACCTCTTGCTCGAGCTCGGGGTCGTTGAACTTGCTCTTGATGTGATCCAGCACGGCGTCAGCCCGATGGTGCGACAGCTCGCGATTGTGCTCGGCGGAGCCTTCCGGGGAGGCGCGCGACACCACCAGGAAGTAGGACGCACCCCGCTGGTCAGCGAAAGTCTTCTCCAGCAGTTCCATGGCCGCAGGATCGAGGTCCGCCTTGTCCTGGTCGAACTGGATGATGGCAGCGCGTTCGGCAAGCGGCGCGAAGAGCGAGTTGAAGTCGCCGCCGGACATGGCCGCCACTTGCCGCGCTTGCAGTGGTTGGCAACCGCGCGATCCGCCGCCCTGGATCAGGCCGCAGGAGGTGAGCACGCGACGGAGTATCTGCTTGAGGTTGCCGCTGCAGTAGCCTTCGTTGGCTGCGCTGGCGGTGGCCACGTCGGATGTCTTGCCCAGCGACTCCGTGAGGCGGGTGGCCGAGGTCCGCGTCCAGACCGTGGCCGGGATCGTGACCGCGAGCAGGACGCCGAACGCGAGGAGGAAGTGGAGCTTGTCCAGCCTCATCACTGCGCCTCCCCGCGGCCACCGGTGCGGCTTTCCAGGGTTCGGGCGAGGACGAAGTCAAGTCCGAGATCCGTGTCCTCGTCGGGGATTTTGTGGTTGCGCACGAAGAGTTGCGGCGTCAGCACGGGCAGCGAGTTGGACACCACCCAGCGCAAGCTGCGGTTGAGCCGGGTGCGCACCAGGGGTTGGGCCAAGCAGGGTGCCAGCGCAGGAAAGTCCTGCTTCAGGCGAGCGTAGACCTCGCTCTGGCCACGCCCGCCCGCCGCCAGCAGCTCGGGCTGGTGGGCAAAGGCCCACTCCAACACCACGCCCGATTTTTCGCCCGCGCACAGCACGGCCTCGCTGACCGCGCAGGAGCCCGGGTGCAGCGACTCGTTGACCATCCAGTTGCAGTCCTTGTCGAGCGGGAAGAGCACGGTCTGCAGGGCGAGATCGCGGCCAAGATCGCTGGCCGCCAAGCGGCGGGAGAACGACCTACACGCCGGGCACAGGGGATCGAGAACCTCGATGGCCGGGACGCTGCCCGTGCCCCTGCTTTTGAGCATCACGCCGTACCGATCTTCGGGGTGGCGAAGCTCGTTCTTGCGGGTGAGCGCGTCGGGGTAGGGAGGCTTCTGCACCATGTACAGCATCACCGGGATGAGAACCAGGGCACAGCCTTCGAGAAAATAGAGCAGCCACTGGCCCGCGTTCGAGTCCGTGCCCGCGGCGGCCGGCGGCGCACCCGAATGGGCCCAGATGGCTGTGACAAGCACACCCAACGAGCCAGCGTAGATGCCCGCGCAGACGGTACACACCGTGCCCAGCTCCACCTCCGAGATCCACAGGTAGACGGCCGAGGTCGCCACTGGAAGCAGTGCCGCGACGATGAGAAACCCAGTCTCCCCACGCCGGACGCCTTGCCGGAGTGACAAGTCGAGGCCGCGAAAGAAGAGAAAGGCAAACACGCCCAGCGCGGGCAGGGCGATGGGAATCCCGCCCCAGGTCAGGCTGCGGAAGACTGAGGAATAGGGGCTCATGAGAACCACGTGGCAGCCCGAGGTTCCACTGGCATCACGCGGACCCACACCCGGCACGATGGAGCAGGTGATGGCGTGCACTTGGCGGTCGAGGTGGGCCACAAAGTCGTAGGTCGACACCGCGGCGAAGACCATGCCCAGCAAGGCAAAAAGCGCGAACGCAACCAGCGCCGCGCGGGGAGCGCCCGCGGCACGGTCCGGTGCGAAAGCTGGCCGATTCACGATCCGGCACCATAGCACCACCGGCGGGAGGCGCCCTTTTTCTAAACTACGTCTCTCTCTTGCAGTCGGTCCAGGACGAGGCCGAAGAAACCCGCACCATCTTGGTCACGAAAGTGCCAGCCCAGATGGCCCCGGCAGCCCCCACACATGGCGAAGCGCCAGACGAAGCCGGGAAACCACGGATACTCGTGGCTGGCCGGACCTGCAATCAGGCAGCCCACCGCTTCGGCGAAGCAACCGATGTGAAAAAGGAACCCGGCCGGGTTCATGAAGCGGTGCTCGTGGCTGTCGTGCACCGCGATGCGGTGGCGGGCCGTCGTCACGACGAAGCCGCAGGCTCGGCAAAGGATGGCCGGCTCAGTTTTGGGCCCAACCGTCGATTCAGGGCGATCGTCTGGTATTTCGGCGCCGCGGGAGCGAGGATTTTCTTCGCGTAGAGCAAACACGGCTAGCCACCCCCATACCACTATCGTCGCCATCGAAGTTGCAGTAAGATGACGCCTTCTGACACGGGAGGACATCGTGAGATATACAAGCAAACTCGTAGGAATGTTTTTGGTCGGTACTCTTTTTGCCGTTGGCTGCGGCCCATCCGAGCTTGAACTGAAGGCTCAGAAAGACTTGAAGGATCAACAGGATGAGAACGCCAAGCTGAAGGCGCAGAACGATGACTTGAGCAAGAAGCTGGCGGAAGCAACCGCGGCGGCTGACAAGTTCAAGGCATGGGGCACCGGCACCCAGGCTGACAAGGAAGCCCTGCAGAAGAAGCTGGCCGAGCTGGAGAAGGCCAAGGCGGCGTCCGAGGCGCGCGAGGCGATGTTCAGGGGCCTGGCCGAGAAGCTGCGCTCGATGGTCGACGCCGGCCAAATCAAGGTCACGGTACGTAACGGCCGCATGTTGTTGGTACTGCCCAACGACATCCTTTTTGATTCCGGCAAGGTCGAGCTGAAGGACGAGGGCAAGACTGCCATCGCGAACGTGGCCAAGGTTCTGGCTGGCATGGCTGACCGCCATTTCCTGGTGGCTGGCCACACCGACAACGTGCCCATCAAGACCAAAAAATTCCGTTCCAACTGGGAGCTCTCCACCCAGCGCGCAGTCGAGGTCACGCGGTTGCTGGTCGAGGGCGGCATGAAGCCCAGCCAGCTCGGGGCGGCGGGCTATGCGGACTTCGACCCGGCGGCTTCCAATGACACGCCTGATGGTCAGAAGCAGAATCGCCGTATCGAGATCGGGGTCGAGCCGAATCTGTCCGAGTTGCCCAGCCTGGAAGGCCTGGGTGGCAAGCCGGCGGGCAAGTAGTTCCAACGGGGGCGGAGGCATCAGCCCGGACAGCAAAGAGTTTTGGTCCTGGGCGTGTCCCGCCTCGCGCGGGGGCGACCCTGCAGGTCGCCCCTGAGCGGTTTCCACCCCGATGTTCAAGAAGCGTGATGTAGCCATACACTTCGTTGGGATCGGGGGAATTGGCATGTCTGGCATAGCCGAGGTGCTGCTCAACCTCGGCTATCACGTGTCGGGTTCGGATCAGCGGGCCAGCGAGACGACCCGCCGGTTGCAGTCCCTGGGCGGGCAGATCCAGATCGGTCATCGCGCCGAGCAGGTGCGGGGCGCTGACGTGGTGGTGATCTCCAGCGCAGTGAAGCCAGACAATCCCGAAGTGCTGGCGGCGCGCCGGCGCAACATTCCCGTGATCCCGCGCGCCGAAATGCTGGGCGAGTTGATGCGCGTGAAGGACGGCGTCGCGGTGGCCGGCTCGCACGGCAAGACCAGCACCACCACCATGGTCGCCACCATTCTCGCCCACGCCGGCCTCGACCCGACCGCGATCATCGGTGGCAAGGCCAAAGTTTTTGGGTCCAATGCGCGCCTGGGCCAGGGCGAGGTGCTGGTGGCCGAGGCCGACGAGTCGGATGGTTCGTTCCGCCACCTCATTCCCATGGTCGCGGTCATCACCAACATCGATCGCGAGCACATGGACCACTATGGGACCGAGGCAGCCTTGCGCGATGCCTTCATCGATTTTGCCAACAAAGTCCCGTTCTACGGCCTGGTGGTTCTGTGCGCTGACAACCCGGCGGCGGCCGGCCTGGCGGCAGATCTACAGAAGCGCCATGTGACTTACGGCCTTTCCGCTGGCGACTATCGCGGCGAGATCTTGTCGGCTGACTCGCAGGGCACGCGCCTGCGGGTTGCCGTGCGGGGCAAGGCCCGTGGCGAGGTGTGGGTGCGCATGCCCGGCATCCACTATGCACAGAATGCGCTGGCGGCCTTGTGCGTGTCCGACGTCTTCGAGGTGCCGTTTGCGGTCTATTGCGAGGCGCTGGCATCGTTTGCAGGGGTGGACCGGCGCTTTTCCGTGCGCGGCGAGGCGGGCGGGGTTTTGGTAGTGGACGACTACGGCCACCACCCGACCGAGATCGCCGCGACCTTGGGCGCCGCGCGCCTCTTCGGCCGGCGGCTGATCGTCGCCTTCCAGCCCCACCGTTTCACGCGCACGCGCGACTTGCTCAAAGATTTCGCGCCCGCGCTGCGAGGTGCTGACGAGGTTGTCATTACCGACATCTACGCCGCCGGCGAGCCGCCCATCGAAGGCACCACCAGCGAACGACTGCTGGCCACATTCCCAGCCGGGAGCACTGTGACCCTTCTGGCGCGCAAGGGGTTGGCCGATGCCCTTCTGCCACGGCTGCACTCCGGCGATCTCCTGCTGACCCTGGGCGCGGGCGATATCACCCAGGTGGGCGGCGAGGTGCTGGGACGCCTGGGAAAGGTGTAGGGCTGGGGCTGCAGGGAAGGCCGTGAGAGCATGTCGACAGCCGTCCTCCGCTCAGAACAAGGGGGGAGAGGGGAGGACACGGAGCGTGCCGGCCGCGCGGAGGAGATGGGAAGCGGCCGGATTCTTTCAACCGCCCAGCGCGACTTCCATGCTTACCGTTGGAAGAACCGGCGGCTATTCCGCAACCTGCTGCGCTCGTTTGACCGCGGTGCTCGCAAGCGATCGAAAATTTGGCGGTTAGGCCGGACGGGGTGATTGTCTTGGGGTGCGCAACGACGCGGCCATTAGCCTGGCGGGCAGGGCAGCCCTGTCCGGCGGGGTGAGCCCTGTCGGGCGGCCGACCAGGGGGCGGGCGGCGACGGATGAAGTGGACGTCCCCAACTATCATGTCGCCCGGCACGGTTGGCTCAGCCGACGCCGGCGCAACCGGCGCGCGGTAGTGCAGAGGCGCAGCCTGCTGCTCGCGCTTTGGGCGGCCCTGGTCCGTCTGGCCCGCGCGGGGTGGCTGGTCGGACGGGTTTTGGGGAAGGTAGTCGCGGTGCTGGCCGTACTGGGGGGGGCGGGATGGGGCGGCCGCTGGGCGGTTCGCTACGTCGTCGAGTCGCCCCGTTTTCAGGTCAAACAGATCGACATCGCGGCTTTGCCACATGTGCGACGCGAGGAGCTGGTAGCTTTGGCCGGGGTGGGGCTTGGCGACAAGCTACTCAGCATCGACACCGATGCGGTGGCAGCGCGCCTGACCACGCATGCCTGGGTCGCGGCCGCACGGGTGAAACGCTATCTGCCATCGGTGTTGCACGTCGATCTCGTCGAGCGGCGCGCAGCCGCGGTCGCGTCTCTGGGCGGGCTATACCTGGTCGACGAGAATGGCCGGCCATTCAAGCTCGCGCGTATGGACGAAGCGGAAGGCCTGCCGGTTCTGACTGGTATTGTCCGGGAATCGTACGCAAAGCTGCCCGAGGCGGCTGCGGCGGCATTCCGCGAGGCCCTGGCGGTTGTCGACGACTACCGCGCCCGGCCTGGCCGGCCGGCGCTGTCTGAGGTCAGCATCGACCCACGCTTTGGTTTTTCCCTCATCCTGCTGGACGGCGGAACTGAGATCCGGCTCGGCCGGAGTGAATACAGCAAGAAACTGGCGCGATTCGATCAGATCCTGGAAGCTGTGGAAGAAGAACACTTGGGCGGGTTGTCTGCCGTGCGGGTCGTGAATCTCGACCTTGGTGGCCGACAAGTCCCGGTGCTCCTGCGTGGCCGCGACGGTGATGCCGCGGCCGAAAAGCCGGCATCCAAGCCGGGCAAAACTTAACCGACCGAAGGAACGGAGACGAGCAAGCATGGCGAGACGAAGCTCCGACATAATCGTTGGACTCGACATCGGCACCACCAAGATCGCGGCCATTGTTGCGGAAATGGTCGAGAGCGGACTCGATGTCATCGGAATTGGCACGCATGTTTCGCGCGGGCTAAAGAAGGGGGTCATCGTCAACATCGACTCCACCGTCGCGGCGATCAAACAGGCGGTGCTGGAAGCAGAGGGCATGTCAGGATGCGAGATATCGCAGGTCTACGTGGGGATCGCGGGCGGCCACATCAAGGGCGTGAATTCCACCGGGACGGTGGCCATCAAGGACAAAGAGGTCCGACCCAGCGACGTGGCCAAGGTGCTTGAACTGGCGCGCGCCATCGCTTTGCCGGTGGATCGGCATGTGGTGCACGTGTTGCCCCAGGAATATCGGGTCGACGGCCAGGACGGCGTACGCGAGCCACTTGGCATGTGTGGGGTGCGCTTGGAAGCGCGTGTGCACATCGTCACGGCGGCGGCCGCGGCCCTGCAAAACATCATCAAGTGCTGCAGCCGGTGCGACCTGGAAGTGGTCGATACCGTGCTTGAGCCGCTGGCCTCAGGCGAGGCGGTGCTGGAACGAGACGAGAAGGATTTGGGCGTGGCCCTGGTCGACATTGGCGGCGGGACCACGGATATCGCCATCTTCACCGAGGGGTCCGTGGCCCACACCAGCGTGATTCCGCTCGGCGGTCATCAACTCACTAGCGACATCGCCTTTGGCCTGCGCACGCCGCCGCATGAAGCGGAAAAGATCAAGCACCGCTGGGGCTGCGCCCTGGCCAGCATGGTATCCGCGACCGAGACCATCGAGGTGGCCTCGGTGGGAGGCCGCGCCCCGCGCGTGCTATCGCGCCAGATGTTGTGTCGGGACATCATCCAGCCGCGCATCGAGGAGATCTTCTCCTTCGTCAAGGCGGAGATTACCCGGCTGGGCTGCGAGGACATGCTGGCGTCAGGTGCCGTGATCACAGGCGGCGCCACCCAGCTTCCCGGCATGGCGGAGTTGGCCGAGGAGGTGCTGGGCATCCCGGTGCGGCTGGGCATGCCCAAGGGTGTGGGTGGCCTGGCCGACGTGGTCAAGTCACCCGCGTTTTCCACCGGCGTCGGCCTGGTGCAGTACGGGGCCAGCCAACAGAGCCTGACCGGACGCACACCCAGCGCCCCATCTCGCAACAGCGGCGGCATCTTCAGCCGCCTGCGCCGGGTCTTGTCGACCGCATTCTAGAACAACCGGCCCCGATTCGCCGATAGCGCGGGTCACGAATCGCAGCTGCGCGACGACTTTCCGCACACCACGGCACCGGTTAGGACACCCCGGAGGGTCCACCGGTTGCGTGCGGCTCGCTCACTGGTTAGGAATGGTTGGCGCCGGCGGTGCGGGCGACGGCGGAGGAGGTGGCGACGCCGGAACCACTGGTGGCGCTGGCGTGGGCGGCGGGGGGGGCGGAGGCGCGGGCGGCGGAGGAGGAGGTGGCGGCGGCGCTGCGCCTACAGTCGGGGGTGGCGCTGTGGGTGGCAGTTCAGGGGGATTCACGCAGCCGGAGAGGTCGAAGAACATGAACTCCAGCGCCTTCTCCTGGCTGTTGAGCGGGCGAACTGTGCATTCTGTCGGAAACACGGGTGTGCCGCCAAGGATACGCACGGCATCTTGATCTGTGCCGGAACTGGACGAGGAAACGTGGATTCCCGTGTAGACGATGCGTCCGCACTTGGCGGTTTGGTCGGTGGGGGTCAGCAAGTCGAAGTAATGCACGTGGCTCGACGTGCTGTCAGTGCCGGAAACCGGGTTGTAGATCCAGCGCATGGCGGGCGCATTGGTCGTCTTTGCGGTGTACTTCGATTTCAACAAAGTGTTGCTGGGATCGCTGAGTTGCAGCGTGCCGAGGGTCGTTGAGGCTTGCACGGTATTCAACCACTGCGCGAACGCCTGTCCTTTGGCAAACGACTGATCGATCAGTGTCGCCAAATCGGCACTCGCGATCTGGGTCTGCAGCGTTCCGTCCCACGTAGCCAATGCCCCGTAGGGCGCGGCAAGCGTACTCGTGGACATCAGGAAACTGGCGAAGTAGTGCTCCAGGAAGGCCTTGCCACCGCCATTGACGTACGTCCTCAGGTTCTGAATGAAGGCGTCGGTCGTGTAGCCCCCACCTGATGCAAAGTAGCCGCTGTTGTCGTAGCCGGCGCAGTTCACCATGATGATGTCGTAGTTCTGCTCTGAGTTGGCCGAGTTGAACAGCGCGGTCTGGGCCACCGGGAAGGTGCCGCCACTGACGTAGCTGGTGACTCCGTTGCCGACCTGGTTCGAATCCGAAGTGGTGACCAAGCTGAACAGGTTGACGTGGCCCGTCCCCGATGGATCGGTGAATTCTGCCGTGTCGATGCCGGTTCGGGTCAACAGACACTCGAGAGCATCGATCTGGCCCGTGGTGATGGCGATCTTGGGCATGCTGGTGTACTGGCCATTGTTGTCGCCATCGTGAATGTTCCTTGGCAGGCGCAGCAACCTGGCGGGCAGCGTTCCCGCATCCGGTGGGTTGTCGGCGATGGGATTGTCGGCGCACTGATGCGCGACCATCGCCGCGGGGATGGTGATCTGGCGCCGCCACTTACCCAGTTGCATGACCAGCGGGAAATCGATGCCCCAAGGAACATTGTTGAGGACAAAGTGGCCGCTGGAATCGGTCAGCACGGCGGCAATCGGCTGGCCCGACACCTGGGCGTCGCAAGAAGCACAGCTCGCACCTGCGGGGATCGGGTCCAGCGGCGCGTTTGGTATGGAAACGATCACGTTGTACAGCGGGTTCAGCCCCGCCGGGTCGTACACCGTGCCACTGATGCTGGTCGCGGCCCCGCCGTCGCAGCTGACCTGCTTCAAGCACAAGTTGCCGCAAGGGTCGCAAACGTGGGCGGTGGTTTCCCCACAAGGCAAACCATTCGCGCATGTCGCGGGGCAGCTCAGCGTCCCGCCGCAGCCGTCGCCGACGTCGCCGCAGTACTGCTGACCGCCCTTGGCGTTGTTGCAGGTGGTCTTCGGACAGTCAGGCCCGCCCACGCACACGTTGTTGCTGCAGACCCATCCGTCGCCCGCGGCCGAGCAGTCCGTGCCGCAGGCGAGCGAGTGGCCGCAGTTGTCACCCACTGTATCGCAGTAGCGGTAGCCGCTCGCGGTCTCGCAGGTGAGAATATCGCAGGCGGGCGGTGTGCCCTGGCAGATGTTGTCAGTTCCGCAGGTCCAGCCAGTCGGGCAATCGTTCCCACACGCCAGCGCCCCGCCGCACTTGTCGCCCACCGTGCCGCAATAGTGGTCGCCGCTGGCGGTCACGCAAGTGATGGGCTGGCACACCGGAAGGGGCCCCTTGCACACACTGTCCTCACACACCCATCCGGCGGTTGGACAGTCTGTCGGACAGACCAACGTGCCGCCGCAGCCGTCGCCGACCGTGCCGCAGTAATCCCCGCCTGGAACGCTACAACTCGTCAGGCAGGTCGTCCCCACGCAAACATTGTTTTTGCACTGCAGGCCGGTCGGACAGTCACCACAATGCGCCAGCTGTCCACAAGTATCCCCGAAATCTCCGCAACGCTTGGTCGCGCCTGTGCCGCAGTCAAACGGCGGACATGGGCCACCATCGCTCGTACGCGGCTCGGGTTGGCTGACAATGCCACCACCAGAACCTGACGCCCCTCCCTCGGCCGTAACGATTGGTGGGCCGTCCGGCATCGCGCTTATCTTGTCATCGACACTACAGCCGGCGGTCAATGCCAGAGCGAAGACTGCCCATCCCTGAACAAAAAGATATGCCTGACGGCATGTCCACGCCCTCGGGCGGCCGACTAAATGGTTACGCCTCATTAATGTATCCCCTCGTCACTAGTTTCTGGCCCAAGCGTACTCTTCGTGGCGGCTATCATGCAAGGACGAACGGGTGACCTTGCATACCCAAGATAGGCGCCAACACGCTGCGCGGTACCACCGCGCCGACGTTGCATTGGTGGACGCGGCGCTGGTGGTGGGGTCCGGTCAGGTCAGGTCCGCTTCCGGAGGTAGAAGAAGCCATCGCTGCTCACGTAGTTCATCTTGACGAAGTCTGTGAATCTCGGCCCCAGGGCAGCCAGGTTCCGGTCCATGGCAATCAGCCTGGGGCGAATCTCTCCTCTCTCCAGAGCGTCCAGGTAGGCAGCCAACTGTGGGGCTGGAAGCATGGCTATCGTCTCCTCGTGAAGGAAGAAGTAGTAGAACGCGTGCGGACGAAACACCCCCATTCCATGCCAGCCGTCCATTACCACGTCCTCGGGCTTGGTATTCTCGAACACGTAGCGCAGCCCTGCGAGCTGACCGTCGCTTCGAGACTTGCGAGAATCGCGCAGGGCGCGGGCCGGCAGCACCCCCAAAGGGATGAGCGCGAGGACGAGCAGCACGGGGCGTGCACGGCTCTGGGCGCCTTCAACCAGGAGGACCAGGCCCTGGGCGGCAAACAGGCAGACCAGCGGCAGGGGCATCAGATAGTATTGTCCATGCGCCGAGGGTATGACGAGGGCTCCTGCAAAGAGCCCAACCAGGGTACAAAATAGCAGCAGCCCGCTGCACCGCCTTCTGTAACGGAAAAAGCGCGCCAGAGATACTGCGCTCCCCAGCAGACACAAAGCCAGAATCGGCCAACTGGTCACGATCAGCCGGCGGAGCATATGGGTCTCAATATGCTTCCACTTTGCGTTGAGGACAAAGTTGTTTGTGATGAACTCGCTGCCCGCGTGATGAAGGGCAAACGCCGCCCATGTCAATCCGGCTGGAACACAGACACCGACGAGGAACACCAGCGTGAGAAGCATCCGGGAGCGAGCACCAACCTCTCTATTGAGAAGGCCAAGCAGCGACCAGATGATGAGGCCTGCGAGCGCGCCTGGCAGGACGAAGAGCATCTTCTGCGTGCACATGATGGCCGCGCCGAGGCTCAAGCCGCCCCCGAGGAAATACCGCAAGCCGCTCGTCGTTGACACAGTGCCTCTCGCGAGTCCACGCAGCAGAAGCCACAGGCAGCTGACAAACAAGGCAGAGGCGAGCACGTCAGGGCGCAGCTCGATGCTCTTTTCAAAGAAGATGGGCTGACTGAGAAGAAACAGCCCCGCCAAGAGGCCTACCTTGCGATCTTCCCAAAGGCGTCCGATCTGGGAGACCAGAAAGATCGACAGGGTGGTCAGGACCAGTGATAGGCCGCGCCCAAAGAGCAGGAAATGCCTCGCGCCTTCGAGCGATCCAGCGACGTCGAACCAATTGAAGAACGGGCATAGCACGTAGTAGTACCAAGGCGTGTGATGCTCGAAGAAGTCCTTGTAGGGGAGCATTCCTTTGAACACACACCAGGCCGCGTGGGAATGCTCGAATTCGTCGACATCGAAGTGTCGATGCAGGATCGTGGGTATCCACGCCAGGAGAAGGCCAGCGGTAGCGAGCAAGACACAATAGAGGGAATAGTCAGCCCGGCGTTCTGTGAATCTACGCCGGGGAATGCAGGGAAGCATGCTCGCAGATTCTAGTGCCATTGTCGCAGTGCCGCCAGCGTAGCACCGCGCCGACGTTGCATTGGTTGAGGCGGCCCCTGGCAACTACTTGGCGAGGAAGGCGAAGATGGAGTCGCGGCCGCTGCCCAGCATGGTGGCGTAGACCACGACATCCGTGCCGGCGACCACGCCGATACCGAAGGGCGTGAGGCAGTCGCCGGAGAGGCCCTGGTTTCTCGCTTCCCAGGTGACTCCATTGTCGGCGCTGTAGTACATGCCGGCAGCGTTCACCGCCATGTAGATCTCGTTCGGCGCCCCCGGAACCCGCACCGCATTCTGATAGATGACGGAGCACATCGAGGCCGTCACGCCCGGGTCAGTCCGGCTCCAAGTTGCCCCGCCGTCCGAGGTCGTGTACAGCCCGTCCTGCGTGCCGAGGATGAGGTGGCCAACCTTCCCCGGATCGGTGAGCAAGAAGCGGGGCGAGAGGTTGTCGCCGGCCGGCTCGGCCGATTGGAGGAGGAAAGTCGAGTGACTAGCTCAGCGCGCCGTTCACAGCCGGAGCAGGCAATGTTGCCTACCAGCCATTTTGCGGACGTGACCAGGTCAAGGAGGAGTGGCGCTTGAAGCGCCAGCGTCCCCTGTACAGGTGATCAGGTACTGACCCCTGTCCGCCGCCCGCCAGGGTCCATTCTTGCCCAGGATATGTGAAAAATTTGGAGCATCCCGCTAGGCATGCGATCCAAGTAGTCCAGGGAGAGACAACATGCTCGAATTCGACGACCAGGCTCAAGGTCCGAAGATCAAGGTATTGGGTGTAGGTGGCGGCGGAGGTAATGCGCTCAACACCATGATTGAGGCCGGCATCCAGGGCGTGGACTTCGTGGCCGCCAACACCGACTGCCAGGTGCTGGAGACCAACCA
>PMLB01000192.1:17849-46266 GCA_003158735.1 Myxococcales bacterium | reverse complement strand
AGACCGTTTCGGCCGGGCGTTCGCGGCCCTCGAGATGGGCGCGGCCGCAGAAACCGTGGAACTCACCCAGCGCACGTTGAAGCAGAATCGCTTTCACGTCGAGAGCGACACGCTGGTCTTCACACACGGAGAGATCGCCTCCTACGCCATCCAGAAGAAGGAATGGGCGCGCTACTTCGCAGGTGACAATCCCGCCCCGGGGCTGGCGCGCGGATACATCAGCGACCCCGAGGAGCTGGCGGCGCTGACGTCGTACTTCGCGTGGGCGGCCTGGGCTGCCGCGGCCCAACGTCCCGGCAAGGACTATTCCTACACCAACAACTTTCCCTACGATCCGGCGGCGGGGAATTACCCGACTTCCTCGACCTATCTGTGGAGCGCGTTGAGTCTGATTACGTTATTGGCTGGCCTGGGCGCCGTGCTGTTTCTGGTCGGGCGATTCGACTATCTGGGCTGGCACGGCGAGCGTCAGGCCCAACATGTGTACGACAGTCCCTTGCTAAGTTGGGCCATCACTCCCAGCCAGCGAGCGGCTGGGCTGTACTTCGCCGTGGTGGTCTTGCTCTTCCTGCTTCAGGTGCTGGTGGGCGGCGGCCTGGCGCACTACCGGGTCGAGCCGGGAGCTTTCTACGGCATCGATATCTCCCGATTCATGCCGTACAACCTGCTGCGCACCTACCACCTGCAACTGGCCATTTTCTGGATTGCGACTGCCTGGGTTGCGGGCGGTCTCTTCATGGCGCCTCTGGTGGGCGGCGGCGAGCCCAAAGGCCAGCGAGCCGGCGTCCTGTTGCTGCTAGGCGCACTGACTGTCGTCGTGTTGGGCAGCCTCGCGGGCGAGTTTCTCGGCATCAACAACAAACTGGGGAATCTCTGGTTCTGGCTGGGGCATCAAGGCTCGGAGTACCTGGACCTGGGCCGCTTCTGGCAATTGCTGTTGGCCGCAGGCCTTGTGGGCTGGCTGGTGCTGATGTTCCGCGCATTGCGGCCGGCGATGCGACAACCGGAGCGCGGGCAACTGGCCTCGCTGTTTCTCTATGCCGCTGTTGCTATTCCGTTGTTCTACCTGCCGGCATTGTTCTTTGGCCCGCGCACCAATTTTGCAGTCATCGACAATTGGCGCTTCTGGATTATCCATCTTTGGGTCGAAGGCTTCTTCGAATTATTCGCCACAGTCTTGGTGGCTGTGATGTTCCGCCAGCTTGGCCTGGTATCCGTGCGCACCGCCACGCGCATGGTGTATCTGGACGCCATTCTCTTTCTCGCCGCGGGGATCATCGGCACTGGCCACCACTGGTACTTCACTGGGCAGGGCACGCTGAACATGGGCCTGGCCGCATGCTTCTCGGCCATGGAGGTGGTCCCGCTCACTTTGCTGACCCTGGATGCCTGGGACTTCATCCGTCTGCGCCACCTGCACGCCGAGCCCGCTGTGCGCGCGGTCGCCGCGGACCACAAGTGGACCATCTACTTTTTGATGGCCGTGGGCTTCTGGAACTTCGTGGGGGCAGGCGTGTTCGGGTTCCTGATCAACCTGCCCATAGTCTCTTACTTTGAAGTGGGCACCTTGCTGACGGCCAACCATGGCCACGGGGCCATGTTCGGCGTCTTTGGATTGCTCGCCCTGGCCGTGCTGGTTTTCTGCCTGCGCTGCCTGTCCGACAACGCCGGGTGGAAGCGAAGCGAGCCTTTGCTCAAGCTCAGCTTCTGGGGGCTCAACCTGGGCCTGGCACTGATGATGGCCATCGATCTCTTCCCGGGTGGCGTGCTTCAACTCGCAGACTCGCTCGCCAACGGCTACTGGCACGCCCGGCGGCTCACCTTTTTGATGAGTGGAACGTTTCACCTGCTGGAATGGCTGCGCATCGGTGCGGACGTGATCTTCATCGTGGCGGGCGTGGTTCCGCTGGTGCTGATGACTGTGCTGCGGGTTCTTGGCCGACGGCCTGCTGGTGAACCGGCCGCAACTTCATAAACAGGTATGCAGAAAGAAGTGTCGTCCTGTCCGTACTCGCAACATGTCTAGGTCATCCCCGCATCGGTGTCGGGCGCGAGCTCAAGAAGGCGCTCGAGAGCTATTGGGCGAGGAAGACTTCAGCGGCAGAGCTGGAAGACGTCGCCAAGCATCTCCGTCGCCGGCACTGGTTGGCGATGAAGGGCGCGGGACTCGACCACATCCCGAGTGGCGATTTCTCGCTCTACGACCACATGCTGGACATGGCGGTCGCGGTCGGTGCCATTCCAGAGCCCTACCGTGCCATCGGGGCCCCGCTGACTCGGTACTTTGCCATGGCGCGTGGTCTGCAAGACCCAGACTCTGGCGTCGACGTCGCGGCACTGGAAATGACGAAGTGGTTCGATACCAACTACCACTACATCGTTCCCGAACTTGAGGCGCAACAGAGCTTTCGGCTCGATGCGAGGAAGATTCTCTCGGAAATTGATGAGGCCCGCGCGCTCGGGATCGAGCCACGCCCCGTGCTGCCGGGTCCCGTGACGTTCCTCCTGCTCTCCAAGCTCGCGCCGGGGGCGGGCAAAGCAACGACGCCTCTCGGCCTGCTCGATGCGCTACTGCCGGTGTACGGGGAACTTCTCCGTCTGCTCGGTGCGAAGAACGTACCTTGGGTGCAGATCGACGAGCCGGCTCTGGTGCTGGATCTCAATGAGCGGTCCAAGCAGGCCTATCGGCACGCCCTCGAGCGTCTGGCCGCGGGCAAGAGCCGCCCGCGCATCCTGCTCGCGACCTACTTCGGGGCCCTCGGCGACAACCTGCCCCTGGTTGCGGGAGCCGGGCTCGACGGATTGCACGTGGATCTCGTGCGTGCCCCAGAGCAACTCGAGGCTGTCCTCGTGGGGCTGGGGCCACAGATGCTGCTTTCCGTCGGCGTGGTTGACGGCCGCAACGTGTGGCGCACGGATCTCGACGTCGCGCATGGGCTGGTCCGCCGTGCGGTGAAGGCCCTTGGCGCGGATCGGGTGCTGGTGGCGCCATCCTGCTCGCTGCTCCACGTCCCCGTCGATCTCGCCGCCGAACACAAGCTCGACCCTGACCTCAAGAGCTGGCTCGCATTCGCCGTGCAGAAGATCGATGAGGTGCGGGCGCTGGCCGACGGGGCGGGGAGGGAAGCGGCGCGCGGACCACGATTTGACGAAACGCGCGCCTCCCTCGCGCATCGGCGCAGCTCGCCCCGCACCGTCAACCCACAGGTGCGAGCCCGCGTGGCCGCGGTGAACGAGGCGATGTTGCATCGCTCAGCGCCGTTCGACCTCCGAGTCAGACAGCAGCGCGCGCGTTTCAGCCTACCGGTCTTCCCCAGCACGACCATCGGGTCATTCCCGCAAACCGCAGAGGTGCGCGCAGCCCGGGCGGCCTGGCGTGCTGGCAGGACAACCAGCGACGAGTACGACCTGTTCTTGAAAACTGAGATACGCCGCTGCATCGAGAAACAGGAGGCCCTTGGACTCGATGTCCTGGTTCATGGCGAGTTCGAACGCAACGACATGGTGGAGTACTTTGGCGAGCAACTGGACGGATTCGCGTTCACCGAGAATGGCTGGGTGCAAAGCTACGGCTCGCGCTGCGTGAAGCCTCCCGTGCTGTTCGGCGATGTTTTCCGGCCACGGGCGATGACCGTCGAATGGTCGCGCTACGCGCAGTCGCAGACCCGCAAGCCGATGAAGGCTATGCTCACAGGACCTGTCACGATTTTGCAGTGGTCCTTCGTGCGTGACGACCAGCCTCGCCGTGCCACGGGCACGCAAATCGCGCTTGCGCTACGTGACGAAGTCATGGATCTCGAAGCCGCTGGCATTCCTATCATTCAGGTCGACGAGCCCGCGATCCGCGAAGGGCTTCCGCTGCGCACGCGCGACGCACCCGCGTACCTGCGCTGGGCGGTCGAAGCGTTTCGTCTTGCGACCAGCGGCGTCCGGGAAGACACCCAGATACACACGCACATGTGCTACTCAGAGTTCGGCGACATCCTGGATGCCGTGGTAAAGATGGACGCCGATGTGCTGTCCATCGAGACGTCGCGGTCCAAAATGGAGCTGTTCCTCGATTTCGGGCGTCTCCAATACCCGAATGAGGTTGGTCCCGGCGTGTACGATATCCACTCGCCGCGCGTGCCGACCAGCAGCGAGATGCTGGAGCTGCTCGTGCGAGCGGCCGAGGTGCTTCCGCCAAGTCGGCTGTGGGTCAATCCGGATTGTGGGCTCAAGACGCGCGGCTGGCCGGAGGTCGAAGCTGCGCTTGCGAACATGGTGGAGGCAGCACGCCAGGCTCGGGCACAGCTCGCGGGTGAAACGCCATGACCTTGGGCAATTCTTGACGGGTTCACCCCGATTCAGGCGCAGGAGAACAACATGTTTTCGGTGGCGAGCAATTTCGACGACGAGCTTCCGGGGCGGCTGGCCGGAATGGAGGTGGACGAGCTTTTTGGCTCCTGCGACGACGCGCCGGTGGGACATGGGCGGCCGCGCGCCATGATCCCGCCCACCTCGTGGCGCACTTTCGAACGACACGTGGCTCGCTGCCGGACGGCCGGGATGGGATTCAACCTGCTGCTCAACCCGGTGTGTTTGGCCGGCTACGAGGAGAATACTGGCCTGGAGCGCCGGCTGCGGCGGACCATGGCGCGCGCGGTGGACATGGGTGTGACCGCGGTGACAGTGGCGCATCCCTGGCTGGTTTCGTTGGCGCGCGAGACGTCCCTGCGTGTGCGCGTTAGCGTCTTCGTCGGGATCGCCACCGTGGAGCAAGCCCGCTACTGGGAGACCCTGGGCGCTCACATCATCGCTCTCGACACCCACGTGCTGTGTCGCGATCTGGGCGGCATCAAGCGCATCGCCGCGGCCACCCACGCTGAGATCGAGGTGCCGGTCAACATCGGCTGCATCCTGCGCTGCCCGCTGGCGCGCACCCACGTAGCCCGGCTCTCGCATTCCTCCCGGCGCGGAACCCAGCCCATGGATCCCTGCGCGCGCTGGTGCATGGAGGAAAAGCGACGAGATCCGGTCAACCTGATCCGCAGCGATTTCATTCGGCCTGAGGATCTGGATCGCTACCAGGACTTGGGTGTGTCGAGCTTCAAGGTCGTAGACCGCGCCTGCTCCACTGAGGCGCTGGTCGAGCGCGTGCGCGCCTATCACAGTCGGCGCTGGGAGGGCGACTTGCTGCAACTCATCGGGCCGCGCGGAACGCCGCCGCGACGCCGCCGCCTGCCTGCAGTGGATTCTCTGCGCCATCTGGGCGTGCGACGAGCTCTGGCACTGCTGCGCAGCGCCCGTGAGTTCATGAAGCTGGAAGTTCCGTGGTCCATCGACAACCGCGCGCTGGACGATGTGATTCTACCGGGTGGCTGCCACGCCACGGGCTGCGAGGAGTGTGGCCACTGTGCCAGGGTCGCCGCGCGCGCGGTGCGACCGCTGGTGGCGCAATAGAGCGGGAACGGGCAAGCAGAAGGGAACTCAATGTCGGCAGACTCGGACAGACACTCGCCAGCAGGGGGCAGCGCGATCTTGGGAATTGCGACGGTGGTGCCCGAGCACTGTCTCGAGCAAGACAGCGTGAAGCGCAAGCTGCGTTCTTTGCTGCCGATTCCCGAGCGCCGCCTCGACGCGGTGATGGCCCTGTTTGACAACGCCTTGGTACAGCGACGGTTCAGTGTGCTGCCGCTGGAGCAGTTGTGCGTGTCTCGCTCGCTGTCGGAGACCATGGCTCTCTATCGCGAGAGCACGATTGTCTTGGGCCGCAGAGCGGCCGCCGACTGTCTGACGGCCTCGGGGGTGTCCGCACGGGCGGTGGACTTGATCATCACGGTGTCTTGCACCGGCTTCATGATTCCGTCGCTGGATGCCTACTTGGCGCAGGACCTGGGATTTCGACCGGACGTGCGTCGCCTGCCTATCACCGAGCTGGGTTGCGGGGCGGGCGCAGCCGCGCTGGGCCGGGCGCACGATTTCTTGCGCGGGCACCCGGAGGCCCATGTACTCATCGTTGCGGTTGAGCTGCCGACCCTGAGTTTCCAGCGCAATGACGCCAGCACCGCGCAACTGGTGTCGACTGCGCTCTTTGGCGACGGCGCGGCAGCGGTGTTGCTGACCGGGCGCCCCTCGGGCAGCGGGGTGACCGTGCTCGACGCCGAGACCCATCTATTTCCCGACACTCTGAATCTGCTGGGCTTTGATCTGCACAACGACGGACTGCATGTCGTGCTGGCCAAGGAGTTGCCGGACACCCTGCGTACCGCATTCGGGGCCGTGGTCGATCGTCTGCTGGCCCGGACCGGAATCACACGCACGGATGTGGAATGCTGCGTGTTTCATCCGGGCGGCACGCGCATCCTGCAGGCCATCGAGGAAGCGCTGGGCCTGGATCGAGCACGAACCCAACCCGCGTGGGACGTGTTGCGCGAGTACGGCAACATGTCGAGCGCCGCGGTCCTGTTCGTGCTCGAGCGCTGCATGAAACAGCTTCGCCCGCGTCCCGGCGCCTACGGATTGCTGGGCGCCTTTGGGCCGGGGCTTTCCGCTGATCTGTGCCTACTGCGATGGAACTAGCCCTCACACTTCCGCTGTACACGGCCCTGCTGCTGCTGGTCGGGTTGACTCGGCTGGGGGAGTTGCTGCTGTCGCGGCGAAACCGTCGGCGATTGCGCGGCAACGGGGCGGTTGCCGTGAGAGAGCCACACTTTGCCGCGATGGTGTTGCTGCACATTGCGATCTTGGTCGGCGCTGGCGTGGAGGCATGGGGCACGCGACGGCTGCTTATCCCGGGGCTTGCCGTGGCGATGCTGACACTGTTGGCGGCTGCCATCGCGTTGCGCTGGTGGGTGATTGCCAGCCTCGGCCCACACTGGAACGTGGCTATCATGGATTCCATTGAGGAACAGAAGAACGGAGGACACGGCTTGACTGTGGTGTGCAAGGGTCCATTCCGCTGGATTCGCCACCCCAACTACTTGGCGGTCTTTCTGGAATTGCTCGCCTTGCCTTTGCTGCACGCGGCCTGGTTCACTGCCGTACTTGGGTCAGCGGCCCACATCTGGGTCCTGCGCCATCGCGTGCACAGTGAGGAAGCTGCACTGCTCGGCCATCCCAGCTACCAGGCCGTCATGGCGGACAAGCCGCGCTTCATCCCGCGGCCGCTGTCCGCGGCCGTTCGGCGTGTCTATGCCTTCATCCGTCTCGGGCGTCCTCTGTTTCTGCTGGGCGGGTTCGTGCTCTACGGTCTGGGAGCGGCTGTGGCTACGGCGCAGGGTCGGACCATCGAGCCGTCGCTGTATCTGCTCGGGCAGGCGGTCGTCACGGCCTTCCAGTTGATGACCCAGTATGCGAACGACTTCTTCGACTACGAGGCGGATCGTGCCAATGCCACGCCCACGCGCTGGTCAGGGGGAAGCCGTGTCTTGCCACGCGGTGAAGTTCCGCGCGGCCTCGCTTTGGCCGGAGCGCTGGCGGCGGCGGCCGCGGGAATCGCCGTGCTGATCGTGCTGGCGAGCCGACACCCTGGCCCTTTGCTCGTGCCGATTGCCTTGGCCATCCTCGTCTTGTCGTGGCTGTACAGCGCCCCGCCGCTGCGCCTGCATTCCACCGGATGGGGCGAGCTCGACGCTGTCGTGGTGGTGACTGCGCTGGTGCCCTTCTTCGCTTTCTACCTGCAGGCCCCGGACTTGATTGGCTGGCCGACCCTGCTTCTGGCCCTCTTCCCGCCGTGCTGTTTACAATTCGCGATGCTGTTGGCCGTGGGAGTGCCGGACGCCGTCGGGGACTTGGCCGTGGGCAAGCGCACTCTGGTGCTGCGGCTGGGCGGCGCCCGCGCTGTGCGCTGGCATCTGACCATGCTCGCGCTCGCCTATGCAGCGCTGCCCATTTTGGTTGCGGGTGGGTTACCTGTGACCGTGGCCCTGACCGCGGCCTTGCTCGCGCCCATTGCCGTCTGGCGAATCTGCTGCGGCCGTGGCGGCCGGGCGCTGCGGCCCGAGAGCTGGGAAGGCTTGACCTTCTGGTCCATCGCCCTGCTGACTCTGACCGCAGCCGCCGAACTCGCCGGGTTTCTTCTGCTGTAAAGTATCCTAGCCACCACAGCTTCGCGCTGGACTTGACTGACAGTGTCGAAGTGGATGGTTCGCCCATCCCGCTCAGCCCGATCATGTTCGAAGCCAAGCATAACCGTGGCTACCAAGGCAGGTAGTCAGGGCCATAGACCATGCGGCCACCGAAGTCGGCCGCCACCAAAACCAGGCCGGTGGCCGCAAACAGCAACACCAGGTAGCTGATACGCCACCGTCCCGCCAGAGAGTTGCGCCGCCAAAGCCGCAGCGCAAACGCGGCCAGGACCAGGCCGGCCACCGCGAAGTTGAGGGCTCGGTGTGTGACCAGCAGGGCGTGTGTCGCCGCATCCGACGGCATGTGGGCGGCCCGCAACAGGCCGGTGGCGGCCGTGGGCAAGAGACTGAGCACCGTCCCAGCCAGCACGAAAATGCCCGCGCGCTGCCACTCCTCGCGTCTGCGCACGAGGCCGAAAAAGTCGATGATGGCGAGGCCCACCAGCCACGCGATGGGGAAGTGCACCAACGCCGGGTGAAGGCGGCCGACAAGATCCCCCACGTCGTTCGGCTTGCCCTCGACTTCGCTCGGGGTGACCGTCTGCACATCGCCGATCTGTTCCACGGCTGGCGCTGGGTCTGGCGCGGCCATGGCGGACGCCAAGGCCAGCGCCGTCGTTGCCACAGCGGCGAACACCACAAGGATAACGAGGCGTCGCATGTCTTGCCTACAAGGTCACGATGACCTGCTCATTGACCAGTTCGGCGGGGTAGGCTTCCAGCGGTCGCGACGCGGGCCCGTGAATCACACGCCCGTCCAGATCGAACTGCGAGCCGTGGCAGGGGCATTTGATCTTCTTGTCGCCCGCGTTGAATGCGACCACGCACTGCCGGTGTGTACAAACTGGGTTGAATGCCCGCACGCTGGTCGCACTATCACGGACCAGGAGCAGCAGCTTGTCCTTCACCTTGATGGCGATCGATCCGCCCACCGACTTCAACGTTTCCAGCTTGGCCAGCGGGATGGCGACCTTGCTTCCCGCGGCGCCTGCCGCGAGCGAGGGCAACGTCAGCAGTGCGCCCAGGCTCAGCCCGGAGCCCACCAGGAAGGGGCGGCGGCCGAATGTCGAGCTGGACATGTTGAACTCCTTGATTGAAGTCACAGATTGAATTCGCGGGTGATGGTGAACCCCAGAATCACGTCGTGGATGCCTTTGCTGGTGTTGGCCACCAGCCCGTCGGCGGTGATGTACTGTGAGTTGCTGAAGATGAGAGCGAAGGTGTGGCGATTGGTGATGATCTTCAGGGCCGTTGCCAAGACTGGGTATTTCGCGTGATAGCCAGCTACATTGAATGAAGCTTCGATGTCCCAAGCCAGGAAGGTCTGCAATCGGACCTCCGCGGCCACCGGAATGGCCATGGCATAGGCCTGGCCGCTCTTGCGCTGAAAATCCTGGCCGGAACGGACATCGTTGCTCGCGTTCGAGTGATAGAGCAAGCCGCTCGACAGCCAAAGGCGCTCGCGCAGCGAGCGGCTGATAATGAGTTGGGCGAAGCCACCGCCCGAGTCCGGGCTCCCGGTCACCGCATACCAGGTTCCCCCGGCACGCACCGCCACGTCGACAAAGCAGCGCTCGGCCCGCAAAGCCCAGTACTTCGCGTCGAATTGGTATGTGTCGAAAAAAGCGTCGCCGCCATTGCTTAGGCGCTGCACGCCCACTTCCAGGTTATCCAGTATGCCATAGTGGAGGGTTAGCCCGATCTTGAGACTACCCGCATCGAAACCGAGTCCATCACGAAAGGCGTTGCTCTGGAAGGCCTCGTAAGCGCGGTGGTCGACCAGAAAGTTGAGCGCACGGGCCCGCGTGGTGCGGGCGTTCATGACGTTAACCGCGCGCTCGATGCGCGGGTAGTTCTCGGGGTTAAGCCACAGATTGAAGACCTGCGGGTTGTCGATCTGCTCGATGGTCGCCTCGGGCGGCTTGGTCGCGGGCGAGCCTTCTTGCGCCTGGGCCGGCGTCATGGAAACGACCAGCAGTCCAACGGCCGCCGTAGCGCAGATCAGGTGCCCCGCACCTGGGAAGTGACCATGTCGACAGCTCATTCTGGGTTCCTCCTTGCCGCGAACAGTTGGGCCGCACCAGGCAGCCCAGCCGTGGCGAACGGTAGCCGGTCTGATGCCGCAAGTCTGTCCTGCGTTTCTGCACAGTAATTCCCCGCCCCATCAAGCATCCAATTCCCAAAAACCAGTTCCCAGGTCGGGGAAGGTTCATCCTGCACAGGCTTGGGGAAATGGGATTCCATGGGCTATTCACGCGCGTTTTCTCTCAGCATCCTGCTGGTGGGCAGTCTGGTCCTATCCGCATGTGGCAGCTCCAATTCGTCCACGCCGTCTGACAGCGGCACCGGCTCGGGCTTGACCTGCCCGAAGGGCGGTTCTCCTGTGGCCACAACCTCGGTCACCGTGGCTGACTTCAGCTTCACTCCGGAGTGCATCGTGGTCTCAGCCGGCTCGACCGTGACTTGGACAAACACCGGGGTTCCCGTCCACAGCGTGACCAGCGACACCGGCGCACCTTTGACTTTCGATAGTGGTCCACTGGGCAGTGCTGGCGTCTTCCACTGGATTTTCGATAGCCCGGGCACAGTCAATTATCACTGCACCGCGCACGAGAGCCTGGGCATGGTCGGCACGGTCATGGTGCAGTAGGTATCACTCCGCACCCTCCGCGCCTCTGTGGTTGGATCCCGTTGTTCACCACAAAGGACGCGGAGGACACGGAAAGGATTCGAGAGGCGGCCCTACTTCATCATCTTCTCCATGTTGGCGACCATCTTCTGCATCTCCGCGATGATCTCCTTGTGAGCCTCAAGCACCTTCTTGGAGGCCGCCATCAATTCGGGGTCGGCCTTCATCTTGGCCATGTCGTGCGGTGCTGCCGGCCAGGACGCGGCCTTCTTCATCTCGGCTGCGACCTTCTGCATGCTGGCCGCTATCTGCTTGTGTGTCTTGGCCAGCTCACGCAAGCCCTTGACCTCGGCTTGCGAGGCCTTGTCCTTGTTGGCGGACATGAACTTGGCGTGGGCCTCCTCCATCTCGGCCACCGAGGTAGCACCCATGGCGAGTTTCTCGGGAATCACTGCCATGTTCGCCGTCATCTGGCCGCAGGTGGGCGCGGCTGCAGCCATGGCCGGCTGATCGGCGGCGTGAGCAGGAGCGAGCGTCACAAGAGACAGAAGTAGAGCGGCAATGAGTGTTGGTTTCATCGAGCATTCCCCCTTTGCTGATTGGCAGAATGGCACTGGCCTTGCCCAAAGAGCAGGTCAGGCGCACTCCGCGCGTTTGCGGAGGTTGATGCGGTACCGAACACACTCGTTACAGCGTGCGCCTGCAACCCCACGAAATCTTGACTGTGAAGTAGCTCTCTCGGCCAGGCCGCGCAGTTCCTGCGCCTGCCCAGGCGCCGTGCTCTCGCGATGTCCTGGATCACCGGGACAGCGGCACCACCAGGACCGGGCAGCGAGACTTGTGCAGCACCCTCTCGGTCACGCTGCCCAGAACCGCATGGGCCACGCCGCCATGGCCGTGCGTGCCCATCACGATGAGATCCGCGCCCATCTCCTGCGCTCGCTCGAGGATTTCCGTGTGCGGGCTTCCCTCCCTGCTGTTCGTCTCACAGGGTATTCCGGCAGCCTGCACGCGCTTGCAGTCCTCCGTCAGTCTCTCCCTCACCTGCTTCGACAGATCGGGCATCAAGACCGACAAGGGCACAAGATCGACCGGCGGCGGCAGGAGAGCAACCGTCGCAGTCACGTGCACAAGTTCGATGCCAGCATTGAACGCCCGCGCAATGACCACCGCCGCCTGCAGCGCTTCGCCCGCGGCGTCGGAGAAGTCGGTGGGTACCAAAATGCGTCGAATCTTCGCGTCGTCCATGCTTATCTCCCTATGTTCCCACGGCAGAAAGCACTTGCTCGATCACTCGATGCTCGTTCTTCAAGATCTCAGTCGCTCTCATGGGATTATCCTGGTCATCGCTTGGGGAAAAGGTCGTTGAGTAGGTCCGTGAAGGCCTGGAACGAGCGCAGGTCGGCCTTTTCGTTGTAGGCCGCGCCGGTCTTGACGTCCGAGCCAGCACTCACGTCGGTGAAGCTGTGCACAGCCCCGCCGTAGACCGTCATCTGCCAGTCCACGCCGTGCGCACGCATCTCGTTTTGAAACGCCACGATGTCTGATGACTTCACGTAGGGATCGTCCGCGCCCTGCAGGACAAGCACCCTGGCCTTGATGTTCTTGCCGTCGGCAGGATTGGGACTGTCGAGTCCGCCGTGGAAGCTGACCACGGCTTTCACGTCGGCGCCGGCACGCGCGAGTTCGATCGCACCCGTGCCCCCGAAGCAGTAGCCAACCGCGACGATTTCGCCGGCCTCGACCCCCTTCTGCGCGCGCAGGACCTCCAGGCCGCGGAGCAGCCGCTCGCGAAAGAGCTTGCGGTCACTCTTGTACTTGCCTGCTAGCGCCACGGCTGCCTTCGCCTCGCTGGCGCGAACACCCTGGCCGTAGACGTCGACAGCGAAGACAGCGACGCCCAGCTTGGCCACGCGCTCCGCCTGTTTCTTGGTTTCATCGGAAATCCCGAGCCAGTTGTGCACCATCAGGACCCCGGGAACCTTGCCCTTGCTGCTCTCGGGATACACGAACAAACCCTCGAAGGTCTGGTTGCCTATCTTGTATTCGACACTCTTGCTCCTGACCGCCACCGGTCTAGCCGATGCCAGGGATGTCGTCGCTGCCAAGAACCCGGCCGTGATCGTCGCCGCTATGATGGTCATCTGCTCTCCTCCACGTGTGAAGGTAGATGCCAGCGGGCAGGCCGGGGTAACGGGATACCGGCTGGGCCGGCTAAAAGGGGAGAGGCCTCAGCCGGCCTAGTGCCTCCGGTCAGAATTTCGGCCACNNTTCTGACCGGAGGCACTAGCCGCCACAACTTCGCGCTGGACTTGGCTGACAGTGTCGAAGTGGATGGTTCGCCTATCCCGCTCAGCCCGATCACCTCCACGACCGTAGGGCCTCACTCCACCGAGTCTGCCGGGACGAAGCTGGGCGGCACCTCGCCCACGCGGCTGGGCAGCTCTCGAAATCGAGAAATCACGAAAACCAGCCCCACCATATAGAGAGCCGCGGTCGCCGAAAAAACCGAGCGCATGCCCAGCGCCCCGGCCAGAAATGCCCCCGAGAGCGGCCCAACCGCGTTCGCCAATGAGAGGGCGGTGGCTCCGAGTCCGAACGCCGAGCCTCGTCGCTCAGCCGGCACCAATCCGGCCAGCAGTGCGTTTGTGCTGGGCAACAGCCCGCCCAGAAACAGTCCGAGCCCGAGCCGCCACGCGAAAAGCTCACCGGGACTGTGTACCCAGGCCTGCGGCAGGCAGACCAGCGCGGCTCCCAGCAGGCACACGGGCAGCAGCCGGCGGTGCCCCACGCGATCCCCGAGCCGCCCGACCAGCACCGCTGCGACCGCGCTCGCGACGCCGGTGCCGGCCATGATCGCCCCCGCCATGCTCGCCGCTCTCGTCCCGTTCGCGAGTTCGTGGATGAAGAGCGAGAGGATGGGCGTGACCACCGAGTTGCCATACTGAATGAGAAACGTGACACCCATGACCAGCATGAGTCCCGGCAGGGCGAGCAGCCGACGGCTTTCGGCCAGCACGCCCGGGCGGGAAATGGCGGCGGGCAGTGGCGTGAAGGACTCGCGTACCAAGACGACGACGAGCAGGAGCGAGACAAGCATGAGCCCACTCGCCGCGAAACACGAGGCGCGGTAGCCCAGCCGGTCCGCGATGAGGCCGCCGATGAGCGGCCCAACCGACATGCCGCCAAAGAGCGCCACCTGCATAAGGCCCAGCGACGAGCCCAGACGCTCGCGCGGCACCGAGGTCGCCACCAGAGCGTTGGACGCCGCGACCGTTCCAGTCAGCGCGCCCTGCAGGAGGCGCAACACCAGCAGCTGCCAGGGATGGCGTGCCAGGCCCATGAGCCCGAGCGTGACCCCCGCCGCTGCTATCGACCGCAGAACCATAACCCGACGTCCGTGGCGGTCGGCCAGGCTGCCCCAGAACGGCTGGGCGATCGCCATGGTGACCGCCGATGCCGCACCGATGGCGCCGGCCCAGCGCGCTGCCGCCGCGTTGTCCGCGACCCCGAGGTCGCGCACGTAGAGCGGGATGAACGGGAACACGAAACTGAAGGCGATCATCACGCAGATCTGCGCGACGAAGAGCGCGACGAGGTTGCCTTTCCAGCTGACGGGCGACATGAGTGAATGGGGCGGATGTCCCGCGGGCACAAGATGCTACACTTGCTTTGAGTGTCAACCAGTACAGTTGCGCGGCGGCGTTCCGGACCATCGAGCAGGTAAACGCCGGCGCGCCAGTGGCTGAAAACGGCGTCCCGGGCTGCGGGTCCCGTGGTTCTTGCTCAGCGCTTGGGGAAGAGCTCGTTCAGTAGCTCAGCGAAGGCTTGAAACGAGCGCAGGTCGGCCTTTTCGTTGTAGGCCGCGCCGGTCTTGGAGTCCGAGCCAGCGCTCAGGTCGGTGAAGCTGTGCACGGCCCTGCCGTAGACGGTCATCTCCCTGTCCACGCCATGCGCGCGCATCTCGCTCTGAAACGCGACGATGTCTGGCACCTTGCAGGACCACCACCCTGGCCTTGATGTTCTTGCCGTCGGCAGGACTGGGCCTGTCGAGCCCGCCGTGGAAACTGACTAGTCCTGCTTCCACTTGATGGAGCATCCCAACGACGGCACCTGATCGGCCGACGGCCTCTGGCCAGCAAGCAGGGCCTCTATCGCCTCGGCCAGATCGCGACGGCTCACCTTGGCGGGATCCTTCCAGGAATCATCGATGCGTCCCCGATAAGCCAGGCGCCGGTCGCGGTCATAGACAAAGATGTCCGGCGTGCACAAGGCATCGAAGGCGTGGGCCACTGCCTGTGAGTCATCGTGCAGGTAGGGAAAACCGTATGCCTTCAGGCTCCAACGCTCCTTCAGCTTGTCAAATGCATCTTCGGGATAGGTCACTGAGTCGTTGGAGCAGATGCCCACGAACTGAACAGCCCGGGGCGTGTACCTGCGTTCCAGGTCGAGCAGGCGATCTTCCACCGCCTTCACGTACGGGCAATGGTTGCAAATGAACATGACCACCAGCACGGGCGAGGCGGCGAAATCGTCCCGGCCATAGATCTTACCGTCCGTCGCCGGAAGGCGAAAGTCTGGGCAAGGAAACCCGAGCTTGGAAGTACCGCTGGAAGCTGCCATTGCATGCAAAGAATACCACGCGGCGGATGTGCAAGCAGCGCCCAGTAGACCTCTTTCCCTAGCCCAGTCTCACCGGCTGTGGCGTTTCCCACAGCTCCGACAGGACTCGTTCCAGCGTGTCCACGCTCGGCGGTTTCGCGAGATGGTGCTGGAAACCAGCCGCGGCGGCGCGCTCTAGATCCTCCGGCAAGGCATAGCCGCTCAAGGCGACCAGGAAGGTGGAGCGCAAGGCCGGGTCTTGCCGAACCGCCCGCGCCACATCGTAGCCGTCCATGCCCGGCAAGCCGATGTCGCAAAGAACCACGTCAGGACGGAATGAGCGAGCCCTCTCGATACCGTCCGGCCCGCTGTAGGCGACCTCGACCTCATGCTCGCCCAGCGCCAGTACCTCACGCAGGCTTTCTGCCGCGTCGAGATTGTCCTCGATGATCAGAACACGCCGGCACACGCGCGGGCGCCTCTCGGGTTCGGCCGTCTTGTCCGGCGCGGCGCCGGCATCGAGTGGCAGTCGCACGACGAAGGCTGCTCCTTTGCCGAGCCCCTCGCTTTGCGCCTGGATGCTGCCCCCATGCATCTCGACCAGGCCCTTGATCAGGGCCAGACCCAGCCCCAGCCCTCCCTTGCTGCGGTCCAGGGACTGATCGGCTTGCATGAACGGCTGGAACAAATGCGCGACCGTGTCCGGTGCCATGCCCAGGCCGTTGTCGACCACGCGAATCACCCCCTGCCCTGCCTCGACCGCGACCGAGATATGCGCCCGCCCTCCGCGGGAGGTGAACTTGGCTGCGTTGTGCAAGAGATTCCCGACCATCTGTGCGACCCGGGTTGCGTCGGCATCGACCATCACCGGGGTCGGCGCCAACTCGCATGACAGCCGCACCTCGTTGCGCTCGAAGAAGCTGCGGTGGTCCTCTACCGCACGATGGACGAGCTGGTTGAGGTCAAGACGCTGCTTCTGCAAGCAAATCTTGTTGCGCGTGATGCGGGTCACGTCGAGCAGGTCGTCGACCAGGTTCGACAGTTGCGTGGCCTGGCGCTCGATCACCCCGAGGGCGCGGCGGGCCTGGTCCCCACCGGGAGTGGCACGGTTGAGGATGTAGAGGCTGTTCTTGATGGGCGCCAGAGGGTTGCGCAGCTCGTGCGAGAGCACCGCCAGGAATTCATTCTTGCGCTGATCGGCCTCGAGCAACTGCGCGTTGGCCACCATCAACAACTGTTTTTGCCGATAGAGTTGCAGGAATACGTTCACCTTGCTGGCCAGGATACGGGGGTCGAGCGGCTTGACCAGGAAGTCCACCGCGCCCGACTCGTAGCCTTTGAACACACGATCTCGATCGTGGAGTCCGGCGGTCACGAAAATGATGGGGATCTCGCGGGTGCGCTCCACGTTGCGCATCAGCTCGGCCAGCGCAAAGCCATCCAGCTCGGGCATCTGGACGTCGATGAGGGCCAGCGCCACCTCGTGCTCAAGTAGGAGTTCGAGGGCACGCTTGCCCGACTCGGCCTTGAGAATCTGAGCGTCGCTGCGCCGGAGCAAGCCATCGAGCGCCAGGAGATTTTCCGGGCGGTCGTCAACCAGGAGGAGCTTGGGCAGATCGCTCATTTTGCGCCTCGATCTCGTAAAGTGTGCCACGCCGATAGCTGCTGCACCCACTGGGAGATCCCTTTGGCAGACAACTGGGGCGCGTTCGGGCAAAGGGCGAGCGCCGCCTTGGGCATCGCGCCCTGTGCCGCATCCCCAGGGTCTTGGATGGCCACCAAACCACCGGCCTCCTGAATGGCGCGCAGTCCTTGCGCACCGTCGGGGTTTGCGCCCGAGACAAGCACCCCCGCGCAGCGCGGACCCAAAACATCCGCGGCACACTGGAAAAGCACGTCGACCGACGGACGCGAAAAATTCACCGGCTCATCGACAGACAGGGCAAAGCACGGCCCAGGGTCGATGAGCAGGTGATAGTCCGGCGGCGCCAGGTACACCGTGGCAGGCGCCAGAGGCTCCTTGTCGAGCGGCTCGCGCAGGGCAAGCCGGCACTTCCCGTGCAGGGCCCCTGCCAGCGCGCTGGGTCTGCTCCTGGGCAGATGGATGACCACAACGATGGGCGTGGCGAAGTCGGCTGCAAGCGCCCCCAACACGAGGGAGACAACCTCGATCGCGCCGGCAGAGCCGCCGATAAGAACGGCCTGCAGCGCCTGGCGCTGGTTGGCTGGACTGAGCGGGCTCATCGTGTCACCCTCATCGCCTCTGGTAGATCCTCTCCTCGCGCACGAATTCCGAGAACTCCGCGGCGTGGGTCGAGAAAGAAAGCGTCTCTTGCGAGCCCAGGCCGAGAAAGCCTTTGCGGCAGAGCGAGTCGCGGAACAGGGCCACGGCCCGGTCTTGCAAAACGCGGTCGAAGTAGATGAGAACGTTGCGACAGGTGATGAGCTGAACCTCGGCGAAGACGCTGTCGGTGGCGAGGCTGTGGTCGGAGAAGAGCACGCGCTCGCGCAGGTATTTGTCGAAAACCGCCGCATTGTACCCGGCGGTGTAGTAGTCGGAGAGCGAGGCTCGGCCGCCGGCCTCGCCGTAGGCCTTGCTGAAATCGGCAATCCGCTCGAGCGCGTAGATGCCGGCCTCGGCCTTGTGCAGGGCCTCGGGGTTGATGTCGGTCGCGTAGATCAGTGTGCGATCGAGAAGCCCTTCCTCGCGCAACAGGATGGCGAACGAGGTGACCTCCTCGCCCGTGGCGCAGCCCGGGATCCAGACTTTCAGCGAGGGATAGGTGCGCAAGTGGGGCACGACCTTCTCGCGCAGGGCCCGGTAGAAACTGGGGTCGCGGAACATCTGACTCACCTGCACAGTCAGGTGTGCGAGCAGCCCGCGCATGACCTCGGGCTCGCGCAGCACGCGCTCTTGCAAGGCCGAGAGCGATCGGCAACCGAAATGCTCCATCGCCTGTTCCAGGCGGCGCTTGAGCGAGGAAATCGCGTAGCGTCGGAAGTCGTAGCTGTACTTGAGGTGGATGGCCTCCAGCAACAGGGGCAGTTCGATATCGAACTCTGCGGACAAGGTCACGCCTCTACTTGGGGATCCAGACCTTGATAAGCGAAAACAGCT
The DNA here is from genome assembly GCA_003158735.1 of Myxococcales bacterium. Taxonomy (GTDB): domain Bacteria; phylum Myxococcota_A; class Polyangia; order Fen-1088; family Fen-1088; genus Fen-1137. Next base: position 27,809 of record PMLB01000192.1, on the reverse strand, counting down.
TGTCGATGTCGAGGGGCTTGGCGATGTAGTCGTCCGCGCCGGCTCGCAGGCACTCCTCGCGATCGTTGGGCATCGCCTTGGCGGTCAGCGCGATGATCGGCAGTCGCTTCCACTCGGACCTCTTACGGATCTCGCGGATGGCGGTGATCCCGTCCATCTCGGGCATCATGATGTCCATCAGCACCACATCCACGGCGATGCCGCCCAGGGCCTGCGCGCTCTCCAGCGCGGCCAGCGCCTCTTTGCCGTTGCGGGCGAACCGCAGCTTGGCGCCCTTGCTTTCAAGAACGCTGGCCAGCGCGAACACATTGCGTGCGTCGTCGTCGACCACCAGGATCTGTCTGCCCTCGAGCGCGGCCTCACGGTTGCGCACCTCGCGCAGAATGCGCTGCTGCTCCGCCGGCAGATTGCCTTCCACTTGGTGCAGGAAAAGCGTCACCTCGTCGAGCAGGCGCTCGGGAGACTTTGCGCCTTTGATGATGATGGAACTGGCATAGCGACCCAGCCGCTCCTCCTCTGCGCGCTCGAGCGAGCGGCCAGTGTACACAATCACCGGAGGAAACGCGAAGGCTTCGCCCGCCGCCATCTTGTCGAGCACATCGTAGCCCGTCATGTCCGGGAGCGTGAGGTCGAGCACCATGCAGTCGAAGGTGCGTTCCCTGAGCCGCTGCAAGGCCTCGGCGCCGGTCGCGACCGAAACGATATTCACGTTCTCAGCATGCAGAAGCTGAACAATGCCTTCACGCTGGACCGCGACGTCCTCAACCACCAACACATACCGCAGCTTCTGCTCAAGCCGCTGCTCCAGCTTCTGGATGGCCTCGACGAGTTGCTCGCGCTTGACCGGTTTGACGGCGTAGCCTATGGCCCCCATCTCGAGCGCCTGCTGGGTGGATTCCATCGCCGAGACGACATGGACCGGAATGTGGCGTGTCCCCGGGTTGCGCTTCAGGTGCTCAAGGACTGAGAGCCCGGAGTTGTCAGGCAGGTTGATGTCGAGTAGCACCGCGCTGGGGACGAATTGCTCTGCCAGGCGAAGACCCTCGGCTGCGGTGGTCGCCACCAGCGCGCGAAAGCGCTGTTCGTACAACAGGTCGCGCAGGATGCGTGCGAAGGCGTGGTCGTCCTCAATGACCAGGATGGACCGGTCGGCGGGTTGCAAGCGTGCGCGGTCGTCTTCCGGGGACGGCGACGGATCTGGGCGCGCTTTCTGACTGGACGACACCGGCACCACGCCAGCCAGCCTGTGGGCCACCGACGGAACGGCCGCAGCACGCGTTCGTTGGTCCACCGTCCGGGAGCCTTCGCCGGTCCCCGCCTCGATCACCCGCGGGATGGTGAGCATGAAGGTGCTGCCCTTGTCCAGGGTGCTTTCGACCGAGATGTCGCCGCCCAGCCGTCTGGCCAGTTCGCGCGAGATGGTCAGGCCCAGACCGGTACCTCCGTAGCTACGGTTGGTGGTGCCATTGGCCTGGCGAAAGGCTTCGAAGATTATCTGCTGCTGATCCGCGGCGATGCCAATACCGCTGTCACTCACCGAGAACGACACGCACCCGTCGGGAGCGTCCAAGACGCCCAGGCTCACCGCACCAGTCTGAGTGAACTTGAACGCGTTGGAGAGTAGGTTGCGCAGTATCTGTTGGATGCGCAACCCGTCGCTCGTGATCGAAACCGGCGCCCCCGGCGCCAGCCCCGCTTCGAAGGACAAGCGCCGTTCGGCTGCGACCGGCTGGAAGGTGCGCCTGAGAGATTCGATGGTGCGCGACAAGTCCACCGTCTCGACCTGAAGCTCCATTCGCCCCGCTTCGATGCGCGACAGGTCGAGAATGTCGTTGATGAGCACGAGCAGATCGTTGCCTGAGGAATAGATGGTGGCCGCGTACTTGACCTGCTCGGGCGTCAGGTTGCCGTCCTTGTTGTCGGCGAGCAGCTTGGCCAAGATGAGGGCGCTGTTGAGTGGCGTGCGCAACTCGTGGCTCATGTTGGCGAGAAACTCGGACTTGTACTGGTTCGCCCGGGTCAACTCGTCGGCTTTCTCGACCAGATCCACTTGTGCTCGCGACAAATCGTCGCGCTGTCGTTCGAGCGCCTGGGTCTGCTCCTCGAGCTGTGTGTTGGTCTGCTCCAGCTCCGCCTGCTGATTCTCAAGCCGTGCCTGCGACTCGCGCAAAGCCCGGCTCTGCTCTTCCAGCTCCTCGTTGATGACTCGTAGCTCTTCCTGCTGGGTCTGCAGCTCCTTGGCCTGGCGCTCAGTTGCTTCGAGAAGCGCCTGGCGCTGCGCTCGATAGCGCGCCGAGCGCAGCGAGACGCCGGCCACCTCAGCAACGGTTTCGAGATATTCGAGCGCACCCGCGCCGGGCCTCTCAAGCAAGCCCAGCTCGATGACCCCGATGGTACGGCCCTCGCCCAGCAGCGGCGCGACCACCAGGTGGCGCGGCTGCGATTCGCCGGTGGCAGTTACGATGCGGACGTGCTCCTCGGGCAAGTTGGAAAGCGAGGCCAGCTTCCCCTCGATTGCGACCCGACCCACCCAGCCCTCGCCCGGCTGTAGGGAATCAGGCGGTGCGCCCGAACCGCTGCTGGCGCAGGCGAAGGTTGCCGCGCGCTCCGCCATCCCTGACTCTTTCATCAGGTAGAGCACGCCGACCTTGGCGCCCAAGTAGTGTGCGACGAAGGATAGAATCTGCGAAGCGGTCGTCTCTTCGCTCAGCTCCCCGCGAACCTCGCGGGCGAGCTCGGCTTGCCCGCGCATGATCCACGCCTGCCGGCGCAGCGCCGTGGCCCTGGCGTTGGCTTCATCCAAGGACTTGCGCAAGGCACCGCAGAAGATGGACACGACCACGCCCGAAACCAGCGAGAGGCAGGTGGCGATGAGTGCCGAGCGATGCAGTGTGAATTGACCAAAAGGCCGAATGAAGAAATAGTTGCCCGTCGCGGCCGCCAGCAGGGCCGCGAGCAGGCCCGGCCCACGGCCTCCGTATACCGACGCGAGACCGATGCCGGCGAAGAACAGAACGAACGGCGCCAGATCCTGCTGAGGCACGGTCAGGCGCTGGATCAGCGCCACGGCTGCAATAGCCAAGACGGCGATCCCGTAGCGCACAGGCGCCGAGCGCCACACCATGCGCGGCACGTCCGGCGCCTCCACCGGACCGACGCCGCCAATGACTGGAGACCGCCGATCGGGAGTTTCAGAGCCCCGCATGAGTCTCTCCTACAGAGTGGCCATGGTGGGCAAGACAGTGGGCCTTGTCAACGATCCTCATGCTAACGGTACGGTGCACCCGTAGTCCGGAGTCACAGACGATCCATAGATGCACGAACGGCCGAACTCCTTACAGGAATTCGGCGCTGACCTGTGGCGATGCCATACAGAAAATCGCCCCTGCACAGTGGCGGAGAGTTGCCTGGACCCAACCAAACACAAAATCCCTATAACCTTCCCAGGCACTCACTCCGCCACGATGCTGAGGCTCGCCCTACCCCCCTTTGGCACTTTCCACCTACGCCGCCGCCGCCGCCCGTCCGGAACCCTGGCCTGCCCGCGCCACCACACCCAGCACCCTGCAGGCCCCATCTGTACCCCGTGCCGCTTCCCTTTGTGCCCTTACTCATACAAGCCCCGTGCCATCGCAGACTGGCGGCTACGGCCACAGAATCTCGGGCATGGATACAAATCCCCGTTACGGAGTGGTAATTTCCCCCTTGGAGTAGGGCACGGAACGCGGACGTCGTGACCCTGCCGGTAACGTCCAAGGCCCCGCGCAGAATATTCGCAGCTTGTCAGGGGAAGCCTGACTTTTCCTGGAAGCTTCTTGCCGCTGACCCCCCTTTTGAAAAGGAATGCAACCAATGTGTGGACATCGCGCAAAGTTTACCCTGGGCCTTGCCTGCCTGCTGGCGACCGCCTTGGCCGCTCCGACTGCGCAAGCGGGCACGACGACCACGCTCACGAACTTCGGCTCCAACCCCAAGAACCTCCCGATGTACCTCTACACCCCGACCAACGTCGGGGCGAAGCCGCCACTCTTGCTCCATCTGCACGCCTGTCATGCCTCAAACGGCGGCCAAAGCATGTGCAGCTCGGGAAATTCATTCGCACAACAGGCTGACAAGTACGGCTTCCTCATGGTCTGTCCGTCGGCGGTCAGCAGCGACCAGTGCTGGGACGTCCACTCGACCTCGGATCTGACCCACAACGGAACGGGCAGCGATTCCGAGGGAATGATGTCCGCGATCAACTACGTCATTGCCAACAAGAACGCGGACGCCAATCGGGTCTATGTGTCCGGCTATTCCTCGGGCGGCATGATGACCCAGGCCATGATTGGTGCCTATCCCGACGTGTTCAAGGCCGGCGCGGCGTTTGCTGGCGTGCCCTTTGGCTGTTTTGCCCAGGGCAATATCGACAACCTGGGCTGGAGCTCGACCTGTGCCAACGGCCAAGTGACCATGACAGGGGCGCAATGGGGCGATCTGGTGCGTGCCGCCTATCCTGGATACACCGGACCGCGTCCCCGTATTCAGTTGTGGCACGGGTCGGTTGATACCACTGTCGCCTTTCACAACTTCGCCGAAGCGATCAAACAGTGGACCAACGTGCTCGGCGTGAGCGAGACACCAACCTCAACCGAGAACAATGCCCTGCAAACTGGCTGGATCAGGACCCGCTATGCCGACAGCGCGGGCGTGGTCCAGGTCGAGGCCATTCAGGAAACCGGAAAAGGGCACGGCGATCTTTCTGTCGATCCCGAAGCCGGCGAGGCCATTCATTTTCTTGGTCTCGATGGTTCCAATCCTGTCCCCGACGGTGGCACTGTCACGGTGAAGGACAGCAGCGTGGCTGATACCGCGTCTCCGGATGCCTTCATCAAGACGGATCTGGCGGGAAGCACGGGTGGATCCACAGGCACGGGCGGCAGCAAGGCGACAGGCGGCGCTGGGGCTACCGGCGGGGTCACGACTTCCGGTGGAGTCACAACCTCCGGCGGAGCAGGCGCCACGGGCGCTGCAATTGCCACGGCAGGAACGGCGGCGACCGGCGGCGTGAAAGCGACAGGCGGAACGACCGCTACCGGTGGGGCAGCGACCTCCGGTGGAGCGAAGGCCACGGCCGGCGTGATGGCCACGGCTGGAACGGCGGCCACCGGTGGCGTGATTTCTTCCGGCGGCGTCTCGGCCACGGGCGGCGTGAGCCAGACAGGTGGCTTGCTGGGCACGGGCGGCGCTATGGCAACAGCAGGCAGCGCCAATACGGGTGGCTCGGCCTCTGGAGGATCCCCCACCACTTCACAACCGCTGGCCGGGGGAAGCGTGACAACCAGTGAGAGTGCGAGTAGCGGCGGTTCGACCGGAACGATCTCCAGCAAGCCAAGCACCTCTGGCAGCTGCTCGCTGTCCAGCGGATCCTCAAATCGATCCGCACCGGCCAGTCTCTTGTTGGTTCTTGGTATTTTGCTTGTCCGCTGGCGCCGACGCGACCGCAGGTGATTGGAACGGCAGACCCCGTTCCGCCTGTCACTATTCAGGACTGGTCCTGGCGCAACGGGATCCGACGTAGTTGTTGTGGAGCCCAGGCACGCCGCTGCCGCGATAGCTCGATAGAAGCTGCGAGGCATTTCCGAAGAAACGGTCGCCTCGGATCACCGGGCTGTCAGCGGCTTGGTCTATCAGATCAGCACAATTGCTGACAGCCCGAGAAGAACAGCAGCCCGAGAGACACAAGGGCGACTGCAAGACAGGGACGAGCAAGCTTGATCATTGGGCGTTCACTCTCGAAGTAGCTGCGCAGTCAAAACACTTCTAGGGGTAGTCTTGCAGAGTCGAGTTGCTCACCGTGATGCTCTTGGCGTTGGTGCCGACCGCGGAGCCGACGTTGGTGACGCTGCCCGAGGCAACCACCGTCCAGTGTCCGCCCGTGTTTCCCGTCATGGTGGTGTCGGCGATGGAGAGAGTTCCGCCCATGTCGTTGCTGGTGAAGAAGAGGCCACCCCCGAATGCCCCCTGACCGGCACTGTTGTTGAGAATGGCGTCCCCGCAAAGGGTGATGTTAACTGAGTTTCCGTCGCTGTAGAGCGCGCCGCCGTTTCCGCCCGAGCCAATTTCATGCTGGCCGTTGTTGATCGCGGAACACTGGGTCGCGTCGTCGTTGTTGGCCCCATTGCCGATCGCCTTGTTGTTGGTGATGAGGCTGTTGTACACGTCCAGCTCTGCGAACAGGCATCCCACCGCGCCGGCATTGCTGGCGGCGTTGTTGCTGAAAGTGCTTCCCACGATGAGCACGCCGTTCTTGCTGCCCAGAACATAGATGGCGCCGCCGCCCGTGTCGGGCCCCAACGAAGCGCCCTGATTGTTCATGAAGATCGAATCGATCACCGTGAGGTTGCCGTCCCGCATGTAGAGCGCACCACCTTCGCCGTCGTTCCATCCTTGCGAACAGGGTGCCGGAGCGTTGGGGATAGCCAGGGTGGGCGTGGTCTTGCCATTGATGAGCGTCATGTGTTGCAGAGTCAGTCCCATGTCGTTTGCCCGGAAATTCGCACTGTCGAACCTCAGGATCTGCACGGCATTTTGGCCGTCGAGGGTGATCTTGTTGCCGCCATCAATGACAGTGTTCTTGGTCGTCGGGAGGTTGAGCGTAGCGGTGACCGCGATGGTGACCGGGCAGCTCCCGCAGTTGAAGGTGATGATACCGCCTTTGGTTGCCGCCGCCTGGAGCTGGCTGAAAGTGCAGCTCGCCTCGCTGCCGGTCCCCACCACGGTCGCGGGATTGGAAACGTCGACGGCCTGGCCCCTGGCGGGAACGCCCGTGCTGCAGGAGCCGTTCGGATTCCCAGCGCTGGTCACGGTTCCGGCGTCCATCGCGCTGCATGTGCCGCTGCTGCCGCCCGCCATGCTCCCGGCCGCACCTCCTGTCGACTTGCCGCCAGTGCCGCCAGCCGTGCCGGTCGCGGCACTTCCGCCCATGCCCGCGCCGCCGGCCGCCTTGCCGCCCGTGCCGCCGTTCCCGCCCGCGCCGCCAGTCGCCTTGCCACCCGTGCCGCCGATCGCGCCACTCGTCGCGGCCCTTCCGCCCAAGCCCGCGCTGCCACCCGTGCCGCTCGTCGCGTTCCCGCCCGTGCCGCCCAACGCCGTGCCTCTTGCCCCGCCGGTCGCGCCGCCCGTCGCGATTTTTCCGCCCAAGCCCGCGTTGCCGCCAGTCGCGCCCAAAACGCCACCGCTGCCGAAAATTCCACCCATCGATGTCGTTCCGCCCGCGTCGTTTCCACCTGCCGCGGAGCTACCACCCTGGGCGCCTGCGCCTGCGCCGGTGCTGCCTCCGCTATCCGGGCCCAAACTTCCGCCGGTGGCGGACATCCCACCCGCGCCGTTGTTGCCAAAGTTCGCCCCTCCGCATCCGAACGCAAACAGAACAAACATAACCAGGCATCGCGTTATGCGCATCCCTCATGGTACCACGTAGGTCGCGAAGAGGGCTTTGATGCCACCATGCTGTATCATCGTCGGGAATTGAAGAACGCGATGGCAATGAGCAGGAGAAGAATCTCGCGCCCTGCGTGCTTCGTGCAGCGAGGCTCACGCGGTCGCCACGGTTTTCGATTTCCCCGGTTCGTGTCCGATTCGACTCGCTTCATTTGTCAGATCGTCATGGGTTCGGTCTTGCTCCTGGGTCTTCACGCTTGCGGACCGTCGTCACACTCGGTTTAACAGCCGCTCCCCTCACCCGAGAGATTCGCTTCCCCTACTCTGCCTCCGCCGGGCACACCGTTACCATGCGTGCGCCGGCCGAGCTGCTGGCAGACGTGATGCAGTGGTATGCGAACACGCCGATATCACCCGCCGCGCTTCACGCCCTGCCGCTTTCCGCAGCACAGCCCTCACCCGCAGTCTCGGCCGTTCAAGATGCTTCGCAAGCGACCGTGCTGTCCTCCCAACCTCGCCCGTTCCTGGGTCCTTGATGGTTTGAAGCGCAACTCTGGCGCACCTTTCCCTCTGACTTTTTCGCGCTAGGCTTAGGAGACCAATCCGGCCTGCGGCCGGCAAACGGGGAGTGGCACCGATGACTCAAGGGGAACCGGCCGAGCGAGACGCGCCAACAAACGCAAAACAGGAACCGCGCGACGTCGATCCGCAGGAAACGCAAGAATGGATCGACGCCCTGGAATCCACGCTGGCCCATGCCGGCGTCGAACGCGCGCATTTCTTGCTTCAGCAACTGGTCGATCGCGCTCGTCGTGCGGGTGCCCACCTGCCCTTTGACGCCACCACCGCGTACATCAACAGCATCCCGCCCTCGCGCCAAGTCGCTGCGCCCGGCGACCCGGCCCTCGAGCGCCGCATCCGCTCGCTCATCCGCTGGAATGCCCTGGCCATGGTGGTGCATAGCAACCGGCAAAGCGCGGAGTTGGGCGGCCACATCGCCAGCTTCGCCTCTGCCGCCACCTTGTACGACGTGGGCTTCAACCATTTCTTCCGCGCCCCCACTGAGCAGCACGGCGGCGACCTGGTCTACATCCAGGGACACTCAGCGCCAGGGATCTACGCGCGCGCTTTTCTCGAAGGCCGCCTGAGCGAGAACCAACTCAACAACTTCCGCCAGGAGGTCGGGGGCCAGGGTCTCTCGTCCTATCCCCATCCCTGGCTGATGCCCGATTTCTGGCAATTCTCGACGGTGAGCATGGGCCTGTCGTCCATGATGGCCATCTACCAGGCGCGCCTGATGAAGTACCTGCACAACCGCGGCCTGAAGGATGCGCAAGATCGCAAGGTGTGGGCCTTCCTGGGCGACGGCGAAATGGACGAGGCCGAGTCTCTGGGCGGCATCACGCTGGCCGCGCGCGAGAAGCTCGACAATCTCATCTTCGTGATCAACTGCAACCTGCAGCGCCTGGACGGGCCGGTGCGGGGCAACGGCAACATCATCCAGGAGTTGGAGGCCATCTTTCGCGGTGCCGGCTGGAACGTGCTCAAGGTGGTGTGGGGCTCGTACTGGGATCCCTTGTTGCAGCTCGACAGCAAGGGTCTTCTGCGCAAGCGTTTTCTGGAATGTGTCGACGGTGAATATCAGGCTTTCAAGGCCAAGCGCGGCGCCTACACGCGCGAAAAGTTCTTCGGCAAGTATCCCGAACTGCGCGCGATGGTGGCCAGCCTCTCTGACGAGGACATCTGGCGACTCAATCGCGGCGGCCATGATCCGCACAAGGTCTTCGCCGCCTACGCCGCAGCGGTGTCGACTCAAGGCCAGCCCACGGTGGTGCTGGCCAAAACGGTCAAAGGCTACGGCATGGGCGAGGCCGGCGAGGGCCAGAACGTCACCCACCAGCAGAAAAAGATGGGCGAGGAAGCCTTGCGCGCCTTCCGCGACCGTTTCGACATTCCCATCAGCGACGAGGACATCGGCAAGGCGCCTTTCTACCGGCCGCCCGAGGACAGTCCCGAGATACAATACCTGCGCCAAAGGCGCCAGGCCCTGGGCGGCTTTTTGCCCGCACGCCGGGCCACGGCCGCCCCGCTGGCTGTGCCGTCCCTGGAAGCCTTCGACTTCCTACTCAAGGGCAGTGGCGAACGCGAGTATTCCACGACCATGGCTTTCGTGCGCATGCTGGCGGGCTTGACCCGCGACCCGGTCATCGGCCGCCACGTGGTGCCCATCGTGCCCGACGAGGCCCGCACCTTCGGCATGGAAGGTCTGTTCCGCCAGCTCGGCATCTACTCGTCGGTGGGGCAGCTGTACGAGCCCGTCGATGCCGAGCAGCTCATGTCGTACCGCGAGGCCAAGGACGGACAGATCCTGGAAGAAGGCATCAACGAGGCCGGGGCCATGTCGTCGTTCATCGCGGCCGGCACCGCCTACGCCAACCACGGCATCAATCTGATCCCCTTCTATTGCTTCTATTCCATGTTCGGGTTCCAGCGCACCGGCGACTTCGCCTGGGCCGGCGCGGACATGCGCATGCGCGG
>PMLB01000192.1:0-17785 GCA_003158735.1 Myxococcales bacterium | reverse complement strand
TCACCATGATGAACGAGAACTACAGCCACCCGGCCATGCCCGCGGGCGCGGCGCCCGGAATCCTCAAGGGACTGTACTTGCTGCGCGAAAGTCGTGTGGCCGCCGACCGGCCTCGGGTACAGCTCTTGGGCTCAGGCGCCATCTTGCGCGAAGTGATCTCAGCGGCTGACTTGCTGGAGGGCGATTTCGCCGTCGGCGCAGACATGTGGAGTGTCCCCAGCTTCACCGAATTGCGGCGCGAGGGACTGGCGGCCGAACGCTGGTCGCTGCTGCATCCCGAGCAGCCGCGCCGGCTGAGCTTCGTCGAGACTTGTCTGGCCAATCGCAAAGGCCCGGTGGTGGCGGCGACCGACTATGTACGCCTGTTTGCCGACCAGATCCGACCCTTCGTGTCTACCCATGTCAGACGCTACGTCGTGTTGGGCACCGACGGGTTTGGTCGCAGCGATCGGCGCAGCCAGCTTCGCCATTTCTTCGAAGTCGATCGCCGTTTCATCGCGCTGGCGGCACTCAAGGCACTGGCCGACGAAGGCACCATTCCCGCAGCAGCGGTCAGCGCGGCCCTGCGCAAGCTGGAGATTGATCCCGAAAAGGCCGATCCGACCCGCGTGTGATCAGGCAAGGAGAAGCAACGTGAGCAAAACGGTTGACGTGCTGGTCCCTGACATCGGCGATTTCCACGACGTTCCCGTGGTCGAGGTCCTGGTCTCCCCGGGAGCGTCCATCAAGCGCGACGATCCCATCGCGATCCTGGAGAGTGACAAGGCTTCCATGGACGTGCCTTCGCCTCATGCCGGTTTGGTCGAGCAAGTGCTGGTCAAGGTGGGCGACAAGGTTTCGGCCGGGGCGCGGCTGGCCACCATGGTGGTCACTGACGAGACGACGCTGATTCCCTCTGGTCATACCGGGCCGGTCTCTGCTTCGCCCAAGCTCGACCAGTCCGGTCCCTGGCAGCCTGAGACGCCCGTGCCGCGAGGGGAACGGGGCAAGACGGCGCCAGAGGTCCTGCGCGGACCGCTGCCCGTGGCGTCGGGGGTGATCATGGACCTGCCGACGACCGACAGTGCCCGTGACGGCACGCGCCCCTCGCCCACCGCGAGCATCCCGCTGGTGGTGGACGAAGAGAAGTCCCAGCATCACGCGGCGCCGGCGGTTCGGCGTCTGGCGCGCGAATTGGGCGTGGCGCTTTCCGAGATTCGCGGCACCGGTCGCAACGGCCGCATTGTCGAGGAAGATCTACGCAACTACATCAAGGCCGCGATGGCCCGCATTCCCGCGGCCGGCGGGAACAATCTGCCCGAACTGCCCGCGGTGGATTTTTCCAAGTTCGGTCCCATTGAATTGCGACCCCTGGGTCGCATTCGCCGCGCCACTGCCGCCAGCGTGCAGCGTTCGTGGCGATTGGTTCCGCATGTCACCCAGTACGACGAAGCCGACATCACCGACCTGGAAGCATTTCGCAAGGCCGAGGCCGAGCAGGCCAAGCAACGGGGTGTACGCCTGACTCTGCTCGCCTTCTTCATGAAGGCGACGGCGGCGACCCTGAAAGAACATCCCAGCTTCAATGCCTCGCTCGACGCCACCGGCGAAAACCTGGTGTGCAAGCGCTACTACCATCTCGGCATTGCGGTGGACACGCCCGAAGGGCTGGTGGTGCCTGTGGTGCGCGACGTGGACCGCAAAGGCATCTGGGAACTGGCCGGCGAGCTGACCACGCTCAGTCAGCGTGCGCGCGAGCAAAAACTCACGCCCGCCGATGTGCAGGGCGCCAGCTTCACCATCTCCAGCCTGGGCGGCATTGGCGGCACCGGGTTTTCACCCATCGTCAACGCGCCCGAGGTCGGCATCCTGGGCTTCTCGCGCGCCTCGCTGCGGCCGATATGCCGCGACGGACAGATCGTTCCCCGCCTGATGCTGCCCTTCTCGCTATCCTACGATCACCGCGCCAACGACGGCGCGCAGGCGGCCCGCTTCACCAGCCACCTGCGCGAGCTGTTGGCGGACATTCGAGAAGTGTTGCTATAGGACCAAGGGGATCGCTGAACAGGCTGGGGTCGCGTTCTTCACGAACGTCGCTGCTGGGCAGTGAAGCAGTCTCCGGCTGGGCGGCCGCCGGTGCGAGCCGCTTGGCCAGAGCCACGACAAAGGCCCCGAACCAGGAGTCCTGGCCCATTCCCTCGTCCAGCATCTTGCGCGTCACCAGACGAACCGAGACATCGGTCACGGCCTCCACGGTTGCGCCCCGCGGGCCTGGCTGGAAAACACTTTCTTCACCAAAAACCGAGCCGATCCCGAGTCGACGCTCAGCACTTCGCACTCCATCCTTTGTGGTGTACGCGACGCAGTCTCCCCGGACAACCACATAGGCGGTGTCTCCCATCTCGCCCTGGCTCACGATGCGCTCGCCAGCTGAAAATGTTTCGATGGGGAAGGCGATTCCGCCCTGCAAGAACCCTTCGACCTCACGCTTGAGTTCGAGCACGCTCTGGTAGCGATCCCGCGGATCGAAGGCCAAGGCCTTGCGCGTGATCTGGCAAATGCGTGCGGATAGCGGAACGCCCCGGGGGGCATCGGGCAGGGAAGGCATCTGCCCCGCGCGCGCCTGTTCCAGCACTTCGTCCATCGAGTCGGCCAGATAGAGCGGCCGACCCGCCAGGATCGCGAACAACACCGCCCCCAGACCGAAAACGTCAGTGCGCTCGCTGACCAGGCCCTGCACACCCTCGGCCTGCTCGGGCGACATATAGGATGGGGAGCCCATCACCCCAGCCACCACGCCGCCCGCGGCCTCGGGCGAGAGAGAAACCGCGTCGCCACTCTCGCGGTCGCGCGCGCTCAGTCGCGCCAGCCCCCAGTCCATCAGATACACAGTGCCGAAGTCCTCCATGATGATGTTCTCGGGCTTGATATCCAGATGGAGCACGCCCCGGCTGTGGGCAAAGGCGACCGCATCGCAGACCTTGAGAAAGGCTCCCAGCATCTCGCGCATGGTCTCCGACGGCGTCGGCGAAAGACGCGCCGACGCGATCCAGTCAGCCAAGGTCCGGCCGTGCACCAGGCGCATGGTGAAGGTGTTGGTTCCTTCGTGATCCATGGTCAGGTCGTGCACGGGCGCGATGTTGGGATGATCGAGTTGTGCCTGGATCTGCGCCTCGGCGAGAAAGCGCCGCACATACCTGGGGTCGTCGGCCAGCGCGGGGGCCAGAACCTTGATAGCCACCTCTCGCAGCAGGTTCTTGTCGCGAACGCAGTGAACCGCCCCCATGCCGCCGGCGCCAACCTGGTTCACATACTCGAACCGCTTGGCAGCCTCCCGGGTGAGCACCGGCGCGGGCTCGGAGTTGTTGTTGGCCGCTTCTGAATCAGGCGCACACGGGGAGACTGCGCCATGGGGCAACTCGCTGTGCGTCACCTGTTCCGAATCAGCGCCACTGCGCATCCCTTGCGTCGAGATCAGATCCCACAAACCACCCGTCATGCCGGGAAGCAATGCAAGCCCTGTTCCCCAAAGATGGCCATTGAATGGCGCGCCCCTGGAGAGCGCGTGTCACCTATGGGTGACGGACGTTACCTGCCAGTGTGGAGTCGGCCACGACCTGACGGGAGAATCTCGCCAGTCGGCAAGGCTGCCGTGCTCACTTGGGCGTTCCGACGCTCGCCCGCTACTTCTGGACGCCCTCGCCCTTCATGGCTTCAAGCTTGGCCAGATCGAGGCTCGCCACGGCGCTCTTGATATCGCCAAGATCGATGCCGCGCCCTTTGGCGCTGACCACAAAGCGGTCACCGAGGACGACCGTGAACTCGTTGTTGCCACCGTGCTTCGAGCCCTTCTCGTGGACCAGGCGACCATCCTGTTTCCCGGTTCGCTCGAATCCGTTCTCGTCCTCCCTTTCGCCTTGCACGCTGGCCCAACCAGCCAGCCCCAGAAGGCCGGTGGCGCCGCCGGCGTCTGAGATTTCCAGGGTAATGTTCTTCTGAGCGCGATCGCTGTAGCTGGCCTCGGCCTTCGAGACCATGAAACCGGCCACTCCGGTCTTCTCGGCGTTGCTGCTGGTCTTGGCCAGACCGGCGAACGTCGTCGGTATGAACGGCTTGAGCTGGTCGATGCCGACCGGATCGACGTGCTTGCCGCCGCCTAGGATCGCGCCCAGGCCTTGCATGGCCGCTGCCGCCTGCGCCGCGGGATTTCCACTTTTCTGCGCTATTTCCATCTTCTTGTTGTTCTCCGCAAGCGCCTTCCCCATCTCCTGCAGCTTCCCGAGTGGGCTGTCCTTGTCGAACTGCACTGAAGCGGACGGGCCCCGATTGGGCAAGCCTGATAGCCCGCCCGAGCCCATCATTCCTGCGCGTCCGACCATGCCTCCTGCTGCCGAAAGCAGGGCCGTCAGCACGATGGCGCATAGGGCGGCGACCACGGTGTAGCCCACGGCCTTCTCCGGCGGGCACTTCATCAAGCGCGGCAGACCGAGGTAGAGCAAGTACAGGCCGTACAGCCCGGCGATGAGCGCCAGCAGGCTCAAAGACGTGAGAATGTGCAGCACCCCGGCGATCCACCCCGGTGTGAATGAGTAGACCGCCAGCTTGAGAGACTGCGCGCTGTTCTTCTCACCGCCGAAGGTCGGCGCCAGCGCATTGATGATCAAGGAGATAATGAAGACGCCGACCATCGCCATGACGTAGCTGAAAACCGCCATGCTGAGCCCGCTCACCATCGGCACGCGATAGCTGCCGATGAACGGGACCGAGCGACCGATGACGGAATTGCCGATGAACGTGGCGACGGGACCGATTGCCGCGAGCGGCACGACGTACCCGATCACCAGATCTCGGGTGGAGGTGCTTTCCTCCGCAATGACCGGCCACTCGGCGCTCGGTTTCAGGCAGATGTTCTTGATGCGCTCAACTAGTGCCATGACAACCCCTCCTTGAGTGAGACGCCATGGTACTCCACCTGGGCGGCAGAGGCTGTGCAAATTGTGCGGGCGATATGATCAGTCGAGGTTGGCTCGTGAAAACCTATCGATCCTCCCCATCGGCTCGACGGTGCCGTCGGGATCGACCCGAATCGCCGCCCCTGCCCGGATGCCGTAGCCGACGCTCGATGCGGACGAAAGCCTCAGCAGCGCCTTGAGTTCCTCCCAGTTCTCCTTTTCGCCGTGCACGTCGCACAAGATGTCGGCGATTCCCAGGCACGGAAGAAGGCACCCAACTGAGTCCTCTTCGTCTTTCCAGCGCACCCAGGCGCGGGCCAGCATGATGCTGCCGGCCGACACTCCGAAAAGCAGCTTGCCACCCCGATACAGTTCGTTGAAGAAAGGAGCGAGCCGGCGTCTGGCCACAACATTCATTCCCTCCTCGACGTCGCCGCCGCTGACAAAAACCCCGTCCGCCGCCTGGCAAGTCTTCTCGAAGGAGCGGCGCTCGAATCGCCGCACCGTCGGCGCGAGCGTCACTTCCCCGGAGCCGGACTTCTTGAACGAATCGCTCACCCAGCCAAGAAAGCCTCGGTCGTCGTGGTTCGCCGCGCCGATGTATGCAATTGAAGGAGAAGAGACTCCGCAATTGTCAAACACCGTTCGCAGCAGTGGATCGGACTTGCTGCGCCTGTTGCCGGGATCGCCGGCAATCAGGAACACTGGCTTCCGTCTGCTCATGGACTCTCCGCGAGAAACTCATCGACGTCGATCTCGAAGTCGGCTCTGGTCAGTCGATATTTGACGCCCAGAACCGGCGACAGCGCGCGGACACGCTCGAGCGTGATCTTCATCGCAGCGCCATAGCATCGTTGCAGCGAGGCGCGCAATTCGGGCTCGATCCTTGCCGGATCTCGGGTATCGCTCACGCTGCGTACCGCCACCGTATCGACACCGGTTTGTACCAGCTCGTACTGATCGATGCCATCGACCTCGGCGATCGCCGCATCGGCCTCGCGCTGGGTGACGAGCCGGCCGGCAAGCGAAAGCGTTGCATTCGCAAGTCTTCCCTCGATGGCATCGAGGGTGAGTCCCTGGCGACGGCCGCAGGGACACGGGGCGGCTGCCAGCCGCACCAAGTCCCCCATGTCAAATCGGAGCAACGCCCGCCAGGGGTTGTGAAACGTGGTGACCAGGATCCGTCCGACCGCGGGCCCGCCGTGGCGGGCAGCCAGCGGCTGAAAATCGACGTGACAGTGCTCCACGTTCTGATGGAGTCGGCCCGCCTCACACTGCATGAACACATACCCACTCTCGGTGGCGCCGTAGGAGCTAATCACCGGGCACGAGAAAACACTCCGAATATGCCGCAAGTGAATGAGTGACGGATTCTCATAAGTCAAAGTCACGACTGCGGGCTGATATACGGCGCGGTGATGTTTGATTGCGTGGCGGCAGAGCACACTGAGAAAGGAAGGGTTGGCTTCAAACACCACCGGCTCGAACCGGCCCAGCTCCTCGATCATCCGATCGCAAAATGTCGCGCTCCATTCCGCCGGATCGGCTTTTTCGCTCAGAAAGAGATAGTTCCAGAGTGTGCGCTGCTCCATGCTTAGATATCCGACGTCGCTGGCGAACCCCACGCACCGGGGGCTGGCGAGAATCGCCTCACGGTGAGCGCCCAATCGCGCCGATTCCGTGGCCGTGTGCAACTTCCACGAGCAGGCCTCGGACGCGTCCCACCACTCCTGACACCAGACATTGGTGACGGCGTCGGAGGTTGACCCACTGGTCTTCACCAGTTCGACTTCACCCCGGGCGAGAGCCGCGGCGAGATCACGCCCTTGCGGGACGAATTCCGCAGGTTGGTGTTCGCGCAGATCGACCTTGGTCAGCACCGGCATCGCCTGGTAGCGCGCGAAGATGTCAGCCGACGGGCGATCATGGCGGCGCCAGGTTTGGTAGGCCGGCACACTCGACAGAGCCGTCTCCAATGCGGTCTTCGCAGAAATGCGATACTCGCGTGTGTAGGTTGGCGCTAAAATCGGCAACGACGTCATTGCATGGGGCTGCACAGAAGCATGGGCTCGGCCGTACCTGCCTTGCAGAATTTCTGACCGGCAGTACCAGTCTACCCAGGATCTTGCGGAGCGCGATCCAATACTTTGCTGGCTAGATGCCTATCAAGGCCAGCGACAGATTGTCCGCATAGCCGTCGTTGGCAGTTCCTTCCAGGCGAGTCATGGTCAAAGTCACGACGGCCGTCCCAGCACATTCCCTGGATCGCGCTGGCAGGCGGGGCGCCCTCGGTTTACTCCACCACCATCTCCTCTATCTGATCGTCGGTCACCTCTTGTATCTCTTCGGTGTCGTGGTCGGACATTTCCTGGGACCATGCCTCCGAACTGCCAGGCTGATCCTGGCGCGCCTCCAAAGGCAAGTCCTGCCCCATGCTCGGTTGACTGTGGGCAGACTTGCGATGCCGCCTATTTCGCCTCTTGCTCATCACCGTTCTTCCTTCCGCTGCGTCCGCATTCCTCTGGCCGCCAACGACGCCGTCAATCTTCGGGCCACGAGAGTTAGAGTCCGTGCCCCCTCATCCAATGTCCCGAATATCGATGTCGCGCCCGGGCGGTGGTCAAGCCCGCTGGATTGTCCTTCCTTGAACGGCGAAAGAATCCGTTGCGGACGGTCCAATGGCGCAGACTCTGCGCACAACGGGGGCCGGCTTGCAGGCCGTGCCGACGGCCTGGGCCCTACAGGTCACTCTTCACGCTTTCTCTGCTGACAGCAACCGCGTTTCGCCCACATCCATAATCCACAGGTCGTCTCCCCGGAAACCGTTTTCTGCCCAGCAAGCCTTCAGCCTGTCGCGCGGCTCGCGGGTCGGTTCGCTGCTGAGGAAGAAGGTGCCCCAATGCATGGCCACGAAGCGACGCGCGCCCAGCATCTGATACGCTTTGACGGCCTCTTCGGGATCCATATGTTGGGCTTGCATGAACCAGCGGGGCGCATAGGCGCCGATGGGAAGGATGGCGATGTCGATACGCGGGAATCTCTCGTGGATGGCTTTGAACACCGGTGGCTGCAGGGCACTGTCGCCAGCGAAGTAGATGGTGAGGCCGTCACCCTCGAGAATGAAACCGCCCCACAGTGTGCGGTTCCTGGTGGTGAGTCCGCGCATCCCCCAGTGGTGGGCGGGAGTCAAGGTGATGCGAAGCCCGGGTCGCTCGATACTTTGCCACCAGTCAAGCTCGATTAAGGAACGCTGCAGATAGCGGCCCATCTGCAAAGGTGCGACGATCTGTGGCTCGCCCTTCAGCGCAGCCAGGCTGGGAATGTCGAGGTGGTCGTAGTGATCGTGCGACAGAGTCACCAGATCGATCTGAGGAAGCTGGTCGGGCGGAAGCCCCGGCGGGACGTGACGCCACACGGTCGCGGCTGGGTGGCCGAAGACCGGGTCGGTCAGTACCCAGTGGCCCCCTATGCGCAGCAGAAATGTGGAATGTCCTATCCAGGTCAGGTGGGGCTGGCTGGGGTCGAGGGCAGCCGCTTGGTCCGGCCGGAACGGGGGCCGCCAGGATTTTTCGCGCCGAAACAAATCTAGGAAGGCCGCGGATCCCTGCCGCAGCTCATCCGCCAATCGATTGCAAACCAGCCAGCGCGCGACCGCCAAGCCGTTCTTGTCTGGTGTGGTGCCGTCCAGGTTCACGAATCGGCCGTCGATCGCAGGGGGCCGCGTGGCGGGCGTGGTGTTTTCCATGACTCCTACTCCAGTCCAGGGGCTAAGACCCGGCTGATGGCGGTTGGGTTGACGATGCCCTTTTCGGCCATCCATGTCTTGGCGTCATCGAGAGTCGGATCAGCGGGACCATCTGCGAGGTACGTCCGACCTGCGATGTGGGCGGCATGGGCCAGCAGCCACAAGTTGTTTTGCTGCAAGGCCCTCACCGCCGCGACCAGGGTTTCCTTGGTCGCTTCGTCATCACCTTCCAACGCGGCCAGGCCGCTGCCGGCCAGAAGCGCCAAGGCACCAGCCCACGCATCTGGCTGGCGCCGCAGGGTCGCGATGAGCTGACGGGCAGCCGTGAGGTATCGCGCCCGCTCCCTGTTGCTCGACTGTTGCGCGGCGGCCAGCGCAGCGCGGGCGCGCAGGTGCAAGGCCGCGATGCGCGTGTGCTGGATGTGGAACACGCCCGAGCGGCGCAATTCGGGCCAACGATCTCGGATCAGGTCATACGCCTTGGCGCCCTGGCCCAGGTACAGCTCGGTCTGAACCATGGCGATCAGGTTGTACCAGTGCTGCACGTGGAAGCCTCGCCGCGACCATCGCTGGATGGCCTCGTCGGTCTCGCGACGCGACCGCGCGGGATCGTCCCGCATCAGCCAAACGAAGTTGGCCAGGCCCGTGCGGAAATTGGTCGCGGCGTACAGCGACCCACGGTCGGTTGCCTGGCGCAGCCCGGTCGATATGAGTCGCTGGAATGAGACGAGATCGCCCAGGTAGTACAGATCCTCCATGAGAAACTGGCGGGCCGTATCGAGTTCCCAGACCGCGCCGGCACACTGCTGGGTCAGGACCTTTTCGGCCGCTTCGAGGCGCTCGCGGCTGCGCCCAAACTCGCCAATCAGGTGGCCGATCAGTCCGTCCATCAGCAGGGTCACGCCGCGGGCGTAGGGATCGCCCAGTTTGTCCGCAATGCTCTCCGCCTCGGCCAAGAATCTACTGGCGCGAGCCACCCCCGCGTGGCCACGACCCACGCAGAACGCGGCTTCACCAGCGAATCCCCGACCCACGCGAGGAAGGTCTTGCGCCTGCAACGCCAACAGCAGGCTGAGTGCCTGAAAATATGCCCCCTTGATGGGATCGATGAGCCCTATCCCCGAGGAGAGCGACCAGCAAAGGTCGATGCGCGCCGCCTCTTTCGCACTGAGCGTCTTTCCCGCTCCCGATTCACAGCGCAACCCACGCCAGCGCAGACGGGTGCGCACCCACGCCAGGGACAGCAAATTGTGCGTGGGCATGTTCATGCCGGCCGCTGCCAGGGCTGTGCGCGCCACCTCCATTCCTCGATCAAAATGACCGCTGCGGAGCAGCTCGCCGCTGGCCTTGCGGTACAGTTCCAACGACAGGGCTGCGTCTGCTCCCTGGGTGGCCGCAGCCAGGTACTGTTCCGCAGCCGCAGCACCGCGGCCGGCGTATGCCAGCGCGTCCGCCAACTGGGCCAGTAAGGCCCCTTTCTGTTTTGCGTCCCAGCTGCCCACTTTCAGCGCCATCTGGAAATGCTCGGCCGCGCGATCGAAGGCGAGGGCCTTCATCGCGCGCTCACCGGTTGCCACGAGATGACTGGCCGCCTTGCTGTTGTACCCTGCCTCCAACCACAAGGCTGCCACTTGCGCCGGATCGCCATCCGATCCGAAGGCGGTGGCCAGACGCTCGGCCAGGACGCGCCGCCTGGGCTGGTCGAGCCCGTCCCACAACCACACACGCAGTTGCTCGTGGCACAGCTCGATTCGTTCCCGCCCCAGAGCCCCACTGGCATGCACCAGACGTTCGCGCAACAGTTCGGCGACGGTGCGCCCGAAGATCTCGGGGTCGAGGTCGCTGGCCACCTGCACGACGACCTCGGGCACCGGTGCGCCCACCGTGGCGACCAGATCCAGCACGATGCGCGCCGTTGCTCCCGCTCGTTCCACGCGATCCCGCAGGAGATCTGCCAATTGCAGCCGCGACGTCTTCAGGTCGTGAGCCAGAACGTAGCGGGCCAACTCCTTGATGAACAGGGCGTTGCCCTGCGTGGTCTCGGCCAGCGGTTCCAGTTCGCGTGAGTAGCCCGCCGGCTCTGCCAGCGCTGCGCGTGGCGCACCATCGCGGGAGGGTTTGGCGAGTCCGAGCGTGAGGGCGCGAGCGTAGCGAGCGGGTGTGGTGGGGAAGGTGCAGGTCCCGAAGTCCCCGAAGGGGGAAGCGAGCGGGGTGGGCGTGGGGGGCCGAAGGGCAGAGCGAACCCTTTGAGAGTTCCCATGTGAATCGAGAGACGACTGGTGCTCGGCCGCGAAAACCGATTGCAACAGGGCCAGCGTGGCCTCTCGGTCGAGGCGCGGCAGCTCGACTTGAATCTGGCGAATCGCCGGATCCAGCCAGTCGGCGCCAACCCCGCTGCCCCCGCGATAGGTTCCCAGAAACAACATGCGGGGCAGCCGGCTGTCGGCCAGCAAGGCAGAAAACATGGCCAGGCTGTCGGCATCGGCCCACTGCAGATCATCGACAAAGATCACCAGAGGACTGGCACCGGTGATGACAGCCAGCAATTCGCGCAGCCCATCGAGCACGCGACTGCGCAGCTCGTGCGGATCCGAAGGGATCTCGACCGCGCCCGCTATGGTTGCTTCGGGGATCTGTTCCAGGGCTGGGAACAAGTGGCGCAGCAGCGGGGCGATGCCTGGGACCAGCTGGGCGCGCTCCTCGGGGGCAAGCTGACCCACCTGGCGAGCCAGTTGGTCGATCACGCCATCAAGGGCTTTGAAGGGCAAGAACTCACGCTCGTGGCAACGAGAGGCGACGACCGTGCCTGCCTGTTCTGCCGCGAGCGCTTCGAGAAACTGGCGGCAGAGTTCGGTCTTTCCGATGCCAGGCTCACCCGAAACCAGAACCGCGACTCGTGTTCCCGCGACCACGTCCGAGAAGGCCGAGCGCAAGGTCGCCAGGGGGCCCGCCCGGCCAAGCAAACGGGTGGCCCCTGCCCGGCCCTGACTCAGCCCCCACGCCGGTGCTGGCGGCGCGCCCAAGGCGTTCAGAACCGCACACGCGTCCGGTCGTCTATCGGGTGCTCGGGTCAGCAGGATCTCGCACAGCTCGGCCAACTCCCGTGCCGCCTCCGGAACCAGCTGACGAACCGGCACCGCATCCTCGTGCTGCTTGCGATACAGGATTTCGTACGCCTGGCCCTCGAAGGGCAGAACCCCGGTCAGGGCCTCGTACAACATCACGCCAAAGCTGTACCAATCCGCAGCAGGACTGACGGGATCGGACAACGATTGTTCTGGCGCCATGTACGCAGGGGTGCCGGCCCCAAAAAACGTCGTCCGGACTTCCCCGTCGGTGGCAAGGCCAAAGTCGAGAATGACGACCCGACCCGCACGTGTGACCAGCACGTTGGACGGCTTGATGTCTCGGTGGATCTGTCCTGCGGCGTGGATGGCGGCCAGACCCTGCGCGAGCTGCGAGAACCTCTCGCGCACGCGGGGCTGGTCCAGGTTTCCCTTGTGCTCGGGCCGCTTGGGCAGGACTGCGTGCTTAGGGCCTCGTACCGTCTCATCGTCTGGGTCTGGCGGAACCAGCGTCGACACATGCGAGTCACCCGCGAGACCACGTACGTGCGAGAATAGATCAACGCCCTGGACCAGTTCCATGGTGAAGAACCAGCGCTCGCCGTCAGAGAACAAGTCCCCAAATCGAACCACGTTAGGGTGGCGGATGTTGGCGGCCGCACGGAACTCTTTCTTGAACCGGCGGAGCAGGTCTGGCTGCAGACCAGGAAGCAGCTTGAGTGCAACCCGAAGGCCCAACTCTCCATCCTCGGCCTCATAGACAACGCCCATACCTCCCTGTCCCAACAGACGGATCAGCCGGAAACGCTCGGTCCCGCGAAACCGGACCGCGCGGACTTCGCTAGGAACCTCGGATCGACGCATGTGCCTTCCTGTGCGGAGTCAGAATCCGCCCGGTTCGGCGCCCTGTCAAGAGGCGGTATGGAGCGGAAACGCAGTTGATGCCCAGGGCGAAGCGTGGGTACAGTGGCCGGCACAAGCCGAAGGGGCGTTCTGGCCATTCGGACGCCCAACCAGACGCCATGACCAAGAACCGCGACAAGGAAAGTGCTGCCCATTCCGGCGGGAGTCTGACCACCGTCCGTTCACCCTCGGCGGAAAGCGGCCAGAACGGACTTTTTCTGATGGTCGTCGGTCCCGAAGGATTTGCGGCGATTGCTCTGCCGCACAAGGGGGTTCTGCAGATCGGCCGCAGCGCTCAGGCTGACATCAGGATCAACGATTCCCTGGCATCGCGCGACCACTGCCGCCTGTACGTGGAGGGTGGGATGGTCGAAATCGAGGACCTCGAGAGCGCCAACGGCACCTTGTTGCGCAATCATGCCCTGCAGCCGCGAGTTCGGGTGGAGCTTGCCCAAGGGGATGCGGTGAGCATCGGAGCGACCGTTCTCATGTTGCGCTCGGGGGCCCGCTTGCCGCGACCGGTTCGCGTCCTGCCCCATGGCTACTTCCTAGCTCGCCTGGACGAGGAATGCGTCAGTTCGATTCGGGGCCGCTCGCCGTTCGCCCTGGTCCGGCTGGATGTAGAGGGCGAAGTGTCAACCAGCCGATGCGCCGGGCTTCTCCCGCTATGCCTGCAGCCATCGGACATCATCGGCGCCTACGGACCGCAGCAGTATGAACTGCTCTTGCCGCGAACCACCGCGGAGGTTGCCACCACGCTGGTTGCCGAATTGAGCGTCCGCTTGCAGAAGGCCGGAATTGTGTTTCGCACCGGCACGGCCCACTACCCGCTTGATGGTCGCAGCGCGGCGGAGTTGCTCGAGCGGGCCTGCCATGCCGTGCGCCCAGGGACCGTCCAGCCAGGGCCGACCTCGGACATCGTTCTCGTGGACCCGGCGATGCGGGAACTTCATTCCCTGGCCAAGGACGTCGCCAAGAGCAACATCAACGTCCTGCTTGTGGGGGAGACCGGCACAGGCAAGGAGATTCTGGCCGAGACCGTTCATCGCGCCTCGCAGCGCGCCCAGGGCAGTTTCCTGTCGCTCAACTGCGCCGCCCTGTCGGAAAATCTGGTGGACGCGGAGCTGTTCGGCTACGAGAAGGGCGCCTTCACCGGGGCCACCCAGGCCAAGCCGGGACTCCTCGAGACCGCACCGGGCGGCACCGTGTTTCTCGACGAGATTGGTGAGCTACCCCTGCCCCTGCAGGCCAAGCTGCTTCGTGTGATCGAGACCCGCACGCTGATTCGGGTTGGCGGCGTGACCAAGCGGACCGTGGACGTCAGATTCGTGTCGGCAACCAACCGCAACCTTGCACAGGCCATCGAGAGCGGCGGGTTTCGCCATGATCTGTATTTCCGGCTCAACGGCATCACCCTGGCCATTCCCCCGCTGCGTGACCGCCCCGTGGAAATCGAGCCATTTGGGCGTCGCTTCGCCGGCGAAATGGCCCGCGACTTGGGGCGTTCCGCTCCTGAGCTCTCAGCCGACGCCCTCACACTGCTACGCAGCTATGCTTGGCCCGGCAACATCCGCGAGTTGCGCAACGTCATTCACAGGGCGGTGCTTCTGTGCCGATCGGGACTGGTCATCACGCCCGATCACCTTCCGCGGGAGTTGATGGAAGCCACCTTTTCGGCGCCAGCCCCCGCCGTGCCCTACGGCCAGACCCCGCTGTGTGAGTTGTCGTCCACCCAGTCGGAGCACTCGCTGGAGCCCGAGGAGAAGGGGCGGATCCTCGACGCGCTGGAGAAGACCGCCGGCAACCAGACCGCGGCTGCCAGGCTGCTGGGCATGGGTCGCACGGCCTTTGTGGCGCGCCTGAACCAGTACAGGATCTCCCGGCCGCGCAAGAGGCAGGGCCGGTAACATCCACCTTCACCCGTTGGCGACCCGTCAGTCGCCAATGTAGCGGCGCGTATAGCCGGAGGCCTGGGGACCACGGCGCACGAATCGTGCGAACAAATCGTGCGCACAAATCGTGCGAGCGAAGAGCGTCATGCCACCGCGCTCAGCAGCATCGTGGACCTGCGCTCGTCGAAGCCCGCTTCCGCTCAAGACGCGGTCGAGCGCGCCGGTTCGGTCGCATTGCTGGCAAGAGAATGCGTCCAAGACAAAGTCCTGATTTCGCTCCATGCAGCATCACGCCCCCGCACAGTGGCGGAGTATTGCTGGTGCCACTCGAACACGACGTCCCTGATTCCGTCTAGAATGGTACTCCGCCACTATGCTGAGGCCCCTCTGCCCGCGGCACGCTCCCGATTTCGCCGCCAACGCCGCCCATCCGTTGCCCTGGCCTGCCCGCCCCACCCCACAGTCCGCCCACAGGCCCCCCTTGCACCTGGTGCCGCCTCCCGATCCGTTCCCAACCCATACAAAGTCCGTGCCATCGCAAAAGAGTGGGAGGGATGTGCGATCCATCTGACCAAGACGCTGCCAGAAATCGGCAAGCCTCCGGCCGGCACAGTCATTGCTTCGCAGGCGCCTCAGGCTTCCATCTGATGACGAAACACCGACAAGGCAGAGGGAAAGAGCTTATGCACTTCTCAACCAGCAGAACTGATGACGTGGCCACTCTTCGCATCGAGGGCGAGCTGGACGCGGTCACCACTCAAGATCTTCTCCCGTCAATCGAGGCCTTGCTCGCTGAACGGCATCCTCGCGTCGTCGTCGATGTGTCGGGTTTGCGACTTATCGACAGCTGCGGCGTGGGCGGGCTGGTGTGTCTGTACAAGAAGGCCAAGGAATACGGCGGCGTCGTGACCATACAAGGCTTGTGCAATCAACCGGCGGCGATCTTCAAGCTTCTGCGCCTGGATCAGGTTCTTCAGGTGTGAGGGCGCCCGGCGATCGGTTGCCGCCGATGCCTCGGAATCTGAACGCATTCGCAAAGCGATGCGTGCTTTCGAGCAAAAGCGAGTGCCTGGAACGAATGGCGCCGCTGGGTGAAGGCCACCTGCGACAGGCTATCTGGGAGTGCATCGAGCACTACTACAACGAACGAGACAACCAGGCCCCCGGACAGTGACCTGATCGACGGGGAGGAGCCTGAACTGCGGCCAGGGCGCCCTCACACATCCGTAGCGGTCAGACGACCACGCAGCTCGAGTTTGTGGCCATTGATCAAATCGACGGGCGAGGCGTAGCACGGCAACTCATCAGTCAGGGGAAACTCAGCGATGCGGTAGGCCGCTGCCACCAGCTCCGAGCAGAACCAGCGCTGGTCTGGCTTGACCGGACGCCGCGTGGCAAAGATCAACGCAAGGGCGAAGCGCACCAAACCAAGCACGTCGTACGGGAGGGAGAGTTGCTGGAACCCGAATCCAAGCGCGGTTTCGCGTGCTGGGTCAGCTGCGCCCAGGGTGCAGTAGAAGATCCCGTCTGGATAGTGATGGAGCAGCCGCGACACAGGAGCGAGACGCACACCCTTGCCCACGGCTTCCAAACAGTAAACGCGCTCGCGGTAGCGAAACACCAACCCCGCGTGCGAATACCGACTGTGGGTGGCAAGTCGGATGAGCCGGCTCAATACACCACCGCCACGAAACAAGAGCACGTCCCCGCTGCGCATCGCGGCCCGAACCCCCTCGTTTATTCCCGCGGTGTAGGGAAGCGCCTGTTGGTTCGAATCCGCCAGGCTCTGGCGCGCCTGATCGCCAGCCTCACGTCGATGCTGTCTGACTCCCGCGTCTGTCTGTCCCATGCCGGAACTCTACCCCCTCCTGGTGCCCAGTGGGAAGCCCTTCCCGCATGACAGGTTGGCGAAGCACAGCGGCCCAGGACCATCGCGAGGGAAGCGTGGTCGTGGCGAAGCGCGGTCTAGCTTCTGTTTCGTCGCCGCCTCACCAGCAGGGCGAGCGCTCCCACCATCAAGAAGGCGGCCATTCCGCCGCGTGGGGAACGCGAGCCGACGGCGCATCCGCCGCTGCCTGTGCCGGTCTTGGCAACTGCGGTCGATCCGCCAGGAGCGCCCGTTCCCGTCGCTCCACCGGTGCTGGCGGGTTGCGGAGTTCCGCCCGTGACCGGATTACCCCCGGTTTCACCTGGCCCCGTATTACCGGCGCTTCCCGGCACTCCGCCGGTCGCAATCTCCCCGCCGGTCGCGACACTGCCGCCAGTTCCCATGCCAGCGAGTGCGCCCACGCCCCCGGTGTCAACCACGCCACTGGTTCCACCTGTTTCTGCCACACCGCCGGTTCCCAAGGCTCCACCGCTTCCCGGTGCTCCGCCGAGTAAGGTGACCCCGCCCGTTGCCAGAGCACCGCCGGTTCCCGTTGCGCCGCCGCTGCTAGTCTTGCCGCCAGTTCCCGGCGCGCCACCGCTTGCGGTCTTCCCGCCGGTTCCCGTGGTTCCGCCACTTGCGGTCTTGCCACCGCTGCTCGTGCTGCCGCCATTGCCCGTGCTGCCACCGGCGCCCGTGTTGCCGCCGGCGCCGGTGCCGCCGCCGCTGCTCCCGGATGTTCCGCCGGTCGTCGTCGTAGCGCCGTATTCGTAGGCACCGAGGTCTGGAGCCGTTCCGGCGTAGGGCAGCCCCACGTTCGTGCCTTTGTCGATCATCTTGCTGCCAGCAGCCAGGTGCAACATAGTGCATGCAGCCGGCATGCTGCCGTCCGCCTCGCGCGAGCCAGTGCATGGAGTGTCCGAGGTGCTGGCGAAATCAGCGGTCGTCGGGGTGATGTTCAAGTCCCACGTGTTGAACTGGGTGTCGACCCCTCCCATGTTGGAATTCTTGTCGGGAAAGCCGATGTTGTTTCTCATGATGTGCGCCTTCGATCCCGACAGGGTAATGGTCCCCGTTACGTTGCCGGCGGAATCGAAACTGCTAGCCAGCATGTTGTACTGAGTCCCATTGTTGTACGACGTGTTGTTGTACCAGGTGTTGCCACCCGTCGAGTGGTTGGCATAGAAGCCCGAAGCCGCGTTACTCCACGCAACATTGTTTTGCACAAGATGCCGAATGCCCGTCTTGCTGCTTCCGATCTTGAACCCGTTGCCATTTCCGGAGGAGCCGTAGCCGCACTTGAAAGCCCAGCTATTCTCGATCGTGACAGGAACCTCTTGCGAGATGAAGTCGTACCCGTCATCGGAGTTGTGCCATGAGCG
>PMLB01000371.1 GCA_003158735.1 Myxococcales bacterium | reverse complement strand
TTCTTGGCCAGGCAGTCGAGCACCACCGCCTCAAGCGCAGGCTGGATGGGGCGCAGGCGCGACAGCGGCACCGGCGCCTCGGTCACGTGCTTGGTCACCACCGCGTAGGCGGTCTCGCCGTCAAAGGGCAAGGACCCGGTCAGAATGCGATAGAGAATCACGCCCAGCGCGTAGACATCGGTGCGCCCGTCGACGGTGGTGGACATGGCCTGCTCGGGCGCCATGTACTGCGCCGTGCCCAGAATCTGCCCATCCACGGTCACCTTGGCGTTGGGCACACTTAGGTTCTTGGCGATGCCGAAATCGAGGATCTTGAGCGAAGGCTCCTGGTTGGGCAGGCGCGCGATCCACAGGTTCTCGGGCTTGAGATCGCGGTGCACGAACCCGGCCGCGTGCGCAGCCCCGAGCGCGTCGCACAGCTGGCGCATCAGCAGGATGACCTCACGGCTGGTGACGTGGCCTTTCTCCAGCGCGTCCTCCAGGCTCTCGCCCCGGAGAAACTCCATCACGAAGTAAGGACGGCCGTCCGGCAGAACGCCGAACGAGAAGATGTCGATGATGTGGGGGTGCCGGATCTGATTGACGGCGCGGGCCTCCTCGAGAAAGCGCTTGGTCACCTGCTCGTTGCGAGCCCACATGGCGGCCACCACCTTGATGGCCACCTGCTTGCCAATGAGCGGCTGAGCGCCCGCGTACACCGACCCCATGCCGCCTTCACCGAGCTTGCGCTCGATCACGTACTCGCCGACCTGGGTGCCGCTGGGGAGGTCCTGCTCGCTGGACGAGTCGTCGCTCATGGAAGACCGCGGGCCGTCATCGTCCGGAAAAAACCGGTCCTGCCAAGAAAAAGCAATGAACTCACCGCGCACGAGGATGCGGCAATCCGCCCCCGGATTCAAGTGTCGTATGGGCAACCCTGGACTGTGGACGGCCGGGGGCCATCTCGGGTACCCTGGGCACACCCCAGGGCCACCATCGCGGCCTTCGGGTTCATGGAGGACCGCCGATGAGGCGCATCGCAACTGGAATCGCCATCCTGCTCCTGCTCGGGGCCGCTGCCAAGGCACCCAAGAACGACCCGCGCGAACAAACCGCGCGCGCATTCTTTGCGGCGGGGAAATACCAGGAGGCGATCGACATCTACTCCCAGCTCTTCGCCCAGTACATCCACCCGATGTACATCTACAACATCGGGCGCTGCTACCAGAACATGGGCGCCCCGGACAAGGCGCTGGCCAGCTTCCACGAGTACCTGCGCAAGGAAAAGCACGTCACACCGGCGCTCAAGCAGGAGATCGACGGCCACATCAAGGAGATGGAAGACCTGAAAAAGCAGCAGCAGGCCCTGACGGAAAAGCTGGGCGCGGTGGCAGCGCCCGTGCCGGCGCCGGCGGCGGAGGCACCGCCCCCGCCGCCCGCCGCGAAGCCGGCTGCGGCGCCCGAGCCAGCCGTGGCGATGGCCGAAGAGCCCAAGACGCCCGCCAGCAAAGAGGAGAAGCGCGAACCAGAGAATCCAGTGGCCGCCTACCTGGCCAAGCTGCACGCCCAGCACGAGACCGTGTGGCGAGCGCGCGCCAAGAAGCCTGACGACGCCAAGGCGCAGAAGATCGAGACACTCTTGACCTCGGTTCCGGCCGACGACCCGCGCATCGCCAAATACGAGCTCTACTTGGCTGACCTGTACGCGGGCAAGCACTTCTTCCTGCGCCTCCAGGAGCTCGAAAAGGACTCGCAGGCGCAGGCGGGCAGCGGCGACGGCCAGCAGGTGGGCGCTGGCGCCCGTTCGTTTGGCCCGGAGATCAACGCCAGCTTCCTCAAGGCGGCCGAGCACTACGCAGTGGCTTCGCAGGTTGCGGGCTTCGAAAAGGGCGACGTCGTGCTCATGGGCCTGGGCGTTCTGCTCGAGGCGAACGGCATGGAAGCCCGGGCTCGTGCGGTTTTCGATCGGCTGGTGAAGAAGTACCCGAATTCCAAGGCCGCCAAGGAAGTGCTGTCCGGGGACGTGACCAAGACCGAAGACGCGGGCAAGGGGCCGGAATAGAATCTCTACCCGCAACCCCACCGATTTTCGCCGCTGGTTTCCCAAACCGAAACTGCGCCAACCCTGATCTACGAAGCTGGCGCGGAGTCCTCTTCGGGCTGGACGCCGTGGCCGACCGCTGGCTTTTCACCAATCAAGCGGTAGCGTCTAAGCTTGCGGTAGAGCGTTGCCGAGCCGATCTGGAGCTGTTCGGCGGTGTGGGTCTGATTCCCATCGTTCAATTTCAGAGCCGCAAGGATGTAGTCTTTCTCAACTTCATCGAGTGGCCGCACCGTCCCCTTGCTGGCCACCGGTTTGGCAAACGCCCGGCGGATCTCCTCGGGCAAGTCTTCGAGTTCCACGCGACTCCCGCGGGCGAGCGCGACGGCGCGTTCCATGGCGTTCTCGAGTTCGCGCACGTTGCCCGGCCACTCGTAGCGCAAGAGCTGATCGGCGGCGGCGGGGGCCAGGCTGGAGATTTTGCGTCTCATCCGTAGTGCCGATTCCCCTAGCAGCACCCGGGCCAGCGGCAGGACGTCGTCCCGGCGCTCGCGCAGCGGCGGCACATGCAGCTCGACCACCTTGAGCCGGTAGTACAGGTCCTGCCGAAACGTTCCGCCTGCCACCCCGTGGGCCAGATCGCGGTTGGTGGC
>PMLB01000129.1 GCA_003158735.1 Myxococcales bacterium | reverse complement strand
CGGAACCCTTCCAGGGTTCTGCACTCTATCGTCGGCCGTCGTCACCTCCGTGGGTTGAGGCAGGGCTTCGCTAGATCTCTTCGGGCAAATCTGCCGCCAATCCCGCATCCCGGTGGGCGAAGTAGTTCACCACCAGACCCTCTTTGAGCGCGCTCTCGCACACCAAGGCGCCGGGATAGCCGGTCAGCTCCAGCAAGGTTCGCAGCACGACCGTGCCAGGCAAGAGGGTATCCGCACGCAAGACGCTCAGCCCCGGGATAGCTGCGCGCTCCTCCTCGCTGGCGTCGGCCAGGCGCTGCTCCAGCGCCTTCAGATCGTCGAGCGAAAGCGCGAGGTGACGACCCAGCCCCTCGCCGGCCTTGCCCGCGACCGGCGCGACCTTGCCTGCGCTGCCCTTGGCCAGCCGGGCCAGCGCCAGTGCGGTGCCCGAGGTGAATGTCACGAAGTCAAAGCCGACTTTCTGCATCTGCCGAATCGCCGGCTGCACCAACACCCGCACGCGCGTCTCGGCGGTGAGCAGGTCGGCGCGGGACATCTTGCCGGTGAAGGCGCACTCGTCACGCAAGCGCAACACGCCCATCGGCAAGGAGGTGGCGAAGAGGCACTCTTTGGCGTCGCCCACCAACCCCTTGATCGAGCCGCCGCCCACGTCGAAAAGCGCGACCTTGTGCTTGTCCAGATCCAGAGCCTGCCGCGCGCCCCAGTAGATGAGCGTGGCCTCTTTGAATGGATCGAGCACCTCGACGGTGAGTCCCACCTCACGCTCCACGGCCTTCACGAACTCGGCCCCGTTGCGCGCCTCGCGAATGGCGCTGGTGGCGACCGCCACCGTGGTCTCGGGCCGATGCCGATCGGCCAAGGCGCGCAGCTTGCGCAGAGCCTCCAGGCCGCGCGCGAAACCGTCTTCGGGAATGTTGCCATCGCGCAATGATTCCGCGCCCAGCCGCACCATCTCCTGCGCCTGTTCGAGCAATCGCAAGCCTCCCTGACCATCCGCCTCGGCCACCAGCAGGTGGAACGAGTTCGACCCCAGGTCGTAGGCAGCCACGCGCGAGCGCGGGCCCGCGGCTACCGGCATTTGTTCCGAGTTTCGGATGAATCTCAAACCAGGCATCGTCGTGCGTTCCTACCATTGCGCAATCGCAGACCGGCACAGGAATCGTAGCACGCGCCTCTTCCGCCGCCGGCCCTGGTCACGAAAACTCGTGCGGATTTCCACGGGCGGCGTAACATCGGCGGCGATGAGGGGAAGACGCATGGTACCGAAACTGAATACGGCTTCTCTGGGTATTCTCGCCGTGCTCGCGATGAGCGTTGCGCTTCGCGCGCCCGAGGCCGCCGCTGCGGGTCTGGACAAGCAGAGCACGGCCGACGCGAAGAAGGCTACCCAGCTCTACAAGACGGGCAACTACGAAGAGGCTGCGAAGATCTTCCTGCAGTTGAGCATCGACAACGCGAGCATGCCGGTCTTCGTGCGCAACCTGGGCGCCTGCTACTACTATCTGCGCCGCCCCGAGCCGGCCGTGTCCAATCTGCGCGAGTACCTGCACAAGAAGAAGGACGTCGCGCCTGACGATCGGGCCGAGGTGGAGGGCTGGATTTCAGAGATGACCCTGCTGCGCCAGCGGGGTTCAGGCGCGACACAAGCAGCCGGAACAGCCCCGGCCACCACGGCAGCGTCCGCGACAGCTCCCGTTGCCGCGCCTTTGCCGCCAGCGGCCCCGGCCGCGACGCCAGCACTGCCGCCCGCCTACGGCGCGCCAGCCGCACCGACGCAAGCACCCTACCCCGCACCGATGACCGCGCCGGCGCCTGACATGGGCTCGCCCTATGCCAGGGCGCAAGTGCCCCTACCGGTAGATTCGGGGTCGCAAGATGGTCGCAAGATTGCAGTCTGGGTGCTGGGCGGGGTGGGCGTGGCGGCGCTGGTCACAGGCGGTATTCTCACCTATCTCGCCACCTCGAATTTCTCCGACGTCGAAAAGAAGTATCAACCAGGCAAGTACGACGACGCCAAGGCCTACGCGATCTGGCAGGTGGTCGGCTACAGCCTGGGCGGCGCGGCCCTCGCGACCGCGGCGATCATCTGGGCCACGGGCAATGACGAGCGCAGGCCCGTGGTTCTTGCGCCCGCTGTCGGGCCCGGTTTCACAGGCGCCGCATTCAGCGCGACCTTCTAACAGCGCGACCTTCTAACCTAGGAATGACGACATGAAGCGAGGCAGCCTCATATTTTTGGTGTTCTTCGTCGGTTGCGATGCGAGCTTCCAAAGCGGCAAGACCCAGTGCTCCGACAAAGGCGAATGCCCGAGCGGCTACCTTTGTAACGCCGCTTTCCTCTGCATTGCCGTCTCAGGCGTCGGCGGCTCCGGCGGCGGCGCCAGCGGCGCAACAGGCGTGGCAGGCGCAACAGGCGGTCCAGGCGGGATAGGCGGAATAGCCGGGGCAGGAGGCTCCCTCGGTGGCGCCGGAAGTTCGGGCTCGACGTCCGCTTGCCCATTGGCTGACTATCCCGAAGCCGGTGGCACCTGCAACGTCCTGCCAGCCTGCGGATGTCCGGCCGGACAGGTCTGCCACGCCGCCAGCGAGTCCATAGGTCTGGCCTGCACCGCCGACATCGGTCCGGGCAACGGCGCAGACTGCAGCAGCGCAAAGGTCTGCGCCAGCGGCTTCGGATGTTTCGCCGGCATCTGCTCCAAGTACTGTAAGTTCGATTCGGACTGTCCAGAGGTCGATATGACCCAGGGTTGCCTGCAAATCTATTGGCCGAACGGGGACTACATGACGGGAGTGTCCGTTTGTGCCGAGATATGTGATCCGGTTTCGCCCCAGAATCCGAAGAGCCCTCTTCAGTCCTGTCCCGCGGGATTCGGCTGTTCCGCGGACCAAAATGGAGACAGCTATTGCCAGAAACAGGCAGGAACCGGCGTCGCGGATTCATCGTGTCCTTCTGGCTTCGACAGCGAGTGCGCGCCCGGGTACTTCTGCGATTATTCGGGCAATACCTGCGTGAAGTACTGTTTCGTAGATGGCAATAATTGCCCGCTGGGAACGACGTGCTACGCATTCTCCCCGTCGTACTACGCCGGTTTCCTCAGTGAAGTCGGTTACTGCTACTGAAAACGCCGCCCACGCAGGGACTCATCCGCCGCGCAGGTTCCGCTCGGCGTGGGCCAGGATCTCGACCAGACTCTCCAAGGCCGCCTCGCTGCCTGGCACGCCATGGGTGCGTAGGGCGATCTCCTTGGCCAGCAAAGCCAAGAGGTAGCGCAGACGCGCCTTGGCGTCCCCGTGCAGCGCCACATAGTCGTCGTGGCTGGCGTTGACCTGCCAGCGCTGGCCGTCGAAGCGGCTGCGCCAGGTCGCGCCTGCGTCGTCCACCAGCTCGGGCTCGGGAATACCGAAGCCGAGACCGGCGCTGGGTTCCTCGGCCTCGATGATGATGACAGCGGCTTCGCCCCGTGCCCGGTGCTCGCCCTGCCGGCACTCGGCGACCAGCGAGAAACGACTGCCGGGACGCGCCTCGGCCGAGGCCAGCAGGGCCGGTCGCCTCCCCTGGCCCACGATGGACAGAACCGGTGCGGTCGTGCTCCAGACCATGTCCACCTCGCCCAGCACACGCCGGCCTGATTCGTCCACACCCACAGCCAGCACGCGGCGCTCGCGGCCGGGCGCCAGCGTGATCTCTGGCGGTGAGATCTTGATGGCGAAGAGCGGCCCAGGTGGAAAGAGATCCAAGGTGCGATCCCGGCCGGGCGAAGATTCGTCCTGCTCTTCGCCCGCGCCATCGCCAGCGGCCACCTCAGCGCCGCTGGGCGCGATCCCGGCCCCGGCAGCGTCGCGCATCTCGGCGTCTTCGCTTGCCACCGCCGGCAGCTCGTACTGTGGCAGTCGGTTGCGCAGTCCCTTGAGTGCGCGCCGCAGGTCCTGCACCACCTGCCGGCTGGCCGCGGCTCCCCGCTCGCGCTCCAGGCGCTTGAGCTCGGCCTCGACCAGGGGCACGACCCCGTCCAGCGCGCGCACGAAGGCCTCGGCCGCGGCGTCGGGCGCCACGCCCCTGCGCGTGCCCGGCGGCACGGTGAAACCGGGGAAATCGATCAAGCCGGCCAGGTCGCGACCCATCCAGGGCGGGCGATCCAGGCCCAAGTTGCGTAGCTCGCCGACATCGTCAGCCACCAGAGTCCCGGCACAACTCACTTCCAGCGCGGGACGTTCGAGGCCGCGGGTCAAGTACAGCTCGAGCCGAATCGGAAAATGCCCGTCGACCGGGATCTCCGTCGGCAGGGCCAGGGGCTCGCCGGTGAAACGCCGGGGGACCACGGAAAAGCGCCGCGGCACCGGCCCGCGCGCCATGCCGTCGAAGATGTCGACGGACACGCCGCTGGCCAGGATCGCGCCGCGCAGCTCGGCAGCCAGGTATTCCGTCAGCCGGCGCGCGCCCAGCATGCGCAAAGCGGAGTCGTGCAGTTCCGAAACGACAATCTCGGTGAAGGTCTCATCACTTTCGAGCGGCATGCGGTCACGCAGGATCTCGGCCCTTTCCTGATCCTCCACCAGGTGCAGCAACCACACCTCGGAGCCACGCACGCGCGTGCGGATGTCCATGCGCCGGCCCACCGACCAAAAACCCAGCAGGCCGATGCCGTACTTGCCCGCCACCACTTGATCGTGGCGCTCACGCGGCGACAGCCCGCGCTTGCGCGAGTGCCCGATCTCGGTCACCAGCGCGCTCAGGGCCTCCTCGCGCCCCAACTCGGGCAGCACGCCCTCGCCGTCGTCGCGGATGATGAGCGCGGGCGTGTGGCGCACGCGCCGGCGCTCGATGCGCACCGTGCGCGCGTGGGCGTCGATGGAGTTCTGCACCAGCTCAGCCACCGCCTTGCGCGGATCACTTTGGCTGCGCGCCAGCCAGCGGATCAGGTCAAAGGGATCCGCCGGCTTGAGCTTGACACTATGAGAAGCGCGGCTGCGCATGAAGCACATCGTACAGCTTGGTCTTGCCGCCGCAAGCAGGCGAACCGGAGGGGAAGTTAGCTATCGCACCACAGAGAGCACAGAGAACACAGAGGGCGGAAAGGAAAGAAGGGTTCGGATTTCACGACCAACCCGACCAACCCCTTCCTATTCTCCGATCCGGCTCTGTGTTCTCTGTGCTCTCTGTGGTGAAACAGCTAGCTCACCTTGCCAGGCGATGCGCTCCAGAAAATCGTTGGCGCGCAGGCGATCGGCTTGCAGCGACGCTTGATCGCGGAGGGCTTCGTAGATTCGACGAGCGAGCGCTAGATCGCCGGCCAAAAAGGCTGACTCGCCGTAGAGCCTCCAGCATTCCTTCAAGAAGGCCGGTTCAAGGGGAACCGCCAGAGCTGCCCCATCGAGCGGGCAGGCCTGAGCCAGAGGAGCCAGGGCCAGGTGAGGATCCCGGCCGGCGAGCTGGCGTCCCACGAGATAGGGTCCCAGCGCCTCGTCGGGATGAAGCCGGGCAAACTCATCTGCCAGGAAAACCACCAAGGCCGGGTCAGTGGCGCGGCCAGGGCCATCGCCAAACAAGGCGCGGCCCAGCGTCAGGCGGGCGCCATCGTCGGCCAAGGCGCGGCGCTTGGCCCAGGCCATGCGCATCTCGTTCTCGTCGGTGGCAAGCGCCAAACTGCGGTCTGCCGCTGCCTCCGTCTCGGCGAAGTGGCCGCGATGAAACTCCACCACGCCGATCAAGTTGGCGGCCTGGGCGCGCACCGGCCAGGTCAGCGTCTCATCGTCGAGCATGGGCCTGGCCAGCGCGAGGGCCTGGTCCGAGGCGCCAGCCGCGGCCAACGCCCCGGCCCGATCCAGCCGATAGGCTGGCTCGTCGGGATCGTCCCGGCACACGCTCTCCAGCAGACTCACCGCCGCTTCTGGCATCGAGCCCATGCGCTCGCGCGCCTCGGACACGCGCTCGGCCAGCTCGCGCGCACAGACTTTGCGAAAGATGGCAGGCCTGCGGAAACGCTCCTTGGCCCGCGCCTCATCCCGCGCGTCCAAGGGCTGAGTTTCCAGGAAAGCCCGCCACGACTTGTCCAGTTCGGCCAGCGGCAAGCCGTAAACCGCCTCGAAGTCTCCGGCCGAACGGTAGGCCGCGCGCAGCTTGTCGGCACCAAAGCGATCGAGCAGGAAGCGACAGAACGATCCCGCCAGAACATAGGCGCGCGCCCCAGACTCGGCGCTGAACCCAGCGCCCATGACCCGCGCCAGGGCGGGCGCCTGGCCGAGCGCGATCATGGCCCGCGCCTGCTGGTGCAAGGTCGCGTGCCCGTCGGGATCGCCAAAGTCCGCCGCCTCAGCCACACCCTCGATGAGTCCAGTGCCCAGGTGCGGAACCGGCAGCGGCCCCCACCAGCGCCACGCCAATGACACCCCGAAGAGTGAATCGCCAAACGCGCCGGCAAAGACATGGGCCAATTCGTGGCGTAGCCGGGACGCGGGGAAATGCTCGGCCTGCAAGTAGATCTCGCGCATCCAGGGTTTGGCGAAGAGCGTGCTGCCAGCGCCCACCAGATCCTTCTTGGCTTGTGCGGAAGGAAATCGATACACGGTGATGGGCGTGCGCGGCTCGCTGCCGAAAATGGCGCGCAGCTGATGGTAGCGAAACTCCAGATCGCTGTGCACCAGCGCAACCTCGGCGGGCGTGTCCCCGACGGGATCGCTCCACATCACGAAGTGCTCGCTCTGCGTCCGGCGCGACAGCACACGGATCAGATCGCTCTTGGTCTGGTGGAAGCCAAGCTCAGAGCGAAACCCGAACCACAGCAACGAGCCGACTAGCAATACCAGCGCAGCGCCCAGCCACCTGGCCAATGACGGTCGCGACAGGAAAGAACGCCAGGCAAGCGCCGGCGGGCCTGCCTCGCCGGGCTGTCCGCCGCGACTCGCGCAGCCGACCAGGGCCACGGCCGTCGCGATCCAGGTCAGATTGGCCAGGCGAAACCACACAAGGCGAGCCGATGGTCGCAAGCCTTCGTCGTAGATCGGCCCGGGGAAGTAGCCACCAAACGGGTCCAGCGCAGACACCGGCGGGTCCAGATACAGGCGAAGCAAGGCCCACACGAGTGACACCGCCGGCACCAAGAAAGCGACCACGCGCCCGAGGCGTGGCCCGCGCACCAGCAAGCCCACCAGCACGCCTGCGGGCGCTGCGACCACCACGCTGGCCACGGGCAGAAGAGCGTAGAAGACCAGGCCCACGGGCAGGTTGCAGTTGCGCACGCGCAAGGCATTGACCAGAGACAGCAGCAGCGGCGCCACTAGCAGTGCCAGGCCCGCTGTCGTCGCGGAAAACGCCAGCGACAGCAGCGATGCCGGGCCGTGCGCGCGCCGGGCCGCGGTTACCGCGCCCTGGCCGACATCGGCGGCGGCAAAGGCTGCAACCAGACCGATGGCGAATGAGAAGTCGAACCCCAGCAGGTCGAAAAGCGGGACGAAGTCGAGCGCCAACGCCGCCAGCGCCAGCACACCACCCCAGATCAGGGGCCGCAGGCCGAAACGGAGATTGATCCAGGCGGCAGGGCATGCAACGATCACGATTGAGACACAGGATGCCGCAGCCCCACGAGCGCCGCCAGGAGGAACGGGCTCCCATCGAGCTCAGGGTCGAGTACCAACGTCTCAACCGGTTCTTCTACGACTACACCAAGAACATCTCCAAGGGCGGCACCTTCATCCAGACCAAGAAGCCGCTCGACGTGGGGACCCAGTTCCTGTTCAAGCTGCAGGTGCCCCACATGGACGAGCCCATGGTCCTGCTGGGCGAAGTGCGCTGGATCTTGCACGAGGGCGAAACCCACCACGACGATGTCGACGGCGATACGAACACGCCCGGCATGGGCATTCGCTTCATCTACAAGGATGACGATCAGCGAGAGCTGGTCGAGCGTGAGGTGGAGAAGTTGATGGTCTCCAGCCTAGGCCCGCGCATCTATGCGCGCCTGCACGACATGGGCGACAAGCACGAGGACTGATACCAATCCACCTGGCTCACAACCAATTGAACGGTAGTCCCACCAGGTTGGGCTCGAACAGCCGGGCCGCGCTGTCATTGGTAACGACCAGGCCAAGGCGCGCTTTGTGTTCGTTAACGAAATCACGCAACCCGCGCAAGTCGCGTGGGTCCACCACCGAGCTGTGTTTGATTTCCACGGCCACGCGGCCGAAGTCACCCTCCAGCACGAGATCGACTTCCGCGCCGGCGCCGGTCCGATAGTAGGAGTACTCGTGCGCGACGCCCAGCGCGTTGAGTTGGCGGATGATTTCCTCCACCACCATCCCTTCCCAAGACGCACCCATCTGAGGATGGCTTAGCAGTGCGTCGAGATCCGGGATGCGCAGCAGGGCGTGCAGTAGCCCACTGTCGCGCAGGTAGCCGCGCGGATGCCGCACCACCCGCTTCATCACGTCCCGTGAAAACGCGGGAATTCGCCGCCAGATGAAGGTGCCGTGGGCAATCTCGAAATAGTCTCGCGCGGTCGGCTGCGACACCGCGAGCGCCCGCGCGGCCTCGGCGAAGTTGAGCACGCGTCCCGACAGCCCGCCCAGCATTTCCACGAAGCGCCGAAAGCGCACATCATCCAGCCCCGGAAACAGACGCTTCACATCCCGGTAGAGATAGGCTTGCAGGTACTGATCCACCCACCGCTTGCGGAATTCGTCGCCGCTCGCGAGCCACGGTTCGGGGAAACCACCCCGAAACCAAAACTCGTGTGCCCGCCCCACGGTCCCGCGCGGCTTCAAGCCCTCGATCAACTCGGCCGCCTTGGCCTTGCGGTTGAGCAACCGGCGCAACAGCGAGTCTCGGCCCGATGTCTGCGTGACCTCCTCCCAGGACAACGGCGCCAGCTCGATAATCCCCACCCGGCCTGCCAGGGTCTCAGAAACTGAGCGCAACAGATCGGGCGAACTGGATCCGGTGATGACGAAACGACCCTTTTCAGAACGCCGCTCATCGATGGCCACACGCAGAGCGGGAAACACCTCGCGCACGAGTTGACCCTCATCCAGAGCCACGCGCCTGGGATTGAGGCGAAAGAACGCGTCAGGATCGCGAGAAACGATATCGTGATCAGCCCGTCGTTCCATGTCGAGTTGTTTCCAACTCTGGGGCAGGGTCCGCAGCAGCGTCGTCTTGCCGCACTGTCGGATGCCAACAACGGCGACGCAGGGGAAAGTCCCCAGATAGCTATGCAGCAACGCCTCGCAGGACCGTTTCATACCGTGCATTTTGAAACCTATGCTTTGAAAATGCAAGCCCCCGCCGATCGATCCGCACCCCGAATCTCGGCCTAGATTCTACACGCCACGCCGATTCCGACGCCAATCCTGGTCAGAAGTCCTTCCAGGGCATTGCGTGACGACGTCACCTCCATGACGTCGCAGCGACGGATGCGATACCCCACGCCCACGCCCATCAAGAGCTCCGAGTGCTCCGAGGTAAATGACGTGCTTCCGGAGTAGTGGGGTGCCGTAATCAGCCCAACGTACAGCGCCTGGGTGAGATTCCCCCACAAACGTACGGGCACCCCGAAACCCGGCTCAAGGACGGTGCCGCCCGCGAACCAGTGCCAGGTGAAGACGCCATTGAACCCGACATCCAGGCGCGCCCGCCGCCACATGTGCAGCGACGTCCACGCACCTATCACCTCCGCTAGCTCTCGCTCGGCTTCGAGCGGAGGCACAAAACGGTCCTCCAGGCCGGCCTCTCCCCAACGCCAATGATAGGCGCGCCAGCGCACCCGTAGCTCGGGATTCGGGAAGTTGTCCAGGCCGGTCCCATAGGTTTCGGTATCATCCAGACGCGCAATTTCGTCCCCGCGCATTCCACTGCCGGCGGCCACAACCCGGTGACCCGAGCGCGCCCCGACCTCAATGCCAGCCCCGACACCGACCGCACCCTCAAGGTTCAAGCCGCCGCCGCCTGAGTAGTACGTCCGGCCGTTGAGAAGTTCGACCGAGAGCAGGCCCATTCCCAGTCCGGCTTGCAAACGTATGTGACGAGCAAGCAACACGCTTTCGTCATCCACCCAACGCTCTTCGCAAAACGCCACACCACAATGAAGGACGCACAACAAGACAAGGCAGACGCCAAGGCGCAGGATCACTGATCGGCTCCGCCCTGCACCGGCTGGAACCATAGACCCGCGCCCGACTTCATAAGGAAACCATCTGCGCTAGCGTTGATATTCTGGAGGTGTAGCACGCTCCCTTGGGTGATAGAGAGCGTTTGCGTGGCTCCCGAGTGGATGGGCACGCAGGTTGCCGACGGATCACAGCTATCACAATAAGTCAAAGTATTGCGAACTGACGCTGGAAGAGACGGGTCATCGGCGAATCCCAGCGCAATCGGTGTAAGATTGTAGGACTTGCCAACGGCCCCAGTCAGGCGGATCCAGCCGCTGATCCCGTCAACTGCGGGGAGGTCGATTTGGGTCGTAAGCTGCCCGTCGAGTTGAACCTCGCCCGCTGTCTCGCACGCCGGTCCCAGAAACGGAGCGGGCACGTAGAACTTGACTTGCAGGTCCGCAGGCCCCCACAACGTGAGCGTATACGTGCCCGGATCCATGAGGATCCAGTGAACTGCGCTCAGGTTGGTGGGAGCCGGATCGTCGTGAATCAAGAGGTACGGCCCGGCATCCTCCCAACAGGTCTTCCACACCGCAAGATCGCTTCCGCTCTTCAAGAGGACCACCCCGTTTTGGCCGTCGGCAACCGTTATCGTACGATGAATCCCGTTCGCGCAGTCTTGGGTCACCTCCTCGCTCAGGCCTAGTGGAGGACCTGTCGTCCAACAATCCCAGTCGCCGAAGCATCCACTCAGCCCCGAATCTAGCTCGCCTGCCTTGTTGGCGCTTTGCCAGGCCTCGTCGATGGACACGGGGTAGAAACGGGCGAACTCTGCTTCAAAATCGGCGGCGTCAGCCTCGTCCGGAACTGCGTGGTACAGCTGGCTGAAGTTCTGCATTCCGTACTGCCGGATCAGGTAGGAAGCCAATCTGCCGACTAGGGCGTACCCGGCATCTGAGTCCGCATGGACGTGGAGAAGGTCTCGCCAATCGTAGGAAGCCAGCGCCAGACTGTCCATTGGGTCGCACGACAGGGCGACCGCAATCCCTTCTCTTAGGAGACCATTAGAAGGCCAATCACCCCAGGCCCGGTAGACATAGGCATGAACTAGCTCGTGCGGTTCAAAATAGTTGAACGAGTACACTGAATCACCGATGCATACACCGCCCGAGCCAGGGAAAGCCTCGACATATCCCTCAAGACTCTCATACCGGTAGTATCGGAAGGGCGGCGCATCCGGGTTCGAGGACAGTCCGACCATCCCGCCAATCATTTCAGCGTGCTTGTCGAGCAACGGAAGGAGGCCTGGGCACAGCGACTCGTTCACCTGGTCGTGGTACTCGAAATACTGTGACCGGCTCACGTCGCCCACAAACGGCACTGGCGCCTCCTCACGGCAAGCGACAGTCGCCAGAAAAGTCACCGCCGCAACATGCCCGAGCCATGATGGTCTTCGCCAACGTGAGGCGCGACAAATGGGCGCTTCAGTGCCGACTTGCCAGCGACTGGCTGCTTCCCGCTGCAAGCTCCGATCATTCGCCATGACACCTTCTGGGAGGAAGACAGCCTTCCTCGGGAAAAATCAATCGTAGCAAGCCATCCGACCCGAGGCAAAACCTCGACCGGGTAGCCCGACAGGAGCACGTATCCTGCGTCTGTGGTAGCCCGTTTCTAGGTCAGCGATGCCACGCCATAGTGAAGTTCTTGACCGAGTGCAAGCGCTTGAGGACGAGATCCGCATCATCAAGCAAGCCCTGTCGCCCAAGGCACGCTTTGCCGTCGCGCTCGCGCGGACGCGGGCGCGGGCCAGGGGCGTCAGCCCGCGCGAAGTAGCTCGTATCGCCGACCGCGCGGTGCGTGGGGTCCGGCGCTCGGCATCACGACGATCCGCCTGATGAGTCCCCGTCGGCCGCGGGCTGTCCTCGATACTTCCCTTACCGCGCGGACTTCCGATGCAAGATCTTGAGGAACTTCTCGCGATCGGTGGCGCCGAATTCGCGCGTCCCCAGCAAGGCCACGCCGAACACCAGCCCGGCCAGAGCCATGGCTGTCGCGCCGGCCACGATGCCAGCGCCCGGCACCAGGCGAGCCGCGCCCACAGCAAGAGCCGTCGCGAGCAGCACACGCAACACCGAAAGCAACGGCAGCCCGGCGCCAAAGCGACGCCACAGATAGCCGAGAGCCGCCAAAAAGCCGACCAGCATGCCGGCCGCGGTCGACACGGCTGCGGCTGACAACATGGCTGGGCCGGCAGCAGCGTGCGGAACCAGGGTGAAAGCCAAGCCAGTGCCCGCGACCAAGGTGATGGCCACCAGGGCCACCGCGACATAGGGCCGGCCCGACGCTGTCACGATCGATCCTGCAATCGACAGCAATGCCAGCGCGACCACACCAGCGGCCAGGATGGGAAGCGCCGCCGCGCCGGTGCCATAGCCAGCCGGATAGAAGATCCTCAATAGCGTCGCGGGTCGCGCGCCCAGCACCACGGCCATGGCTGCGCCGAATATGAGCGCGTAGCGCAGGGTCTGCCGCACATAGGCCCGCGTCGCCTCGGCGTCTTCGGCAAAGGTGGAACGCGAAACCAGGGGAAAGATCACGAAGGTCACCACCAGCAGCGCCTGGTAGGGAAGCAGCGCCAGACTGCGAACCGCCTCGTACACTCCTACCAGCGCGTCGGCCTTGCTCCCCTGCCCCGCGAGCGCAGCCCCGGCAAAACGCCGCAGCAGAAGCGAGTCGTAGCTCAGCGCCAGATTGATGAGCCCGGTGTAGGTCACCGCGCCTCCCATGAACACCAGCAGGCGCGCGGGCGAGAAGCGACCTTGCCCTGGGGCCAGCCACATCTTGCGCGCGGCCACCAGCATAATGACGACCGCCGCAGCGATGAACCCGGCGAAAGCCCCGGCCACCGAATGCCCGGCCATGTGCCCGACCGCCGCGCCGGCGAGAAGAAGCACTGTCTTGGTGATGGAAAAGCCGACGTCGAAACTCGCCTGCACGTGAAAGCGGCGCTGGCCGTTGGCCGTGCCCACGAACACCGTATAGAAGGCGTAGACTAGTGGGATCGCCGCGGCCAGCCGAAACAGCGATGTGTGCTCCGGGGCATTTACGAACCCGGCCACCAGCGGGGCCGCCAGGAAAAAGGCCACCGCCACCGCCACGCCCAGGATGCTCTGTAACTTCAGGCCCGCGCGCTGGACCGCGCCGGCCCGCGCATCGTCCTCGGCGGTGAACTTGGAAACCGATTGGATGGTCCCCTGCACGATGGTGTTGTTCACGATGGAGATGGCGTTGTTCACCACCGAGAAAGCGCCGTATTCGGCCAGGTCCACCACGCGGGCGAG
Organism: Myxococcales bacterium; assembly: GCA_003158735.1. Lineage (GTDB taxonomy): Bacteria > Myxococcota_A > Polyangia > Fen-1088 > Fen-1088 > Fen-1137. The sequence goes on along the minus strand of PMLB01000129.1, from coordinate 20,573 downwards.
CAGAAACTTCTGCAAGGCCCCGAACACCATGAATGAGGCTTTGGCGAATCCGATGAACAGCACGCCGTGGCCCACCTCGACGGCACGGTCGGGCTGTGTGGTCTTGTTGCTTTCGGTCACGGCGGGGAGGTTACCCGCTTTTCTAGCGAACCGTTGCCTCAAACCACCGTGGCCAAGTAAGAAGCAGTGGAAAGTCGCGAGCAAATCCAGCCATAGTGGGCGGCCATGATGTCTTGGTCATGCATGAACTTCAAGGGCCAGCCCGTCTGGGTGCGGGTGGGCGACGACCAGCGGCCGGTTCTGGACAGCGACGGCCGGGCGGAGATGAAGTACCGCCAGGAAGATCCCAAGAGCTACCGGCCCTCGCCTGGCAACCTGGTGCCGCCGGCCGAGCAGGGGAGCCCGCCCGCCTCCCCTGCCCAGCCCCGGCCCCCGCGTGCGCCGCGTGCCACGTCCGCATCTTCGCCAAAGCCTCGGGCCCGCTCCGCGTCTACCACCGACGACCACGCCCCCGACACGATCCACGTGTGGACCGACGGGGCTTGCTCCGGCAACCCCGGCCCCATGGGAATCGGCATCGTGGTTGTCGCCGACCGCGAGCGTGCAGAACGCGGCGAATACCTGGGCGTGGGCACCAACAACATCGCCGAACTGACCGCCATTTCGCGCGGGCTCGACTTGGCAGCCGAGTTGGCGCCCGATCGTACCCGTCCCATTCGCGTCTACAGCGATTCCAACTACGCCCTGGGCCTGCTGGGCAAGGGCTGGAAAGCCAAGGCCAACCAAGAACTGGTGGCCAGCCTGCGCGAACAACTGGCGACTTTCTCGCAAGTGAAGCTGGTCAAGGTGGCTGGCCACGCCGGCGTGGACAACAACGAGCGCTGCGACCAGCTCGCCCGCCAGGCGGTCACGTCACGACATGACGTCTAGCATGGGAACCCTGAGAGGGTTCCCAAACCCTGGCATGGTCCGCGGCGAGCGAAGCTCGCCGACTCCCCACGCGACTAGCCTCGTGCTACCCGGCCGAGGCTCCGAATGCCTCGAAGGTCAGCAGGGTATAGGTTTCGCGGATGTGCGGAATGGGGTGGATTTCCCGTTCGATAAGCCGACCCACGCCGTCCACGTCGTCCACGTACAGCTTGACCAGCAGGTCGTACTGCCCGCTGATGCTATAGGCCTCCGAGAAACTTTCGATCTCGGCTATGCAGTTGGCCACCTCGGTCACATGGCCCGGGTCGGTCTTCAGCATGACGAAAACAGCTCGCATGGGTGGAGTCTACTCCGCTTCAGGCTGCACGGGATCGGGCCAGTGCGATAATCCGATGCGGTTGCCTTCGGGATCCTTGCAGTAGATGGTGAAGGCTGTCTGGTCGTAGACCGGCACGCCGGCCTTGGCCAGCCGATCAATCCACGCTGGACGCTCCGCGCGCCCGATGCGCAGGGCGAGTAGATGCAAACCCGGGCCGTCCGCGGCGAGCGGTTCGCCCTCGCTCGACGACTTCTCCAGCGCCAGAAACGCGCCCGCTCCCAGGTCGAGCCAGAGCGAGCGCTCGCCCTGACCATCCGGTGCTGGCCAGCGCCGCAGCACCCCAAGGCCCAGCGTCTGCACGAAGAAGCGCTCGGCACGCACCAGATCCTGGACCTTGATGGCGATGTGATGCACAGCCGTGGGACGCGACATGCCAGGCACTCTACACCGCGGAAAAGCGTTCGTGCTGCAGGCCACCGAGTCAGCTACAACCAAAGCTTCAACATATGGTGCCGCAAGGACGAGCCAACAACAAAAGGTGGCTCTTGCCCGCCGGTTCGCGACTCTTCCTCTGAAATGGATGCACAAATGCGCACTCAGCGTTTCTCGCTCGCTCTGGTTCTCTTAGCCGCGCCCTGGTTCACCCTCGCCTGTGCCAGCGATCCCAAGTCAACCACCTGGGTAGCTCCTCCGGCAGCGCCCGAGAGCTCGTCAGTGGCCCTCCACGGCAGGCTGAAGGTGGTCGGGACCCAACTTCAGGATGAAGCGGGAGCGCCGATCCAGCTCAAGGGTGTCAGCAGCATGTGGCTCAACTGGGAAACCATCCCCTATGCCGAGAGCAAGCCGGCCCTCATGTACATGCGCGACCACTGGAAGCTATCTGTGATCCGCGCCGCCATGGGCACCGATCAGTCGGGCGGCTACCTCTCGAATCCCGCGGGCATGCAGGCCAAGGTCGACCAGATCGTCCAAAACGCGATCGATCTCGGCGTGTACGTACTGGTCGACTGGCACACCGAAAAAGCCGTGGATCAACAGCACCAGGCAGTCGAGTTCTTCACCGCCATGGCGACGAAGTACGCCGCCTTTCCCAATGTCATCTGGGAGCCCTACAACGAGCCCAACGGTTACACTTGGGCGCAGATCAAGCCCTACCACACGGCTGTGGTGACGGCGATTCGCGCCGTGGATCCCGACAACCTCATCGTGCTGGGTACGCCGCACTGGTCGCAGGATGTCGATGTCGCCGCTTCGGATCCGGTGGCCGGCACCAACCTGCTCTACACCGTGCACTTTTACTCCTGTACCCATACCCAGCAGTACCGCGACAAGGGCGACATCGCCATCGCTGCCGGGCTTCCCCTCTTCGTGACCGAGTTCGGCGCGACCTACTCCGACGGAGGGCTGGCGACCAGCACCCCTGCCCACGACTACGTCTGCGAAGACGAGGCCAACCTTTGGTTCGCGTGGATGGCACAAAACAATATCAGCGGCGTGGCCTGGAAACTGGATCAGGGCAGCGATGCGAGTTGCATTCTGAGCTCCAGTGCCCCGATCGACGGCCCGTGGCCCGACGACATGCTGAGCACCGACGTGGGCGGCACCGTCTCAGGAGCTGGCATTCAGGGTGGCCATGGTCTCTTCGTGGTGAACTGGATTCGCCAGTAGGCGCCCTGGGCACAATGAAGGAGGGCTTGCCAGCAGGGCTTTTCGCCCGCCGCCCTTGCAGCGCTCTGGCGGCGCTCGTGGTTTCCATGCTGGCAACCGGGCCGGCCCTTGCTCAGGAAACCTCTCTGCACCCTGAGGGCGCGGATGCAGCGGTAGCGCCCGCCTTGGATCTGCAGCCCGCGCCAACGAGCCCCGGCCTGAATGCGGCTGCTCCGCCGCCTGAGCCGACGCCGCCGTGGTTCACCTGGCGCTCGGCCGCGATCTTCGCCGGCGGCGCCGCCACGGCTTTGGCGGCGCACGAGTCCTGCCACCTGCTCGCCAACTGGGCCACGGGCAACCAGCCCACCTTCGCGCCCGTGACCTTTCTGGGTTTCATTCCCTATTTTGCCATCGTCCCGTCGATCACTTGCTCGGGCGAAACCTGCAAGAAGCGCGACCACGAGCACTACTGGGCCGGCCGACCCGGGCTGTACACCATCGTGTCAGCGGGAATCCAGTGCCAGCACTACGAGGACGAGGTCATCCTGAGCCAGCGACCGGGACTGCGCATGGACAGCGCGCCCTTTCGCAAGGGCATGTTGGCTTTCAATACCCTGTTGTCTATCGGCTATGTGCTCGCCAACTGGACCGGCGCGGAGCCTGTTGATGGCGACATCACCGGCATCCACCGCGACGGCGGGGCCCCGCGCCTTCTGCTCAGCTCAATGGTCTTGGGCATCGCGGTGGTGGACATCGCCCGCTACTACTATCCCCGCGCCCGCTGGCTGGCCTGGCTCAACCGCGTCGCCAAGCTTAGCGTGACCGGCATCGCCTTCGCAATGTAGAGAGCTAGCTTCTTTCACCACAGAGAGCACAGAGAACACAGAGGTCGGAAAGGAAGAAGGGGTTCGGACCGGACAGAACCCAACCCTTTCCCTTCCGATCCGGCTCTGTGACCTCTGTGCTCTCTGTGGTGAATTCCGGCCGTCAGCAAATCCGCGGCAACAGCTCGCCTTCGGGCTCGGCCAGCAGGCGCCGGCCGAACCCGGTTTCTAGGATCACCGAGCCAGGCCGCTCGGCCACGCAGGTGCCAATAATGGCAGCCTCGCGGCCCAAGGCATGGGCCTGCAAGGCTTGCAGCACGCGATCGGCGGCCTCGGCGCGCACGCCGATCACCGCCTTGCCTTCATTGGCCACCTGCAGAGGATCGATGCCCAGCAGTTCACTGGCCGCACGCACCTCGCGTCGCACCGGCAGCGACGGCTCGTCGAGCACGATGCCGACCTGGCCCTTGCCCGCCATCTCGTGCAAGGCACTCGCCAGACCACCGCGGGTTGGATCCTTCATGGCGCTTATGTTGTCGCCACCTGCCGCCAGCGCCGCCCGCACCAATCGGTTGAGTGGCGCCACGTCGGACGCCAGCGCGCCTTCGAGCTGCAACTTATGCCGCGCAGCCATGACCGCGAAGCCGTGATCGCCCACACTGCCGGTGATGATGATGCGATCTCCGCAGCGCAGTCCAGAATCGGGCACCACCCGGCTGGCAAAGGCCACGCCCGCGGTGTTGATGACCAGGCCGTCCAGCTCACCCTTGCCCATGACCTTGGTGTCGCCGGTCACGATGGCGGCACCCGCCTCAGCGCAGGCGGCGCGCATCGAATCGCGAATGCGTTCCAGATCCGCAATGGCGAAGCCAGCCTCGATTATGACCGCGCAGGTGAGACCCACAGGTTCAGTGGCACCCATCATCGCCAAGTCATTGACGGTGCCGCTGATCGCCAGCCTGCCAATGTCGCCGCCCGGAAAAAAGAGCGGCTTGATGACATAGGAGTCGGTGGTCAGTACCAGGAAGCCATCGCCTACCGCAATCGCCGCACCGTCGTCCATGGCGGCAAGGCCCGCGCCAGCCGAGCCCAGGCCCGTGACAAACACGCGTTCAATGAGCGCGCGCATGGCCGGTCCGCCCGCTCCGTGCTTCTGCGCAACCGTATCGCCGAGCTTGCTCATGATGTGCCGCCCAGATCCGGGCGCCCTCCATACTGATGCCAGATCTTGCACGTGCCTTCGCTGGACACCATGCACGCGCCCACCGGGGAATCCGGCAAGCACTCCCGACCGAAGAGGGGGCAATCCGTGGGCTCGACCAGCCCCACCATGATCTTGCCGCACAGACAGCGACGTGACAGTTCAGATTGTGTCGCCTGCTTCAGGCCCGACACGTCGATGCGAAAACGGCGCCGGGCATCCAGGGCGGCCCACTCCTCGCGCAGTTGCAAATTGCCGTCGGGGATCACGCCGATGCCGCGCCAGGGACCAGCGACGGCTTGGAACACGCGCCACAGCGACTCCTGTGCGCGCCGGTTTCCTTCGCGGGTCACGCAGCGCGGGTAGGCGTTGGCCACGCTGTGCTCACCGTCGCGAATCATTTCCAGCAGCTTGACCAGCGCAGCCAGGATGTCGAGCGGCTCGAAGCCCGCAACCACTACCGGCGTGCGATGGCGGCGAGCGAAGTCCTCAAACAGGCCGTAGCCGGTGATCACTGCCGCATGGCCTGCGGCCAAGAAGCCCTCGACCCGCGCCTCGGGCAAGCGCGCCACGGCTTCCATGGCCGGGGGAACGTACTTGTGCGCGGACAGCACAGAGAAGTTCGCCGGCGGCTGCGCCAGCAGGATCGCGGCCGTGGCCACGGCTGTGGTCTCGAAGCCCGACGCGAAGAACACCAGCGGCCGATCGCTGGCGCGGGCTAGCTCCACCGCTTGGGTCGCACTATACACGACCTCGATCTGGGCGCCCTCGGCCTGGGCATCGGCCAGTGATTTCGAGCTGCCCGGCAGCTTCACCATGTCGCCGTAAGTGGCGATGCGCACGCCCTGCAAAGCCAGCGCCACGCCCTCGTCGACTTCACAAAGATCGGTCACGCACACCGGACAGCCAGGGCCCATGATTACGTGCAAAGCGGGTGGCAAGCCGGCGCGCAGGCCGAAACGCGCGATGGCCTGCTCGTGCGTGCCGCACACATGCATGAGCGTGACCGGCGCGCGGCCGAGCGACTGCACCAGGCGTGCTAGCGCCGTGGTCAATTCATGCGCGCGGCCGGGATCGCGAAACTTGAGCTCGGCCCCATCGCTGGCGCCTGCGCTCACTTCTTGCCTTCCTGGGTGGCCGCCAGTTCGGCGCGCAAGTCGGCCGCCAAGAGATCCTGATCGTCCCCGGCCGCGGCCAGTTCCGCGAAGAGCCTGAGCGTCTCAGCCACCTCGGACTCGGGAATACGACGGATAGCAAAGCCCACATGATTGAGCACGTAGTCCCCGAGCGCCACTGGCTCGTCCACCACGTCAAGACGCACCAATCGCCGCACACCAAAGAAGTCGACTGTGGCTTCCATGCCGTCGATGCCAATCACCTTGCCAGGAATACCCAGGCACATGGGGAGGTCATAGCAGGTCGGCTGCAGTCGCGGCAACCATATGCTCAGCCAACGGGCGTGGGTCGCCCCGGCGAATCGTGCTCGCCGCGGCCTGCCGCGCTCACAGAACAGGTCCGCGCACGCCAAGCCCCGCGCTCCCGGCGCAGGGCCTTTGCACGATCGCGGTGCGCCTCAGCGCTTGATCGAATGCGCCAGCTTGATGGCCGCGGGCAGGCTCTTCTCGTGAGCCAGTGCCTTCACGCGGGCATGGTCGGCCGGCTTCAACCCGCGCAAAGCTCCGAGATACTGGCCCTGGAGCTTGCGCGCCTGGGCTAGCTCTCTACTCACCTTGACCCGGCGACGCGCCGGCCGGGCGATGCGAGCCGGTCGGCCCACTGACCGGCGCGGCGCTGCCACAGAAGCGGCTGGCGTGCCCAGAGCAGCCGCAAGCACGCCTTGGAGTCGGCGGGCAACGTCGGCCTCAATGGCTGCCACCAAGTTGCTAGCAAAATCGCGAACCAAGGAATCCACTGCGGGAGAGATGTTGGACATTGTGGGCGCAGTATAACTCATTTGGCCCGTTTGTGAATGGGCGACCGCAGGTCGCCCCTACGGTATGATCACAGACGAACTGGTCGGACTTGGTGTATCGTCCCGCACAGTGAACAATGGGTCGACTGAGCCGAATCGAGGCCGACCGTACAAGGCTGGTGCCATGACAGCAACAATGCGTAAGTTGGGAAGAACTGGACTGGAGATCCCTCCGATTGTGTTCGGCACAAGTGCGCTGGGAAATCTCTATCAGGCCCATTCTGACGAGCTCAAGCTGGCCATCTTGCGTGAGATGGTCAAGGACACGGACCAGCCCGTGGTGCTCGACTGCGCCGGCAAGTACGGCGCCGGCCTGGCCCTGGAGGTGATCGGCAATGGGCTGCGCACTCTCGGGGTTCCGCCCGAGAAGGTCATTATTAGCAACAAGCTGGCCTGGGTGCGCACGCCTTTGCGCGGTCCGGAGCCAACCTTTGAAACCGGGGTTTGGTTTGGCCTCAAACACGACGCCGAACAAGCCATCAGCTACGAAGGCATTCTTCGCTGCTGGGAGCAAGGCTGCGACTTGCTGGGCGCGCCCTATCGTCCGCGTCTGGTTTCGGTGCACGATCCCGACGAGTTTCTCAATTCCGCCGCAACACCTGCCCAGCGCCAGCGCGCCATGCAAGATGTGGTGGGTGCCTACCGAGCCCTGCGCGAACTGAAACAGAAGGGGCAAGTCGGACCCATCGGCGTGGGCGCCAAGGACTGGAAAGTGGTGCGCGAATTGGTCGACCTGGTGAATCTGGACTGGGTCATGCTGGCCTGTTCATTGACGGTCTTCCACCATCCACCCGAAGTGGTGACCCTGGTCGCCTCTCTGTGCGAGCGGGGCATCGGCATTATCAATTCGGCGGTGTTTCACGCGGGCTTTCTCACGGGCGGCAAATTCTTCGACTACCGCGAGCTGCACGAGAGTGATTCAGCGGACCGGCCGCTATTTGTTTGGCGCGAAAAGTTCCACGCCCTTTGCCGCCAATTCGACATCTTGCCTGCCGCTGCTTGCGTGAGTTTTGCCATGTCCCCACCAGGGGTCGCCGCCATCGCGCTCAACACCAGCCGGCCCGAGCAAGTGCAGCGCAACCGGGACTTGGCCAGTGCAGATATTCCGCCAGCCTTCTGGACCGCCATGAAGGACGCGCGGCTCATAAGTCGCCACTACCCCTATTTGGGATAGCACCCGCCAGCGCCGAGTGGCCGCTTTCTGCTGTACGGTCTTCCCTTCGCGATGCCCTCGCGGCATGCTCACGACGTGCGAACCATCATTTTTGCCACCGCTCTTCTTCCTCTGCTTCTGGCAGCGCCCGCGCTCGCCCAGCCCAGTTGGGCCAAGCAACCCGACAGCGCTGACAAGAGCGGCCACACCTTTCTGTGCGAAGGCGCCGGCCCCAGCGAGGCGGCCGCGCTCGCCTCTGCCTTCGGCGTCTGCAACGACAAAATCTGCAAGGTGTGCGGCGTGGAAGTCGAATCCGTGCTCAAGACCAAAGAAACTCTGTCCGGCATCGGCATGGAGCGACAGGTAACCGAGCGTTGCCGCCGCATCCGCAAGAGCGAGCCCACCATAAAGTTCAAGAACGTGGACTGCGGCCCGTCAGGCTGCCGCGCCTGGGTGCAGGTCTTCTATTCCAAGGCCGACGAGGAAGCCGAATGCCCGCGCTACGCCGACGAGAAATTCGAGGACCCCGCGCGCTGTGAGACTGACATCGAGGAGTACGCCCGGGCGCGTGGACACAGTGCCGAGGCTTTCAAGACCAGGCGCGACGCGCTCGATCGCGCCTTGGCCGATTGCCGGAGCATCGACATCCGCCCCACCCCGGCCATCATGGCTCTCGATGCCAAGCTGCACGCCGGCCTCGACACCTTCGAGACCCGCGGCCCCATCGGCTTCGATTCCGATGACTGGGAATACTACACGCGCCTGCCGGCGGGCTTTCGCGAAGATCTGCGTGAGACCAAGACCCTGATCGGTCGCATCCAGAAGGTGCGCGACTACGTGCACGATCGCTTCCTGGTGTTCTCGGTCCACGACGCGGCCTGGGCCAAAGACATCGACAGCGCGGCGGGCGTGCAGCGACTTTTGGCGGCCATGCAGCGCTGTCCTCCGGGCGCCCGCTTCGGCGCTGCCGACGACGTCAACCTCGCGATGCTGTGGAAACTGAAGAAGGTGAAGACCGACACCACCGCCGTCGGCGACTATCTTCGCAAGATGTACCCGGTCGAATCGCTGCACCGAACCGGCAACTTTCTCGGACAGGATGGTCGCATGGCCAGCTTCTTTGCCGGCGACGACAAAGTCACGGCGCCAGAGTGGGACTACGTGGTCAAGACCCACCAGCTCACTCCTTGCGTGGGCTGTCTGAGGGATCTCCTGCTGGCCCACGATCACGGCGGCGACGATGTGCGCCTCAAGCGGCTGCTCTTAGCCTACGACACTCTGCCCGCGTCCAGCAAACCAGGGGCGCTCAACCACCTGTACCAGCACTTCATGCCCATCAACGATCCGGACTTCCTGCTGCGCATCGAGCCCAAGCTGCCCGAGGCCATGCGCACTTGGTACGACGGCCGCATGTGGGACGCCGTGTTTGACCAGGCCAAACGACACGCCGGCGCGGACGTGCAGAAGCGGGTGGCGTCCCGTTTTGCCAAGGCGCTGGGCCGCGAACCCATCACGGAAAAGGCGCGCGACTATTGCGACAACCTGGACCGGCGCCTGCACAAATTGGAAGAAGCCGAGGCGAACGGCCTGGACGCAGCCTATGGAATGCTGTGCTGGTGCCTCAAAGGAGTGATGAAGGACATGTCCGAGCGATACCACACCAAGCAGGTGATCCTGGAACGCTCGCTGGAGCGGCACGTGGGGTGTCGCTGTCCCTTTGACCCGAGCAAGACGCGCACCAGCCTGGTCTTCGATTGGAAGAAAGGCCAGACGCCCAAGAACTACGGACCGTTTTCCGAGAAGAAGGCCAAGTTCACTATCCAGGTCGATCCTGCGTGGCACGCATGCGCCAAGGGCTTCGAGACCTCGCGCCTGCGGGTGGACCTCTACCAGGGCAGAACCTCCGAAGAGGCGCTGACAGCCAAGAACGGGTTCTATTCGCTGCGCATTCGGCTCGACACGCCCAAAGACAGCGATGAAGGCCAGGGGACCGCTTTCTGCGAAGGCAAGCCCAGCTTCATCGGCTGGGAGCTAAAGGGCGAAGGGGAGTACGCGATCCTCAACAGCAAGAGGGTGGCGGTTCCGATTCATTGCGAGTGAGTGACGCCCGTCACACAGACAATCCAATCCGTTACCCCCATTTTCTTGCCAGTGGTACCCTCACGTACTGGAGGCGGTCATGACAAAGGCGATGCAACTGACGGTCACACAGAAACTTCGGCTCTTTCTCGCCCGCTCGGGCCAGGCGGTGGCGCCTTGGTCCAGCGTGGACGAAGTGATGGACCGCCTCTATGGGCTACTCTACCAGCGACGCGACCAGGCGAGACTGTGGGAGGATCTGGCAGCCTTGCTCGACTCGATCCAGGCCGATGCGCGCGGCTTGCTGGCTGCGCCCGACGCCGAAATCCTGTCCCAGTCGCGCGTGGCCGAGCTGGTGGCCGAATTGCAGCGATCCATGCGCGCCAGCGTGGAAACGCCGGCGGCCGGGGCCATGCGCCGCTTCTCCCTCGGAAAGAACGCCAGCGTGCTCGCTTGCATCGCGCTTCTGGCTGCCGGCTTCTCGCTGGGCTGCGGGTCATCCAATTCTGGCGCCAATGGCAAGCTGGACGCCGCGCCGACCGCGCATGCCGACGCGAGCGGGAACCATGATTTGCCACTGATCCAGATGCCCGACACGGCGCCAAGCGGGCCGATGGATCTGGCTCCCAGCCAGGTGCCCGACACGGGACCAAGCGGGCCAGGGGACATGGCGCCCAGCCTGAGACTCGACGCCGGACCGCCGGACGTGCCTGCCCCGGCCCCGGATGCGGCTTTGAGCGACGCCGGCGACGGGTCGGCAACCGACGCGACCGACGCGACCGACGACGGGGCATCGGACTCGAGTTCGGGCGACGCCTTGATGGACCTGTTCCGCGATGGCAAGCCCGAGGACATCGCGGCCAGGCTAGAGGCTTCGGTTGCCGACACCAAACCCGACGGACCAAAGATGGTGGTCTTGTACAAAGGTGTGACCTTCCCGACCGAGAGGACCACGTAAACAGGTGCCAGTGGGATACCCAGATCCGACTCTGTTCGCGATAGCTTGGAGGACAAGATGACAAAGGCTATGCAACTGACAGTGACGCAGAAACTTCGGCTCTTTCTCGCCCGCTCGGGCCAGGTCGTGGCACCTTGGTCCAGTGTGGAAGAGGTGATGGACCGCCTCTACAGTTTGCTCTACCAGCGGCGCGACCAGGTCGGCCTGTGGGAGGATCTGGCGGCGCTGCTCGACTCGATCCAGGCCGATGCGCGCGGCATGCTGGCCGCGCCCGACGCCGAGATCCTGTCCCAGTCGCGCGTGGCAGAGCTGGTGGCCGAACTACGGCGATCCATGCGTGCCAGCGTCGAGACTCCGGCTGCCGGGGCCATGCGCCGCTTCTCCATCGGAAAGAATGCAAGCGTGCTCGCTTGCATCGCGCTTCTGGCTGCCGGCTTCTCGCTGGGCTGCGGGTCGTCCGACTCCGGCGCCAACGGCAAGTTGGACGCGGCGACCACATCGCACGCCGATGCAAAATTGTCGCCTGACGTGGCGACCGTCGCGACACCCGACACGGCACCCAGTGGGTCGAACGACCTCGCGCCCAGCCCGAAACTCGACGCCGGAACAACCGGGTCGCCAGATGTGGCGCCGACCGGATCGAAGGACTCGGCGCCGACCGGGTCGCTAGACACGGCGCCCAGCCCGACCCCCGACGCAGGGCTGAATGACGCCGGTGACGGGTCGACAATGGACGCGACCGACGACGGATCATCGGACTCAGGCGACGCCCTGATGGACCTGTTCCGCGACGCCAGCCCGGACGCCATCGCCAACCGGCTGGAGGCTTCGGTAAATACGCCACCCGACGGGCCAATCGACCGGGGAGGCCCGATGCCGGCCTATAAGGGTGTCACCTTCCCGCCTGAACAGGCCGTCTAGTGCCTCCGATCAGAAGAGCGGTCATGTTTCGGTGGNNAAATTCTGACCGGAGGCACTAGATATGGGAACCCCGGTGCGCCCCCAGCGACGAGGGCGCGCGCGAAGTGCGCGGGGTGGGCAGGGTGGCGGGCCGTCCCGAAGTCCCCGCAGGGGGAGCTGGCGGGCTCCCCACGCGTCTAAGGCCCTGTTGGTGATCGCTCGATGAGGCCCATTGCCCTGCGGGCGATCCAGCGGGTTCCGCGCGTGGTGATCTGGGAAATCACCACGGCCTGCAATTATCGCTGCCTGCACTGTGAGCTGTCCGCGGGCGCCCGGCGTGGCGACGAGCTTTCCAGGGACGAGGCCCTGTCCGTGTGCGATGCGCTCGCGGATCTCGGGTGCGAGCAGTGCAACGTCTCGGGCGGCGAGCCTCTCTTGCGCAAAGACTGGCCGCACATCTGCCAGCGTCTGGCCGCGCGGGGAATCCGCGTGAGCTTGATCAGCAACGGCTCACTGGTCGACGCGGATCTGGTGAGGCGCGCGGCCGACCACGGTGTCACCGGCTTCGCGCTTTCGCTCGACGGACTGCGCGCCACGCACGACCGCGTACGCGTCTGGCACGGCGGCGACTCGGCCTTTGATGCGGTCGTCGCGGCTGCTCGGCACGTGAAGCAAGCCAGGCTAGCTCTGGCGGTGATCACCCACATCAGTCGCTGGAATCTGGCTCAACTGCCTGCGCTGCATTCTTTGCTGCGCGAGCTGGACACCGACATGTGGCAGGTACAGCTCGGGCTGCCCTTGGGTCGGCTGCGCGAAATCGAAACTCCCTACATGATCCAGCCGACCCAGCTTCCCGAGCTGGCCCATTTGCTCACTCAACTCATCGAATCGGGGCCGCGGCCGCTCATCAGGGTCACCGACACCATCGGCTACTACACGGCCTGCGAGCCGGTTCTGCGCGGGGGCAACGGGGTGTGGACCGGGTGCTACGCCGGCATACTCACCCTGGGCATCGAGAGCAACGGCGACGTGAAGGGTTGCTCCTGCTTGCCGCGGGAATTCACGGCTGGCAACCTGCGCCAGCGACCCCTGGCCGAAATCTGGGCCGACGAATCGCGTTTCGCCTACAACACCGACTGGCAGGAAAGCAGCCTGACCGGCGCGTGCGCGACTTGCCCCTATCGCCGCGTGTGTCGCGCCGGCTGCACCTGTCTCGCCTACTCGGTGACCGGCTCCATCTACGAAAACCCGTACTGTCTGCACCGGGTCCTGAATATGAGGCCGTCGCCGTGACCGTCCCACCCTCGCCGCAGATCTGCGTCTGGGAAGTGACCCTGGCCTGCAATGCGGCCTGCTTGCACTGTGGTTCTTGGGCGGGCCGGGCGCGGCCCGATGAGCTTTCCACCGATGAGGCCCTGGCTGCCTGTGCGGCCATGGCGGAACTGGGCGTGCGCGAGGTGACCCTGTCGGGCGGCGAGCCGCTCTTGCGCCCCGACTGGCCAGAGATCGTCCGGGCCCTGCGCGGCCACGGCGTGCTGGTCGAGATGATTTCAAATGGATTGTCGTTGGACGCGGCCACCGCCGCTCGCATTGCCCTGTCCGGCATCCGCACCGTGAGCCTGAGCGTGGATGGCGATGCGCCGGTGCACGACCGGCTGCGCGGCGTTGCTGGCGCCTTTGGCCGGGTCATGGCTGCCGCGCGCGCGCTGCGCGCCGAGGGCCTGCGCGTGGGTGCGGTGACCCAGGTGTGCCGACCCAACCTCGATCTCCTGCCCGTCATAGAATCGGGCCTGCGTGAAGGCGGCTTCGGCGCCTGGCAGCTCCAGCTCACCATGCCCATCGGCCGCTGCGGCCGCGACCTGGCCATCGATCCGTCCCAGGTCCGTCGCGTGGTCGATTTCATCACCGACGACTCGCGGCCTGACCGGCTGCCTCGCTACGGCGCTGACAACATCGGCTGGATGCTGCCTTGCGAGCCAGCGCTGCGCTCGGTGGTGCGGCCCACTGACCGCGCCTTCTGCGGCTGTCAGGCCGGCCTGCGCGTGATGGGACTGACCAGCGACGGCACGGTTCGCGGGTGCCTGTCCATGCCGCCGGTATTCGACGAGGGAAATCTGCGGCAGCGATCCTTGCGCGAGATCTGGCAGAACGAAAACGGATTCGCCTACAACCGAGCGCCCCCGGCTGCCACCGGCCCCTGTCGCGACTGCGGCTTTGTGCGCCTGTGCCGTGGGGGCTGCAAGACGCTGGCCCACGCAGCGGGACGCGGCCTGGGTGAGAACCCGTATTGCGCGCGCATCGCCGCGCCGGAGCAAGCAGGCTCTTCGTGAGAATCGTGGTGGTGGTGGCGGACTCCCTGCGCGCCGATGTTCTCGGCCACGCCGGCGGCCCCTGTGCGACGCCGTTTCTCGATCGCATGGCCAGCGAGGGCACCCGCTTTCTCAACGTCTTCACATCAGCGCCCTGGACCGTGCCCTCGATGGGCGCGCTGGTCACGGGTGTGTACCCGCACCGGCTGGGCGTGTTTCGTTGGGAGCACCCTATCCTGCCGCGCTTCCCGACGGTGTTTTCGGCCGCGGCCCAGGCTGGCTCGCGCGTAGCCAGTTTCGTGTTTCATCCGCGCTACCTGTTCTCGGCCGTGCCCGAGGCCAACGTGATGGGCTCGTCGCAGGATTTTGGCGCCGTGTGCAACTTCCTGCGCAACGCGCGCGAGCCCAATCTCCTGACCGTCGTGCACTACTGGGGCACGCACCTTCCCTACCTCGACCGGCCGCTCAGCGTGGGCGCCTGGGGCGACATTTGTTCGCAGGTGCTGGCGGCCGGGCGCAAGAATCCCGATGTGGTGCTGCCCAAGCTGCGCGGGCTCTATCAGCGCGCGGTCGAGCGCTTCAGCGAGCTCTTCCTGCCACGGCTGGCCGACGCCATCGCGTGCCACGCCAGCGACGGTTTTCTCATGGTGGTGACGGCAGACCATGGCGAAACCTGGGGCGAGCGCCAAGGCCGCCCGCCCGAGACGGTTTTCGATCTACACGGCAACGCGCTGTTTGACGAGTCGTTGCGGGTGCCGCTTCTGGCCTGGGGACCGGCCTGGCTGCACCGCGGTTGCGTGGATGGCCTGGCCCGCACGGTTGACCTGGCACCCACCCTGGCCGAAATCCTGGGCGCCCAGGACGTGCTTGCCTCCGACCGCGACGGCGTGTCGCTGGCTTCGGCCTGGAAACAGGGAACGCCGCCCGCCACAGAAGAGATTCTGGCCTGCGGCTCCGACGATTTTCTCTCCACGCCCCGGCCTGCGCCGCGCTCGCCGGCCGAGCTATGGACGGCCTTTGCTCTGCGCAGCCGACGCTGGAAGTACCTGTGGCAGCCTAACCAAGCGCACGTCTTCGACTTGCAGACGGATCCTGGTGAACAGCAGCCCCTGCCACGCGGCTCGGGCGAGCCCGTGCAGGGATGGCAGACGCTGGAGCAAGAACAGGCCCGCGCCTTCTGCATCAACGAAGACGGGACCGATGCACGACTGCGCGCGCTCGGTTACATCGACTAACCACCATCTCCTGGACCGTGGATCGAAGCTAGCTATTTCACCACAGAGAGCACAGAGGTCACAGAGCCGGACCGGAAAGGGAAGGGTTGGATTCGGCCGGGTCCGAACCCCTTCTTCCCTTCCGACCTCTGTGTTCTCTGTGCTCTCTGTGGTGAAGAAACTAGCATCAACATTTTGGATCGCGCTCTCCACGAGATCCTGGTTGACTACAAGTCCAGCACGCGGCCGTCGCACCCGTCGACGGGCTGCTGGTTGAACCAGGACAGGATGGTCGGCGCGACGTCGAGTATGCGCAGGTCCGCGCGATGTCCCTGCGGCCGACCGGGCCCGCAATGGATGAATACCCCCATCGGGTGATGGCTGGCGTCGTCGGCGCCGGTGTCGTTCTCCAGTTGAAAGAGGTCGGCGTGCCCAATGGACCCCAGTGCACGCCAGCGCATCTCGCCCAAATAGACGATGAGGTCCGGGTGGTCGCCGGCTGGATCGGGCAGCTCCGACCCGCCCATGCGCAGCACGCGGTTGCCCATGGGACGGCCGCTGGCGTCCAGCTCTGCCTCCAGCTCGTGCGCGATCTCTTGCAACAGAGTGGGTGCCTGATCAGGCGCCACCGTGCCCTCGGGCTCGCGCCCGCGCAGGTTGAGAAAGATGCGGCCACAGTGTCCTCCCCAGGCCCAGGCACGCGTCCGGGACCAGTCGACCAGGCTCTCGTGAAAATCGCGCACCGCTGGCACAGGGCACTTGAGCCGCAAATAGCCGCGCGCGACCAGCCAATCGTTGAGGCAGAATCCGCCCAGCATGGGCTGAGCGCCGTGGTCGGAAACCACCAGCACGTGACAGTCGGCAGGCGCGAGTCGCAGCGTGAGCGCCAGCTCGGCATCGAGCAGCCGGTAGTAGTCGAGCACCACACCGCTGTGGCGATGAGCGGGCCGGTGGCGCGGATGGGCCGGATCGCAGTGACGATAAAAAAGGTGGTGCAGGCGATCGGGCCCCATGTCCACCATCATCAAGAAATCGCCGCCGCGCGAAGTGCCGAGCGCGCGAAATAGTTCAAAACGCTGACGGGTGATGGCGGCGATGGCGGCCAGCACCCGGTCTGGATCCGCCATGCGGAATCCTTCCACGTCGAATTGATAGCGGCCAACCGTGCGCTCGATCTCGTTTTCCAGTTCGGCAGGAAAGGTGAAAGCCCTGCTTCCGCCTGCCGGCGCGTCGCTGACCAGGAATCCATTGACCGGAGCGGGCGGCCAAGTCTGGGGAACGCCCAGCACGCCCACCGAGCGGCCGGCGCGCGAAAGCACGTCCCACACCCGAGGCGCACGCACGTGGTTGGCATTGGCCAGGTATTTGTCCGCGTAGCTCCCCAGGCGCCGATGGCGAAACCCATACAGTCCCAGGCGCGAGGCCGGAACCCCGGTCATCATGCAGGTCCAGGCCGGAATCGTAATGGGCGGATCCGCGCTACGCAGCGGGCCCCAGGTGCCCTGGTCCATGAGCGCCGCAAAGGTCGGCAATTGCTCGCGGTAGCGATCAAAGACCAGATCAGGTGCGAGGCAGTCCAGACCAATGACCAAAACCGAAGGGCGTGCAGCGGCCGTCACGCCGTGGAGGATCGCCGACAATCCCGCCGAAGTCCACTCGCCCACCGCTGTGCAGAGGGGAATTTCTTCACCACAGAGAGCACAGAGAACACAGAGGTCGGAAGGGAAGGGGTTCGGACCGGACAGAACACAACCCTTCCCTTTCCGCTCCGGCTCTGTGCCCTCTGTGCTCTCTGTGGTGAAACTCCGGATCCGTCACGCCGACTTGCCGTCGCTGGCGCGCAGGGCCGACTCGATGGCGGCCTTCAGATCGTCCTCGACGAATGGCTTCTGCAGAAAATGTGTGGGCCCGTCCCCGCTGATGCGGCGTCGCACGGCCTGCTCGCTGTACCCGCTCGACAGAACAATCCTGACCTTGGGATCGACGGCGCGAAGGGCCTGCATGGTCTCCAGCCCGTCCATGTCGGGCATGGTGAGGTCGAGCAACACGCACCCAATCTGCGCGTGGTGTTCGCCAAACACGCGCAGCGCCTCCTGGCCGCTGGCCGCGGTCAGCACCGGGTAACCCAACGCCCCCACCAGTTGCGAGACCGCCTGCAGCACGCGCGCGTTGTCATCCACCACCAGTACCGCAGCGTTCGTGGGTCGCGCCCCCGGGGCGGTCGGAGCCGGCTCGACGGGAAGCCTGACCTCGGGGCCAGCCGCAGGCAGCAGCACCGTCACGGTCGTGCCCTTGCCCACCTGGCTGGCGACACGAATGGCCCCCTTGTGACCTCGCACAATGCCCAGCACGGCGGCCATGCCCAGCCCGCGCCCGGTGAACTTGGTGGAGAAGAACGGTTCGAACACGCGGCTGCGCGTGGCCTCGTCCATGCCGCAGCCGGTGTCGCTCACCGTCAGTTCGAGGTAGGTTCCCTCGGCCGCGTCGGTGGAGACGACGAAGTCGCGCAAGTGGCTGCGCTCGATGGGACGCTTGCTCAGGCTCAGGGTAATCACACCTTCCCGGTCGCCGATGGCCTCGGAGGCATTGGTGATGAGGTTCATCACCACCTGCCGGATCTGGGTCGGATCGCCCACGACGAGGGGCACGTCGGCGGCGAAGCGGAAGATCAGCCGCACCTTGGCCGACACCGAAACCTCCAGGATGCGAGATATCTCCTCGACGATATTCTTGGGCGCGATGGGCTCGCTCACGAAGCCGCCGCCGCCTGAATAGGCCAGCAACTGTCGGCACAAATCCGCGGCCCGGCAGGCGATGGTGCGGATCTCGCCCAGGGGTTCTCGCGCCGGGGCGGTCGCGGGCAGATCCCTGAGCGCCAGCTCGGTGTTGCCCAGCACCGCGGTGAGCAGATTGTTGAAATCGTGTGCCACCCCACCGGCCAGCAGACCCAGGCTTTCCAGCTTCTGGATCTGCTGCATCTGCGCATCGAGCTGGTAGCGATCTTCCTCGGCCTTCTTCTGCTCCGTGATGTCACTGAGCATCCCCTGCCGGGAGATGGTTCCGTCGACGCGTCGGATCGGGGTATTGACGACGTCGTACCAGCGGTTGTCTTTCGGGCTTTGCATCTGCCAGCGTACGGTCTCGCCCTTTTGCGCCCGATCATTCGCGCACCAGGAACACGGCTCGTCGAGATCGTGCAGCACCTTGTAGCAGGACTCGCCGGTGGCATCGCGACCCGTGCGCGCAATCAACTTGGCGTTCATGAACTCGATCTTGCGGTCGGGCGAGCAGATGTAGATCAGCCCATCGAACCCTTCCACAATCGCGCGGTAGCGCGATTCGCTGTCCCGCAAGGCGTCCTCGGCCTTCTTGCGCGCGCTGATGTCGCGCGCGGCGGCCAGCACGACGGAGCGCCCGTCAATCGTTTCGGCGCGCAGGGCCACCTCGATCCAAAAAGAGGAACCGTCGTCGAAGTGCCGGCTCAGCCACTCGAAGGTCGCGGGACCCTCGCTGACAGCGCAGCGAATCTGATCGACGGCCAGCGCGGGCTCATAGGGAGCCACGCCGGAAGCCGCGCGGCCCGGATCCCCGGCCAGCAGGTCTGCGCGGGTGGTGCGATACAGGCGCGCCGCGCTTTGGTTGGCGTCGAGAATCTGGCCGGTGCGGGCGTCGTGCACCGTGATGGCGTCGCCCACGGCGTGAAACAGCGTCTGGTAATTGCTCTCGGCACGAATCCGACGAGCACCCAACCAGGAACCGATGACCAGGAGGAACGCAAAGATCACGTACTCCTCCAGATACACGCTGCGAATCCGGCCGGCGTCGAGCAGGGTGTCGTTGACAAATGTCACCGCCGCGAAGCCCACCAATCCGAGAAGCGGCCAGGCACGGCCCCGTTCCCCGCGTCGCAGGAGCCGCCGACCACACAGAGCACAGAACCCTATGGTCACCAGGTCGGTCGCGTAGGCTGGATAGGCGACCGGCGAGACCTTGCCGGCGAGCGAGGCAAGCTGTTCCCCCCAAGGGGTCTCGTGATGGACCAGCCCGGTGATCTCCGAGTAAAGGATTCCGTGATGCGAAAGAAGGTCGGCAGCGCCGAGAACGAAAAAGGCAGCGGATAGAGCGACCAGGAAGCGCCTGGGCCGAAAATCAGAGTAGAGGCCAACGAACCAGGGCACCACCATCAGGATCGAGCAGGAGAGAACACTCTGCCACTTCGCTGCGTATAGGCACGCAGGCACGTCGGCTGCGCGATACCCCGCCAGGCAGGCCAGGGCGTAGCCGCCGCCGAGCAAGCATAGAATGCCGAAGAGGGCCTTGAGCGGATCCTTGCGCCTCCCGGTCAGCGAGAGCACGTAGTTCAACCCGTTGTGGCAGAAGACCCCCGCGATCGCGATGAGCAGAATGGTCAGCGGACTCGGCACAGCGCTATCCCCGTAGAACACGAGACTGACCCGAAACTGAACTCGGACGCGAACACTCCCAGCGGGAAAAGCCACATAGCGGCACCCTCAAACACCATGCTACTCGCATTGCCTTCGCGCCGCACCCCTACGCGGTAGCGAGAGAGGGTTACATGTCGGCGGAGGATTCGGCGTCCCCGCGACCAGAGTCGGCCAGACCTCGCTGACCAATCAGGCAGAGAAGCGCGGTGCGCCATCGCGGCAGAGCCCAAGGGTTCATGCGCTCGGCGGCGACTTCAAGGTGGACAAAAAGCCGCCCTATCGACGCGGGACTTGCGGTATAGTTTTTCGCGCTTCTGAAATTGAGAGCCGAATTGCATCCTACTACCACTGCTAGAGAAACGGCGTCGCATGGATTTCGACCCGGCGAAGCTCGAACAATGTTTCCGAGGAGGCCTCCGATGAACCGATCGACTTTGAATATCCTCTGCGTCGCGAGCTTCGCACTCGTCGCGGCATCCTGTTCCTCCGGAGGGGGATCGCCCGGAACGACCCCTGTGGCCGGCCAGTCGTCTCCTGCCGGCAATACCAGCGTGGCTGGCACGTCCGGTGCGGGCGGCGCGACCAGCGTGGGCGGCGCGACCGTGCAAGACACCGGCGGCTC
>PMLB01000455.1 GCA_003158735.1 Myxococcales bacterium | reverse complement strand
CTTCCGGCATGGCTTCCGTCACTGCATCATCGCCTCGTGCATGAGGCGCATCGCTTCGGCCATCTTCTGAAGCCGCGCGACGGTCAGCGGATCAGTGGACGTGAACGTGATGCTGACACCCTTGTCGATCTTCTTGACGTCCATCTTGGTGCCGAGGCCGGCCATCGTTATCGGGCACATCCCGGCGCCCAGCATCCCACCTCCCATCATCCCGGCGCCCATCATCCCGCTTTGCCACGGACCCGGCTGCGCCGGCGTAGCCGCTGCCGGCTTTGCCGTAGACGACGCCGTCTCCGCTGCGACTAAACCACCCCCAAAGATTCCAGCCGTCAACGCCAGTACCAACAGAATTCGCGTCATGATGCCCTCCTGGTCGAATGCGGCACGCCGCAAGCACGATGCCGGTTCATCGGAATCCCTTGTTGTCCACACCGGGTCAGTCGCGCACCTTTCGTTTGCGTTCGACCGACTCCGATGACTGATACCGTTTCACCTCATCGCCACCAAAGGGTAACCACAGCCCAGAGTATCCCAATGAAAAGCACCATCCACACGAAATCGCCACCCCATCCCCAAGCCTGATGGTTGAACGTGGCAAAATCGCCAGCGGTGGCGGCCCTCACGCCACGACGCCGCTGGATATACCTCGGGTATGGCGGCCCCCATTTACGGTACCCCCAACCGTAGCTAATCGAGGGTACGAGAAACAGGAACATGAATGCCATCCACAACAACCACGACATGCTCATCATTGAAATCTCGCTTTCTTTGTTCTCGATTGGCGCAAGCAGTGCGCTTCGTTTCTAGGAGGCGCAGGGGCTGCGCCTCTTGGGGCGACTTCCACAAAGGCTCGCCTCACCTTGTGCTGTTGCACGATCGGTGCCATGGAGTTTCGAGTGAAGCTGGGGCTCGCAGCTCTTCACCTTCGGACGGCGGCAACTCGTCTCCTTCAAAGCGAATAGAGCGGTACCTCATCTTGATTGAAGCCGGCGCTCACCGCGATGGGACCGAAATGCGGTTGCGTCAGGACTGCCGCCCGATGCGCCTCATATCCATGGCCCTCAGTGGCCGACGCGTTTCATGGTCGTCCAACCGGGACCTCCTTGCCACTGGGCCAATTCTTGCAGAACCCCAGAACCGAGAGGGAGGGAACACATGCGTTGTGAAGAAATCATGAGTCAGGACGTACAATGGATCCGCCCAGACGAGACTGTCGCGCGGACCGCCAAGTTGATGGCCTTCCACAACCTCGGGTTGTTGCCGGTGTGCAACGCCGATGGCAAGGCCATCGGTGTCATCACCGATCGTGACATCGCCCTGCGGGTTGTCGGAAAGGATCGACTAGCCGCAAAGACCAAGGTGGGTGACGTGATGACGGCTCCGGTACAGTTCGTCCCGCCCGACTGCCCGGTGGATCGAGCCGGCGAGATGATGGTCAGCGCGGGGGTATCCCGCTTGCTGGTGCTCGACGGCGAGGGACATCTCAAGGGCCTTGTCAGCCTCGCCGATCTGCTGGTTCATGAATCGGCCGGTCACGCCTTGGACACCGCTCGCGGCATCTACGCCCGGGAGACGCCAGACCACCCTACGGTCGGCCACCCGCACCCCGCCTCCGAGCCGACGCCCGAGTATTTCCACGGCGCCCACGACCGCGCCCCTGCCGACGAATCGGGCGCGGAGCACCCCGCCCGTATCGAGGCCGAGAATGTGAACGCCGGCGGCGACCGCAGCTCCAAGGAATTCCCGTAATCGCTCGGCAGATGAAAAGACGATCGCCGGCCAAAACGGCTATCAAGGAGCTGCAGAAGTCTGGTTTCGACCTGAAGAAACTGTCAATAGACGGAGACTGACATGAACACGACCGCAGGATTGTGGATTGACCATCGGAAGGCCGTAGTTGCGATTGTCTCAGCCAAGGGCGAAGAGACGATGGAGATCAAGTCGAACGTGGACAAACAGCCGGGCAGATTCGCGGGCGTTCGTTCGACGGCTCCCTACGAGTCACAGCTGGTCAAGGCCGACGACAGGCTGGAAAGGAAACTTACCGGCCACCTCAACCAGTACTATGCGAAGGTGATTGCGTCAATTCGCGATGCCGACGCCATCTTGGTCTTTGGACCAGGGGAGGCCAAGAGCGAGCTGAAGAAGCGTCTCGATCGCGCGAAGTTCGGTGGACACATCACCGTCACGGAGACCACCGACAAGCTGACCGACCGTCAGATCGCGGCCAAGGCGCTCAAGTACTTCCACAAGGCGAATTCAATGCGGTCGAGCAACGGCGCTGCCTCCGCCGTGGGCCGCAAATTGCGTCGCAACACACCCGCGCGCGAAGTTTGATGGTTGTCTGCCCCCCGCGAGTGCGAGGCGGCCTCACGGCCTGCCGCCGGCAGGTATCTTCAATGCGGTGAAAGGAGACGGGTAACTCGTCGTGGGAATGGGTTGGTCTACCAGTGCGCCGTCCTGCATATGAACCATTCGGTGCATACGGCTGGCGACCCGTGAATCGTGGGTCGCCACCAAGAGAGTGGTGCCTTCTCGAACGATTTCGTCGAAACTGTCGAGCACTGCCTCGGTCGAGGCGGAATCGAGACTGCCGGTGGGCTCGTCGGCAAGGATGATGGCGGGCCGATTGACCAGCGCCCGCGCCGTCGCGACCCGCTGAGCCTCGCCGAGTGACAGCACGCCACCCGGTGCCCCTGCCTGCACGCTGAGGCCGAATCTATCCAAGAGCGCGTCCGCCTGTGCGAGGGCAGATCTCCTGCTGCCAGAGAGCCGCCAAGCGGGAAGAGCGACGTTGTCGCGGGCGCTCAAGAACGGTATCAGATTGCTTTGTTGAAAGACGAACCCAATGCGACGCAATCGCAGCGCGGCGCGCGCATTGCGACCCTTGCTCCATGGATTGATGCCCTCGATGAGCACTGTTCCCGCGCCGGGCCGATCAAGGACGCCCAGCAGGTGGAGCAGCGTGGTCTTTCCGCATCCGCTCGGGCCCATGAGCGCCACCGATTCGCCCTGTTTGAGGGTCAGGCTCGCCCCGGCGATGATGGTCTTGTCGCCACGTCGGCGGACGAGTCCCTCGGCAACCAGGACCAATCCGCCGCTCATTCGATCCTCCGCAAGGTATCGGACGGGTTCACCCGCGCCGCCTGCCAGGCGGGGAGCGAACCAGCGAGCGCCGTGGTCGCCAGCACCAGCAATACGGGCGCCAGCATGTTGCCGAAAGTGATGGTGGGCCGGACGACGAACTTTTCGTAATTGTAGATGGGGTGCAGATTGAAATAGCCGAGCATGCCCCAACCCACGGCCGCGCCCAGCAGGACGCCCACAATGCCGACGATCAGCGCCTTCGCGAAGAAGATGAGGAAGATCTCTCGCTCGCGGAAGCCGATGGCCGACAAAAGACTCACCTGTCTCCGGCGGTGAAGGGCATCAATGTAGAGCAGTGACAACACCGGAATGATGACGCCAAACAGGCTCATACCACCCGCTATGCTCTCCAAGGCTTGAACTGCCCCCACAACACTACGCAAGTAGCGACTATCATCGAGCCAAGACATTGCCGTAGCGGCCGGAAACAGGTGCTCGATGCTGGCTGCGGTCTTGCGCGCTAGCTCTACCTTGTCATTCCGGGCCCACACGAGAAGCGCCGAGGCGGAGTGGTCCTCCCCAGTCTCCGACGCCAGGAAGCCCCAGTCGACGAACACCGAGTCCAGCGCCGCGAAACCGGCGAGCCCGCGCACCTTGAGTGTGTAGTTGCCCATTCCGTTGTCGTCAAGTACGAGCCTCGGGCGAGTGGAGAGCAACACCTGTATGTCGACATCATCGCCCACGCTCACGCCGATCTGTTTCGCGAGCCGCTCGCCCAGGACCGTTCCATGGTTGTCGCCAGGGACCAGATCGGCGCCGACGGTGCGTTCGTAGGGACGTTGGCCGGCAGAGGCGTTGACCCCAGTGATGCCGAGAACGACAAAGTGTCCGCCGCTTCTGATGGCACCCGGAAGAACCAAGATTGGCTCGACTGCCTTGACCGACGGAAGACGCGCGATGCCCGCCATCATGTCGGTGACGTCGAAAAACCGCTCGCCACGGCGCGGGCGCACACGCACCTGCCCGAGCCCACTCGACACCTCCTGCCGCATGATTTCGTCGCGGAAGCCAGCTAGGTTGGCGCGGTTGGGGATTTGGAATCCGACCCCGATGGCTACCGCCAATAGGAGCAGAATGAGCGAGAGTCCATTTTCGCCAAGCGCCTTCCACGCAAGAAACAAAAGCAGCCCCAGTGACGCGCCCGATCGGCCAGGTCTCTCGAACGCCGTGGCGCATTCGCCAGCTACCTCGTTGTGACTCAATTGAGTGGTCCGCATACCCAGTTTCGCGTGGTCAAGACGGCAAATCAGGAAGATTCAGCAATTTTGCGATTCACACCAATGAAACGCTGCAGTATGCGTGCCAACGATTCGAGGGGGCGGTTTCGGAATGCACTCTCACGTGGATGGCAAGTTGCTCCATCGAATTGAAGGGGGCGATCCTTCATTTGGATTGAACCCGACGAATGGCCGAGAGCGGCACCTGCCAAGTATCTAGAGTTGTTCGTGTCTGTCAGTTGGCTCGAAAACTGCTCTAGCCATGTTCGGAGATATGCAGCACGTCGATTCCGGGTGCCACAGGCTGGATAGAGGCGTGCCACCGAATCGAGTCCTGTGAAAGGAAAACAGCCATGTCAGAGTTGAAGTGGCCGCATTTGCGACATCCGCGTGAGGTAGGCGCAATGGTAGAAGCCCAGGCAAAGCGCTGGGTGTCCAAGCAGAACGGACGTCGGGGGGCACTGCCGGAGGAGTGGCCAGTGGTGACGATTTCATGTGAATTTGGCGCGCACGGGGTTGTGCTTGGGCGTGCAATGGCAGAGCGTCTAGGGTTTAGCTACTGGGATCGCGGAATTGTCAGCGAGATTGCGCGTCTTCTCCACATGGGCGAGGGCACTGTGGTTGCCTTCGATGAGCGCACGCGCACCGCGATCGAGGACCTGCTCGCGGCCTTCGCACCCAATCTGGGGTCGACGTCCGCAGACTACCTCGCAGACGTCCGTGGCATCATCGATGCGATTGCCGGCCGAGGCAGTGCCGTGATCGTGGGCCGGGAAGCCCAGTATCTGGTCGATCCGCGTCGTGCGCTTCGGGTGCGGCTGGTAACCCCTTTCGATCTCCGCGTGCGGGAAATCGAGGCGGAATCCAAAATCTCAATCGAGGCTGCGAAACGGCTGATTGTGGCAGGCGAGAGGGAACGCGCCGCCTTTGTCCGTCATGCCGTAGGCCAGAACGTTGCTGACCCCGTCCATTACGACTTGGTCGTCAATACCGATACCTATTCCGGTGAGCGGGCCGAAGCCGTGGTGCTGATGGCCTATCTCGCCAAGTTCGGCGAGTGGCCGCTGACTGCACTCATCCTGAAAGAGGCGTCCCATTCAGACCTTGCGGGCATCCTGACGCCAAGCAACCAAATGGCGGAAATGGTGTAGTGGCCATGCTGGCCATTTCGGAGGCCGCCTGTTTTGCGAGGAATTCAGGTACATTGCCTGCGCCAAAAAGATGCCATCGAGAACAAATGACAGCCTTCGCACCGTAGCGGTCGCCCTGGTCACAAACCTCGCCACCGCCCTGGCGAAGGTGCTGGCTGCGCTGTTCACCGGGTCGAGTGCAATGTGGGCGGAAGCGTTCCACGCCTTCGCAGACAGCGGCAACCAAGTGCTGCTTCTGCACGCCCAGCGGCGCAGCGGTCGCCCGCCCGATGAGCAGCATCCACTCGGCCACGGGCGGGCAGCCTATTTCTGGGCGCTGATTGCNNCATGGGAGTCTTTGCAATCGGCGCTGTGCTTTCGGTGCATCAGGGAATCGCGGGGCTGGTTCACCGACAACCGATCTTGTCATTCCGGATCGCCTACTTGGTCCTCTTCGTCTCGTTCTGTCTGGACGGCGTTTCCTTGGTCCAAGCCCAGCGACAGCTAAGGCGA
>PMLB01000249.1 GCA_003158735.1 Myxococcales bacterium | reverse complement strand
GCGTTGTAGTCGGTGAGGTTCATCAACACGAAGCGGGTCGCGTTCCAAATCTTGTTGGCAAACCGTCGCGCATCCTCGACGTGGGACAGGGAGAACTTGATGTTCTTGCCCTGCGCGGCCTGGTTGGTCATCCAGGCCAGCGCCCAGCGCAGCGGATCGGCCCCGTGCTTCTGCGCCACGTCCAGAGGGTCGATAGTGTTGCCCTTCACCTTGGACATCTTGTCGCCCTTCTCGTCGGTCACCATGGTGTGCAGGTACACCGTGCGGAAGGGAACCTTCTTCATGAAGTGAAGCCCGGCCATCATCATGCGGGCCACCCAGAAGAAAAGGATGTCGTAACCCGTCTCCATCACGCTGGTGGGGTAGAAAGTGCGCAGATCGCGTGTCTCCTCGGGCCAGCCCAGGGTCGCGAAGGGCCACAGCCACGACGAGAACCAGGTATCGAGCACGTCCTCGTCTTGCTTCAGGCTCACGCCCCCACATTTGCTGCACGCCTGCGGCGTGGTGCGCGCCACGGTGATGCCGGCGCAGCTTCCACAATACCAGGCCGGGATGCGATGTCCCCACCAGAGCTGGCGCGAAATGCACCAGTCGCGGATGTTGTTCATCCAGTGAAAGTAGGTCTTGCTCCAGCTCTCGGGCACGAAGCGGGTCTTGCCCTGCTCCACCGCCTCGATGGCCGGCTTGGCCAGCGGCTCCATCTTGACAAACCACTGGGTGGACAGCATGGGCTCCACCACGGTGTGACAGCGCTGGCAGTGTCCCACGGCGTGAACATGCACCTTGCTGCCGCGCTCGAGTCCCAGTTCCTTGATCTTGGCCTTGACCTGCTTGCGCGCCTCGAAGCGGCCCAGCCCCGCAAACGGCCCGCCCTCGGCGGTCACCACACCCTTCTCGTCGAAGATCGAAATGAAGCCCAGCTTGTGACGTTGCCCACATTCAAAGTCGTTGGGGTCGTGTGCCGGCGTGACCTTCACAGCGCCCGTGCCAAACTTGGGATCGACCAGAATGGGGTCGGCCACAATCGGGAAGGTTCGGTCGAGGAACGGGTGCCGGATCATCTTCCCGATCTTCGCCTGGTGGCGCGGGTCATCGGGATGCACCGCCACCGCCGTGTCACCCAGCATGGTCTCCGGCCGCGTGGTCGCGACCACGACTTCGCCCGTGCCATCAGCCAGCGGATAGGCGAACTCCCACAGTTCGCCCTGCGCAGCTTCGTCGTGTTCCACTTCGAGATCGGACAGCGCCGTTCGGCAGGACACGCACCAGTTGATGAGACGCCGATCGCGGTAGATGAGCCCCTCTTCATGCAAGCGCACGAAGGCCTCGATGACCGCGCGCGAGTAGTCGGGCTCCATGGTGAACTTCAGGCGCTCCCAGTCCAGCGAGCAACCCATCACCTTGAGCTGTTCTAGAATGCGGCTGCCGTAGCGCTCGCGCCAGTCCCAGATGCGCTTGACGAACTCCTCGCGTCCGATGTCGTGGCGGGATTTCTTCTCCGTCGCGCGCAGTTCGCGTTCCACCACCATCTGGGTGGCGATACCGGCGTGGTCGGTGCCCGGAAGCCACATGGCATTGTACGCGGCCATGCGCCGCCAGCGCACGAGGATGTCCTGGATGGCGCAGGTGAGCGCGTGGCCCATGTGCAGCGAACCGGTCACATTCGGCGGCGGGATGACGATACAAAAGGGCGCCTTGGGTGTGGCTGCGTCCGCGTGGAAGTAGCCGCAATCTAGCCACTCCTGGTACCAGCGCGATTCGATAGCAGTAGGATCGTAGGTCTTCGCAAGTTCGGTCATGACGTGCTGCTTAGAATAGAAGGGACAGACAGTAGTCCCGCCTTTCCGAAATTCCTAGCTGGTTTCCGGTGCGTGGCGGCGGAAGTCGAAGGCATCTACCGCTTGCCAGCGGCCAGGCGATCGATCTCTTGCTTGATGATCACCTCGGCCAACTCAGGGACCACCTCCCACACCACCTGCTCGATGATCTCACGCGAAAGCTTGGCGATTGCTTCGTACTCGCGGCCACGGGCCGCGATGGCCGCGACTTTCTGATCGATGGCCGACGACACGGCCGCCACCAGGGGCGTCGGAACGGCTGGCGGCGCCGCGACCGGCATGCTCGCCGAGCGCCAGACAGGTGCTGGCGAAGGCACGGCTGTCGGAGGCATCGGCGTAGGTGTAGCCGGCACGGGCGGCGCGGCCGAAGGCGCCACGACGGGCATGCTCGCCGAGCGCCGGGTCGGCGTCTGAAGAGCGGCAACACCTGGGGGCGCCGGAGCGGGTGCGACCGGGACAGGCGGCGCAACCCGAGGCACAGCAACCGGTGGAGGCAGGCTCGGCCGGGGCACCGGCGACCGCGCTGCCGCGGGAGGAACAGCCGGGGAGCCAGGGACTTGGGAAGACCCGCCCACGGCTGGAAAGCCCATGATGGTCCGACTGCCAGTCTGGCGCGCCGAAGTTTCCGGCGCATAAGCCGGGGTCATGTCAAGGAGCGGGGGCGCAGGCCTAGTTGCCGCCGCAGGGGCCGGCGGGGTCACACCGGGAATCAATGAGGGCCGGCCCGCTGGGGCTACCACGGGCGGCGGTGAAGGGGCGGGCGCCGGCCTTGTCCCTGGCCAAGTCGGGGGCCGAGCAGTCCATGCCGCTGGGCCCGCCGCAGAGCCACGCTCGATGGTAAACTCGCCGTAGTTGTCATCGTCGGGCGCCACGACTTCGTCCTCGATGTTGACATCCTCGACGGGAGGCCAGGGGGACGCAGGGGCTGCTGCGCGCGGCGCCGCCATGGCAGGCACCTCCGCAACCGGCACGGGTGCCGGTCGGGCCGGAGCCAGTAGAGCCGCGCCCACGCTGTCGAGCAGCACCTGGCTGTCAAACGGTTTGAGCAGATGACCGTCGGCGCCAACGCGACGCGCGCGCGCCTCATCCAGCGGGTTCTGATTGGACGCCAGAATGTGCACAGGCACGCCTTGCAGCGCCGGATCGGCCTTCACAGAAGCGCAAAGATCGTAGCCGCTGCCGGTCCCCAGCACCGCGTCGGCGATGATCAGGTCGGGCCGCGACCCCTTGGCAACGACCAGGGCCTCCTCGACTGATCGGGCGAACAAGAGCGCATAGTCCTGTCCGCTCAGGACCATAGCGAAGGCCTTTTGGATCGTCAGGCTGTCGTCGGCGACCAGTATGCGCTTGCCCATCGAGCTCCCAAGCAGTCTCCATTCGATAACACGTGAACCCAGGGGGGTCAATTACAGGGCTGGAATTCGGTGCAGGGGGCCAGGGCGGGGACGGGGTCCGTGAAAAGGGAAAAGTGCACTCTTCCGCGCCGGCGGTTATGATGGCCCCAAGCGTGCCAAGCTGCGCGCCTGCATCTCTGATGGCCCGCATTTTCGAGCCTCCGTCGTCACGCGCCTTCCCCATGGGCTGCGCGACGTTTCGCCTGCCTCTGGCCGTTGCGCTAGCGCTGGCGGCCTCATTGGTGGCCCGGCCGGCCGCGCAGGCAGCCGAGCCTGACCCTTGGTTCGGCCGCGACAAGGCCATGCATTGCAGCGTCAGCTTCGCCCTGGCGGGCAACGCCTACGCCGACTCGTCGGCTTTCACCAAGCGGCCTAGCATCCGGGTCCTGTCAGGCGTGGGCGTCGCCTTGGCGGCGGGAATCGCCAAAGAGCTCGCCGACCAGTACGGCGGAAGGGGCCTGTCCTGGCGTGACCTCACTTGGGATGCCGTCGGTACCGCCACGGGGACATTAGTTGCGTGGCTGGTCGACCGATATCTACTTTGAAGACACGGAGACACTCATGAAGGAATCCCCACCGCCTCCCACCGCCCACAATCCTCTTGCCTACAAGAACGATGAGTTCATGGCCACCGACGACGCGCGCCCCCTGCGCATTCTGGCCGAGTACATCGAGCCCATGCACCGCTTTGCCCGCCAGGGTATCAGCGGTACCGTCGTCTTCTTTGGCTCTGCCCGGCTCGCCCCTGAGGGGCCGCTCGGTCGCTATTATGAAGACGCACGCACGCTGGCCCGCTTGCTGACGACTTGGTCGGCCGGCCTGCCCGCAGGACCGGGACGCCTGGTGGTGTGCTCGGGCGGCGGCGGCGGCATCATGGAGGCCGCCAACCGCGGTGCCGCCGAGGCGGGCGGTCGCACGGTTGGCCTCAACATCAGTCTGCCCGAGGAGCAGCACACCAACCCCTACGTGACGCCCGAGCTATCATTCGAGTTCCGCTATTTCTTCATGCGCAAGCTGTGGTTTGCCCACATGGCGCGCGCCATCGCGGTGTTTCCGGGGGGATTCGGCACGCTCGACGAAATGTCCGAGATTCTGACCCTGGCGCAAACCCACAAACTGGACCGCCGCATCTCGGTTCTGCTCTACGGTGAGAGCTATTGGAAAGAGATCATCAACTTCGATGCCTTGATCCGCTACGGGATGATCAACCGGGATGACCTGGATCTCTTCCGCTTCGCTGACGATCCTCAGACCGCACTCGCGCTGCTCACTGAAGGCATTGCCTCTGAGCTGCAAACGCCCGCGTTCGCGCGCTCGCGCACCGCCAAGAACGAAACCACCTGGCTCTATCAAAGGAGTGGCGATTGATCGAGATCCAATGTATCGGGGCAGCCCGTCAGGTTACCGGCTCCAAGCACGTGGTGCGAACGTCGCGGGCAACCATACTGCTTGACTGCGGCCTGTTCCAGGGCCGCCGCAAGGAATCCGTCGAACAGAACCGCGCCATCGCCCAGCACGTGCCCATCGATGATCTGGACGCGGTCGTGCTTTCACACGCGCATATCGACCACGCGGGCGCCCTGCCCTTGCTGGCCAAGCGGGGCTACCATGGCCCCATCTACGCCACACCCGCGACCCGCGACTTGTGCGGGCCCATGCTGCTCGACGCAGCCATGATTCAAGAAGCCGACTCCCGGCACATTCAAAAGTTGATCGAGCGCGAACACCTGGACATGGAGCCGGCGCAGCCGCTCTACGACCACAACGATGTCACCGCGCTGCTGGGCCAGATGGTGGCCCTGCCCTATCGGCGCGGCCAGGAGATCGCCCCCGGAGTGGTGCTCAAGTTCTTGGACGCCGGCCATGTGCTGGGCAGCGCGGTGGTGGTGCTGGACTTCGAGGAAGACAACACGCGCATCGCCTTTGCAGTGGACCTGGGCCGCAAGGGCCTGCCCATCCTGCGCGAGCCGGAAGTTCCCAGCGGCGTCAACTGTCTCATGATGGAGAGCACCTATGGCGATCGCCTGCACGCGCCCATCGAGGAAGTCGACAGTGCCTTGGCCGCGGCGATTAATCGCACCGCCAAACGGGGCGGCAAGATCATCATCCCGTCCTTCGCCCTGGAGCGGGCGCAAGAAGTCGTCTATTCCATCAAACGCCTGCGCAAGGCCAATCAGGTGCCGGCCCTGCCCGTCTACGTGGACTCACCGTTGACGGTGAAACTTACCGACGTGTTCAAGATGCACCCCGAGTGCTACGACAAGGAAACCTACGCCCAGTTGGTGAGCGGCGATTCGCCTTTCGACTTCGACGGCCTCCACTACGTGTCCGACAAGGAAGAATCGAAAGCCCTCACCGCCAGCGCTGGACCACACATCATCATCTCGGCCAGCGGT
Organism: Myxococcales bacterium; assembly: GCA_003158735.1. Taxonomy (GTDB): domain Bacteria; phylum Myxococcota_A; class Polyangia; order Fen-1088; family Fen-1088; genus Fen-1137. The sequence goes on along the minus strand of PMLB01000249.1, from coordinate 11,429 downwards.
ATGTGCGAAGCTGGTCGCATCCTGCATCACCTGCGCGAAGGCATCGAGGATTCGCGCAACACCATTCTCATCGTCGGCTATCAGGCGCAGCACACGCTCGGCCGCCGCATCGTGGAGCGCCAGCGCGAGGTGAAGATTTTCGGGGTCATGCGGCGACTGGCGGCCGAGGTGGTGGTACTCAACGGCTTTTCCGCACACGCCGACCAGAAGGATCTCATCGAGTTTGCGGAGAGCGTACGCACCCAGGGCAAGCTCCGTCAGGTGCTGCTGGTCCACGGCGAGCCCCCGGCCCAGGCAGCGCTGATGGCCAAGCTAGCCGAGCACAAATTCGCCACCGTGCAGGCCCCCGGACCGGACGAGAAGATTCGGGTTTAGCCTGATGCCCGCAGCCAGACGGGGTTGCTGCCGGATGGGCAACACCTTACCTCGCCTGCGCAGGCTGGAGACGCTATGCTTGCTCCCGACATGGACGAGCGACAGTGTCTGTTGGTGATCTTTGGTGCTTCGGGCGATCTCACGCGCCGCAAGCTCATTCCAGGCCTGTTCGAGTTGCACATCGCAGGGCTGCTCTCTTCGCATGTGGGCGTGCTCGGCATCAGTCGCACGCCGCTCACGGATGACCAGTTTCGCGAGCGGGTGAAGGGCGCGTGCCAAGAGCGGCGCGGCTTCGACGAAGAACGCTGGCGCGAATTCGCCGGACGCCTGCACTACCTGGCGGCCGATGCCGTGCACGCCGACGACTGGCCGCGCATCGCGCAGGCCATGTGTCAGCAGCAGGAAGCCCACGGCACTGGCGGCGAGATCCTGTTCTATCTTTCCGTCGGTCCGGAGCTCTACGAACCCATCATCCAGAACATCGGCGCCGCCCAGCTGGGCAAGGGCCCGCAGCGCTGGTGTGCCGCCGAGACCAACCCGACCGCCCGACAGCGCATTATCGTCGAGAAGCCCTTTGGCCGTGACCTGCACAGCGCGGAACACCTGAACCGCGTCCTGGGCCGCGTCTTCGACGACGACGATGTGTTCCGCATCGATCACTACCTGGGCAAGGAGACGGTGCAAAATCTACTGGTCTTCCGCTTCGCCAACTTGTTCTTCGAGCCGCTGTGGAACCGGATGTACATCGATCACGTCCAGCTCACCGCAGCCGAAACCGTGGGGGTGGGCAGCCGCGCCGCCTACTACGATTCCGCAGGGGCCATGCGCGACATGATCCAGAGCCACCTGCTTCAGCTCATGGCCGTAGTCGCCATGGAGCCGCCCAACTCGTTCCGGGCCTCCGACCTGCGCAGCGAGCAGCGCCATGTGCTGGAGGCCGTGCGCCCCATCTCCCCGGATGAGGTGCCCCGTCTCGCCGTGCGCGCCCAGTACACCCGCGCCCAGGCTGACGGCGCTGTCGTGCCCGGCTATCGCGAGGAGCCCGGCGTGCCGGCCGGCAGCTCGTGTGACACCTTCGCCGCCCTCAAGATCTTCATCGACAACTGGCGCTGGGAGGGCGTGCCCTTCTTCCTGCGCACGGGCAAGCGCATGCGGCGCAAGCTCACCCAGTTCGTGATCAATTTCAAACCCGCGCCACACTTGTTCCGCAATGTTGACGGTGCCGAGATCCGCCCCCGCCCCAACCGCCTGGTCGTCAATGTGCAGCCCGACGAGGGCATCAGTCTGCGCTTCGAAGGCAAGGTCCCTGGCTTGGGCCTGCACATCCAATCGGCCGTGCTCGACTTCGACTATCGCAAACAGTTCAGTGCCGAACCGTTTGAAGCCTACGCTACGCTGTTGTTGGACGCGATTCGCGGCAACCAGTCACTCTACAAGGATCGCCACGAGATCGAGGCCGCCTGGCGCATCGTCATGCCTGTGCTCGATTACTGGCAAGGCCACCCAGGCCAAGGCCTTGCGCCCTACCCCGCGGGAAGCTGGGGGCCTGCGGCGGCCGACGAGCTGATCCAGCCGCAGGGACCGTGGCGCAATCCGGAGACCACGGTGTCTCGCACCGAGCCGGCGGCCCCGTCAGACTTCGACTTGCCGCCATGAGCGGGCAGGACGATCTTCGCGGACTGCGCGGCCGGCTGGTGATCGAAGCGTCGCCCGAGCTGGTGGCGCAACGATTGGCCCACGATCTCATCCGCACTCTGCACCAGCGGATAGGTGAGGCCGGCAGCGTGCACCTGGCCCTCTCGGGCGGCGCCAGCCCACAGAAGCTCTATGAGCTGCTGGCAACGGATGCGCGCTATGCCGCGGGCAACTGGGCGCAAACCCACCTGTGGCTGGTCGACGAGCGCTGCGTGCCCAAGGACGATCCCAGGCTGAACTTCGCCATGATTCGAGCCGCGCTGGTCGACAAGGTCCCGATTCCCGCAGTTCAGGTTCATCCCATGCCCGTCGGCTTGCCCGACGGCGATCGTCGCTACCAGGACGATCTGCGTGGGGCTCTTGCCAGCGGCCGGCTTGATGCTGCCGTTCTGGGCATGGGTCCTGACGGGCACACCGCCAGCCTGTTTCCCTATTCGCCGGCTCTCGACGAACGCCAAGCTTGGGTGCGCTTCAACGATGGCGAGCGCGTGTTGCAGCCCCGCCCGCGCCTGACTCTGACCTACCCCGTGCTCTGCGCCGCTCGCTTCTTGGCCGTGCTGGTCACCGGCGCCAGCAAGCACGCAGCCCTGCTCGCCGCCGCCCAGGCACCCGACGATCTGCACACGCGTCCCATCGTGGGCATCCGGCCTGCCGAAGACAGCAAACTGGTCTGGTACCTCGACCGCGCCGCGGCCGACGGATCGATCTAGCTGTTGCACCACAGAGAGCACAGAGGCCACAGAGCCGGATCGGAAAGGGAGGGGTTGGATTCTACGCAGTCCGAACCCCTTCTTCCTTTCCGGCCTCTGTGTTCTCTGTGCTCTCTGTGGTGAAAAACAGCTAACCAGATTAGCTGGGCGCACTCATCAGTTCGCGTTCCGCTTCGCGCAAGGTGCGCCGCCATTCCACGTCGTTGGGACAAGCCGCGACGGCCTTGCGATACATGCGGACGGCGTCGCCGATGCGACCCACGCGACGGAGTAGATCGCCGTAGTCGATCAAAGTCTGATGGCAGCCGTCGCGGTCGAAGCGCAGCGCCCGTTCAAAAAGTTCGGCCGCCCGATCGTCATGACCGGCCCGGCTGTGCTCCCGCGCGGCCTGGTGTAGCACCCAGTGGTCCTCGGGCTCCATGTGCATGGCCAGGTCGTAGGCTTCCGCTGCCTCGTGATGGCGATCCATCTCGGCCAGGATGTCGCCCTTGACGGCGGCCACGAAGAACGAATCCCCTCCGCGTTCCTGGGCGGCCAGGGTGGCATCGAGCGCTTCCCGCGTCCGCCCCTGCTCAAGCAGCGCCTGGGCCAGCTTGGCAAATCCCGTGGCAAAGCTGGCGTCGCGCCGGATCGCCTCGCGAAAGGCTTCCTCGGCCCGAACCGCTTGGCGCGCTTCCAGACACGCGTCTCCCAGTTCGCGCCAACCATCAATCAGCGCGGGGTTCAGCTCGGTAGCGCGATGGGCGGCATCGAGCGCGCCGCGGTCGTGGCAAGCATTCATGCCCTCAGCCAGGACCGCATGGCAAATGGCCAGGTCGGGCCGTTGGTTGACCGCGGCCCGTGCTTGTTGTACGGCCTGCTCCAGTTCGCCTTGATCCAACGAATCGCGCGCCGCCGCGAGAGATCGGAGTGCTGTGTCCAACTTGGCACTGGACTCACGCATCCGCACGATGTCCGTGTCACCGGGAACCAGCGCCTCCACCACTTTGCTGGCCAAGGCCGCCCGCACCCCATCACCAGCCGAGTGGGCCCGCATGGCTTCGCCGCGCCAGTAGGCCCCAGTCGAGGCCGCCGCAGCGCCGAGCAAGTCTTTAGCCCGCGCCGCGCCTGCCGAGTCTCCCCGGTCCTGTGCCAATACAAATGAAATGGCGGCCGCATCCAAGCGCGCGTCGTCGTCGCGCGCGGTCATCGGATCGGACCCGATGGCATCGTCCAACGCCGCCTGCGCGCGGGTATTGTCGCCGTGGTCGAGCGCACGCAGCGCGAGCGCGGTCAGCAGGGCAGGCCCGGGCGGACTGGAGCAGCCGAGAGCTTCGGCCAGCGCCTTGTCGACCTCGTCCTTGTTGCCTTGGTCCTCAAGGTGGTCGATGAGACGCACCCAGTGCTCGGCCAGACCGGGATCGCGCCGACACAACTCGCGAGCAACCGCCGTGGGGTCGGCGCCCGGGCCAGCCAGAAGCTCGCCCAGACAGGCGTAGATGAAACGCAAGAAGCTCGAGCCGACGCGGTCTACGCTGTGGCCTGCCAACTCAACCACAGAGCACTCGCCCTCTCCCGATACGTCGAGGTCCAAGGCGAACAGACGCGGGCCCCGTTCCGCCACGGGCCACAGGCCCTTGAGTTCGGCTGGGCGTTCCGGGTCACTGGCCCGGCGCAGACTCTCTTCAAGAGACAGAAGTCTCAGGCCGGGATCGCACGGACTGCCGTTGCCTGCCCCTTGCTCGGGCCGAGGCGTGTTCACGGGCAGCCAGCCGCCGTCATAACGCGAAACAAACGCGGCATACCCAACGGGCGTAGCCCGGTCCAGGAGATCCTTGAGCCGGGCCAGACGCGCCTCGCCCGCTGCAGCCCTGGCCAACACCGCGCCCGGAAGGCGGGCGCACTCGGCCTCGATCTCGAGCAAGAGCATGTTGACGGGGTCGGCCATCACCCGGGGGATATACGCAGGCACTTGGTGCCGATCAAGCGCAAACACAAACTCGCTCGCCTTGACCGGAGCGCTGGAAGGCGCAACACTAGGGGAGCTGCAGTGTTGATCGCTCGGGGGAAACGATTATTGGACGACGCGCCACACGGGTGTGCGGAGACGCGAGGCCGACGATGGCGTCCAGGGTATTGATCTGCGACGACGAGGAACCAGTGTGCCGCAGCCTGGCGCGGCTGCTGCGCTCGGCGGCCTACGACGTGGTCACCGCGGATGGCCCGGGCGGCCTGGCCCAGATCGAGCACGAGACCTTCGATGCAGTGGTCACGGACCTGCGCATGCCTGGCGCCGATGGGTTCACCATCCTCGAGGCCGTGCGCACGAAGTGCCCGCGCACGCCGGTCATCGTGATGAGCGGCAGCGCGCAGATCCCCGATGCCGTCCGCGCCATGCGGTTGGGAGCGCGCGATTTCTTGGTCAAGCCCGTCGGGGTCGACAGTCTGGAGGAGGCCCTCGGCAGCGCCGTTGGCATCTCCAAGACCCCCTCGCCAGACACCGGACCTGACCCTGTGGCCTGGCGTGACCGAACCGCACCCTGGCTGCTGGGTGAGGATCCGACCATGCTGGCCGTGCTGAGCCTGCTCGCCCAAGTGTCAGAAACCAGTTGCACCGTGTTGCTCACGGGTGAGTCCGGCACGGGCAAGGAACTGGTGGCCCGATCCATCGTCGCCGGCTCGGCGCGCGCCAAGAAGCCGTTCGTGGCGGTGAACTGTGCCGCCATCCCCACCAACCTGGTCGAGTCCGAGCTATTCGGTCACGCCAGAGGCGCTTTCACCGGCGCCAACTCTGCGCGCATGGGTCGCTTCGCCGAAGCCAACGACGGAACCATCTTGCTCGATGAGATCGGCGACATGGAGATGGGCGTGCAGGCCAAGCTGCTGCGCCTGATCCAGGATGGCGTCTTGCGGCCGGTGGGCGACGAACTCGACCAACGGATCGACGTGCGCATTCTGGCCGCCACCAACCGCAAGCTCGAGAACGATGTGGCGGCCGGCCGCTTCCGCGCCGATCTCTTCTGGCGCCTCAACGTCATCCCCATCGAGCTGCCCTCCCTGCGCGAGCGTTCGTCAGACGTGCCACTTTTGGCTGAGCACTTCGTCAGGCGCTTCAACGAGAAGAATCGGCGCAAGGTCAGCGGCATCCACCCCGACGCCATGTTTGCCCTGCAGCACTACTACTGGCCCGGCAACATCCGCGAGCTGGAGAACTTGATCGAACGCACGGTGATTCTCAAAGGCTCGGGCGATATCGTTCTATCCGACCTGCCCCCCAAACTGCGCAGCGGTCAAGACGGGCCGGCAACCCCGGTACCCGCGCCAGTATCGGATCGGCCGAGCGACCGGACGGATTTGCGCGCCATCCTGGAATCGGTGGAGGACCGGATGATCGCCGAGGCTCTGGTGCGCACCGGCGGCAACAAGAACCGCGCGGCCGAACTGCTCGGGCTCAACCGCACAACCCTGGTCGAGAAACTGCGCCGCAAGCGCACCATGATGCCCCCCGCGGCGTCGTAGTAGTTATAGCTCTTTCACCACAGAGAGCACAGAGAACACAGAGGCCGGAAGGAAGGAAAGGGTTCAGACCAGACGAGCCGACCCATTCTTCTTTCCGGTCTGGCTCTGTGCCCTCTGTGTTCTCTGTGGTGAAAAAAGCTTACTTCAGCTTGGCCAACGCCTCGCCGATGCGGGTGAGGCCCTTCTCGATATTGGCCTGCGAGGTGGCGTACGACAGGCGCACGTAGCCCGGGGCATAGAAGGCTGATCCGGGAACCACCGCCACCTTGGCCTCCTCGATGAAGTACTCGCACAGGGCTGGATCGCCGTCGATGACCTTGCCCGCGGGCGTGCGCCGGCCCACGAATGCGTTCAGGTCGGGGAAGGCATAGAAAGCGCCTCTAGGCTCGACGAGCTTGACCCCGGGCATGGCCCGCAGGGTCTTCACCATGAACTGGCGCCTCTTGTCGAACTCCAGGCGCATGCGCTCCAGCTCGTCGGTCGATCCTTCCAAGGCTGCCACGGCCGCCGCCTGGCTGACCGCGGCCGCGTTGGTCGTCGACTGACCCTGCAGGGTCGACATGCCCTCGATTACCGGCAGAGGCGCCACGCAGAAACCGATACGCCACCCGGTCATGGCGAAGGTCTTGGAGACCCCGTCCACGATGATGGTGTGCTTGCGCACCTCGGGGCTGAAAGTTGCCGGTTGCACGAAGCGGGCATCGCCATAGCAGAGGCTGCGATAGATGTCATCGGTGAGCAGCCAGATGTCGTGCTTGACCGCCAGGTCGGCCAGAGCACGCAGAGTCTTCTCGTCATAGACCGCGCCGGTGGGGTTGCTTGGCGACACGACCAAGATGATGCGCGTGCGCGGCGTGATCGCCCGGGCCACGGCCGCGGGGTTGACGATGAAGTCGTCTTCCGGTCGGGACCACACCGGCACCGGCTTGGCGCCGGCCAACTTGGCGATCTCGGCGTAGCTCACCCAGTAGGGCGCTGGAATGATGATTTCGTCGCCCTCGTCCAGCAGCACGTGGAAGGCGTTGAAAAGGGACTGTTTGGCGCCCGCGCTGACCATGACCTCTTTGGGATTCACCTCGAAACCATGGGCCTTGCCCAGCCAGAGCGCGGCGGCCTTGCGCAGTTGTGGTGTCCCTTCCACTGCGGTGTACTTGGTGGCCCCGGCATCGAGTGCCTTCTTGGCGGCTTCCTTGATGTGAGCCGGGGTATCGAAATCCGGCTCGCCCGCGCCAAAGCTCACCACGTCCACGCCCTGTGCCCGCAGCTCCGCCGCCTTGGCGGTCACCTTCAGGGTCATTGATGGCTCAACAATAGAGAGACGTTTTGCCAATTTAAGCAAGATGTTACCTAAGCTTGTTGAACTTCTTCTTTAATGCAGAGAGAACCACAGGCGGCACCACCCGCCCGATGTCCCCGCCCATCGCTGCCACTTCACGAACCAGCGAAGAGGATACGAAGAAGTTGTCCTCGTTGGTCATCAGAAAAATGGTCTCCACCTCGGGCGCGAGTTGCCGGTTCATGTGGGCGAACTGGAACTCGTACTCGAAATCGGCCACGGCTCGTAGGCCGCGGATGACGAACCTTGCGTCCCGGCGCCGCACGTAGTCGACGAGCAGTCCGTTGAACGAATCGACCTCCACCCGCGCCTCATCCTTCAACGTCTCCAGGATCATGCGCTTGCGCTCCTTCAGCGAAAAGAGCGGCTGCTTGCGCAGGTTGTCGGCCAGTGCCACGACCACCTGGTCGAAAAGCTTGAGCCCACGGCGCACGATGTCCGCGTGGCCATTGGTGATGGGATCGAACGTCCCGGGGTAGATGGCAATCGACCGACGTTGCGACACTTAGGCCAGTCCTCGCTGCGGCCGGTAGAAAGAAACTCCGGTGTCACCATAGAAACGGCGGTCGGTCATGACCAGAGTGCCGAAAACCTCGGCCGGCAGATGACGCCGCCCATGCTCGACGATAATCACGGCGCCCTCGGCCAGAAGGTCGCTGCCGGCGAGCAACGACAAGACCGGGTCCGCTTCATCGGACGCGTAGGGCGGGTCCACGAAGACCCAACCAAAGACCCTGCCCTCGGCCGCGCCAGCCATGCGCTGCAGGGCGCGCAGCACACTCGCGCCGATGACACGAGCCCGTCCAGAGAAACCAAGCTCGCGCAGATTCCTATGCAAGGTTCCCAGCGCGCGCGCATCGCGTTCCACGAAGTCAGCCGCCACCGCACCACGCGAGAGAGCCTCGATGCCAAGAGAGCCAGTTCCAGCGAACAGGTCCAGGATCGGGTGCGGAGGCGGCGGCCCCAGGATGTTGAAGATGGCCTCGCGCACCTTTGCCCCCGTGGGCCTTGTCGTGGCTCCACGTGGCGCACGCAACTTGCGCCCACGGTCAGCGCCGGCAGTGACCCGCATGGCTGGCTTACCTACCGCGTGCAGGGCAGAGTAGTCAACCAGCTGACGCCCGGGCTATCCTCTTCCCCATGGCACATTCTCTGGTTCTCACACCCGCCGTGACGCGGCTCATTGAACTCGCGATCGAGGAAGATCTGGGCCGAGGGGACGCAACCACTCAGGCCCTGGTCGGGCCGGAAGCCACCGCCACAGCCCATCTCGTGGCTCGCCAGCGCCTGACCGTGGCGGGACTGGACATTGCCGCCGCGGTCTTCCGCCGACTCGATCCGTCGATCGCGATCCAGACCCAGATCGACGACGGCGCCGAGGCCCAGCCTGGAGCTCGCGTGGCGACCTATCGGGGCGCGGCGGCAGCCTTGCTTTCGGGTGAGCGAACCGCGCTCAACTTTCTGCAGAGACTCTCGGGAGTTGCCACGCTGACGCGAACCTTTGTGGCCGCAGCCCAGGGCACCAGCCTGCGCATCACTGACACGCGCAAGACCACTCCGGGGTTTCGCCTGCTGGAAAAGTACGCCGTGCGCATGGGCGGGGGCAGCAACCACCGCTTCGACCTGGGCTCGGGCGTTCTCATCAAGGACAACCACGTGGCTCTCGCCGGATCGGTCAGCGAGGCTGTGCGCCGGGCCAAGGGCCGGGTGCCTCACAGCCTGAACATCGAAGTCGAGGTGGACACCATGGCCCAGCTCGATGAAGCCCTGGCCGCGGACGTGGACATCGTTCTGCTCGACAATTTCACGGACGCGGATTTGGGAAGAGCCATGGCCCGTCTCCGCGCAGTCAAGCCTCGTCCGCTCGTGGAAGTCTCGGGCGGTGTCACCCTGGTGCGCATCCCTGAGCTTGCCCGCGCGGGCGTGGATCTGGTTTCCGTGGGCGCGCTCACCCACTCCGCGCCCGCGGTGGACTTGGCCTTGGACATGGAAGATCCCGCAGGGCAGGCGGCGTGAGCCAAGACGCCTCGGCCAAGAACGACCTAGCGCCGGAGACCGTGCTGCAGCGGTTGGGCACCCGACGACTGGGACGAGCCTACGAGTTCCTCGCTGCCTGCGCTTCGACCAACGATGTGGTTCGCACCCGCGCGGCTGCAGGAACGGCCGAATGTCTTCTGGTCGTGGCCGACAGCCAAACCGCCGGCCGCGGCCGACTGGGCCGCTCGTGGCACTCGCCGCCGGGACAGAATCTGTACCTCTCCCTGCTGCTGCGCCCTGCCCTGTCTGCGCGGCAAGCGTCGCCGCTGACCCTGCTGGCCGGTGCGGCGCTGGCGCACACACTGGCCGAGGCTGGGGCGACACCGCGCCTGCGCTGGCCCAACGATCTGCTGCTTCCCGCGGCAGGTGGGCTTCGCAAGGTGGCTGGCATTCTCACCGAGATGGCGAGCGACGGTGAGCGGGTTCGTCACATCGTGCTGGGCGTGGGCCTGAATGTGAACAGCGTGGAATTCCCACCTGACCTCGCGGAACGCGCGACATCGCTGCGCCTGGCGCTCGGCCGCCCTTGCGACCGCACCCAGTTGCTCGTCGATTTCTTGGCAGCCTTCGAGCCCATCTACGACGATTTCTTGGCCCGCGGCCCCGCATCGGGCCTAGCGGAGTGGCGTCGCTATGCCGATCTCGGCCGTATGTGCCGCATCGATTGCGATGGCGCCAAGGTCGAGGGGATCGCCACGGACATCGACGACGACGGCGCCCTGCTGGTGCGTGACGACGCGGGACAGGTCCATCGAATTGTGTCTGGAGAAGCTAGCTAGCGCGAGACCGCGCGCTATGCTGCGCCCACTTTGACCATCGCCCAGTCCATCATTCTCGGCATCATTCAGGGACTCACCGAGTTTCTGCCCATTTCTTCGACGGCACACCTGCGGATCGCGCCGGCCTTGTTCGGCTGGCCGGACGCCGGGGCTGCCTTCACCGCGGTCATCCAGCTAGGCACCCTGCTGGCTGTGATCCTCTTCTTCTTGCGCGACCTTTCCGGCATGGTGACCGCGCTGGCCGATCCCACGCGGCGGCGCGGACCCGAGGGCCGCATGGCGCTCTATCTTGTGGCGGGCACCGTGCCTATCGGGATCGCTGGCGTGCTCTTGAGACACTTGGTGGAGGGCCCGCTGCGCACGCTCGCGGTCATTGGCACCTCGCTCATCGTGGTCGGCCTGGTGATGGCCCTGGTCGAGCGCCTGGCGCGCCACGAGCGCGCCATGGAGTCGCTCACACTGCGCGACGCTCTCCTCATCGGGCTGGGGCAAACCCTGGCCCTGGTGCCTGGCGTTTCGCGTTCCGGAATTACCCTCGCCGTCGGCATGGCCATCGGCCTACGGCGCGACGCAGCCGCCCGCTTCTCGTTTCTGCTGTCGATTCCGGCGGTGGCTGCTGCGGCTGTCTTCGAGCTTCCCAAGTTGCTGCACAATCACGACGTGGGAATCTCGGCCCTGCTCACTGGCCTGGCCGCTGCTGGCGTGTCAGGATATCTGTGCATTCGATGGCTCTTGCGCTTCCTCCGAACACGAACCACGTACTCCTTCGTCATCTATCGAATCGCGCTCGGGCTCTCACTTCTCGCTGCCGTTCTGGCCGGGAAACTGGCGTAATGAGCCTCGGGGCGTACCACGAACTCGGCCACCCCTTCGATGGGCTTCCCACCCCACCGCGCGCTTCGCGCGCCCGTCGCCGAGGTGCGGGCGTCCCCGACGGCGAGTGCGGCGCCGTCGCTGTCATCGTACGCATCCCTCGACCGATTGCCCACCATTGGGGGT
>PMLB01000144.1 GCA_003158735.1 Myxococcales bacterium | reverse complement strand
ACTGCGCGGGGATTTTGCCAACAAGGATATCTTCCAAAAAGGCGACGCAGGCGAGGTGGCCTATAACCGCAAAAACCAGTTCACGGGGCTGGTCGCTTTCCTTGCCTATTTCTAGGCGGTTTGCCCCCCACTCTGAACGATAGACCGCACAACGTGCACTCGCTCGCCATCTCGCTAGACCAGAAGCGCAAGGCGATGGCGATGTGCCAGGACGCCTTACACGCCCTGCAGCAGGAAATCGCGGGTGAGCCGACACCAGAGGCTCCCAGCAATCCGCGAAGACTGGGGGCCGCGCCCTAGTCAGAAGAAGCTCACGACTAGGTTGGCGCCCAACGAATTCCAGTCGGCTTTTGGAAGGTGAAGCCAGGTACCTGCCAGTTCCACTCCCAGCGCGAAGTCTGCCATCTGGACCAGCTCAAACCCCAAGCCGCCTCCCAGCGCCACGTGCAGGCCGTCGTCGTCGTCGGTTGAGACACCTCCCGCCCCGACCGCCCCGCGCACATACAGCTGGGGCAGGAAGAACCACTGCAGGCCGACGAGAAAGGTCCACTGGTTCTCATTGCAGCCGTCGCGCTGCGCATTGGTGCCTTCCAGGCCCACGGTCAATGCCAGCCTTTGCGCAATTTCGGCACCCAAGCGCAGCCCAAAGCTGGCGCCAGAGTCGCGGTAGTCGACAGTTGAATCGGTGAGGCTTGCGAAACCCAGCGATAGGGTCAGGCTGACCGGCCGCCACGGCAGGCTGTGGATTTCGCCCGGGGGTTGGGGCTGGTAGCTTTGGTCGTCCATCGGGGGCGGTGGGGGTCGCCACCTGGAGTAGTTTGGGGGCGGCTGGCTCCACGGCGGAAAAGGCATTGGCGGTGGAACGGGCTCCTGTTGAGCCAGGACGACACTGTGAACCAGCGCCACAGCGAGAGTTGCCACGGTACTCATCGGAAGGCCCTTCCTTTCGAGGCGATTCGGTCGAGCAGGTACGAAATGCACCCATTCGGCCTGGCCTCGCCGCCATAAGTATCAAGAACGGTGCCAGGTCAACCTGCGACCAACCGGTGAGTCCCTTGACCCCATAGGTGCTAACCATGATTCTCTCTGGACTTGACGGCGGCCGGCGCGATCCGGAGTCTCACCACAGAGGCCACAGAGGCCACAGAGGCCGGAAAGAAAGGGTTTCGGTTCCAGATCCGAACCCTTCATTCCTTCCGATCCGTCTCTGTGATCTCTGTGCTCTCTGTGGTGAAATCCGGGGCAAACCTGCGGCCTGTCGAGGACAGGTCAACGCGCCTCTACTTCGCGCTCCAGACCTTGAGTGTGTCGGGCGAACCTTGGGCGCGGATGCCGTTGTCGGTGAGAATCTCCTCAGTCGCGGCTGACATTTCCGATCGCGCGAAGACCAGAGCCTCGCCCGCGTGGCCGGCAAAATCGACGGTGATGAATTCGTCGCGGGCGTCTCGCAGGACTTGCACCAGATGGCCCAGGTTCTTGATGGGGATGTGGTTGACGGCTGTGACCACATGCCCGGCGGGGTTGCTGTAGCCCACGGCCAGCTTGTGGGGAAGGAAGGGCGACGAGACCAGCACGATCTCCTCTCCATCGAACGCGGGCGGATCGAGAAACCGGCTCATCACCGGAGTGCCAATGAAGCCGGAGGCCCCGCGATTCCAGCCACTGGCCGCGCCCACGAATTGCATCGAAGCGTTGGAGAAGACCAAGGGTCCGTAGATAAAGTAGGATGGATACTTTCCGGCCAGGTCAGCGACCACCATCGGCCGGGTGGTGGAGACCGGCAACTGAAGGGAAAGTTCCTTGCCCGCGCGAATCACCGTGAGCGGGACTTTTCCATTCTTGGCCAGCTTCTGAATGAGGTACTGAAAGCGAACGCGTAGATTGTTGCCCAGGTTGACCATTCCCTGGTCGTCAATCTTGGTGCCGCCAATCCGGGTGATGAGGTCCCACTTCTTCAGCGGATTGCTCGACCCCTTGCCGTAGGGCAGGTTGACCACGATGCCCTGGACCGATTTGTCGACCTTGAGAAAGGCCCGCAGCGCCGGATTCTCCAGGGTCTGGAGATCGTCGAACATGGCCGGCTTGCCGTCGTACTTGCCGTCCGCCAGGTCTTGCAGAAAGAGTTCGATCTCTTCGCAGGGGATGATGTAGCCGATGTTCTGCGCGCCTCCCAGCTGGCCGAAGACCAGCCCCACCATCTTGTCGTCAGCGATGGCCGGGCCGCCGCTGTTGCCATGATTGATGGCGGCGTCGATCTGGATGCGCAGGCCGGACTGGGAGGAACTGTAGGCGGCGAACTCGATGCGCGACACGATTCCCTTGGTAATCGACAGACTGGTGCCACCCGTGGGGAAGCCATAGACCATGACCGTGTCCTTCACCTTGGGCAACGTACCAGCTCGGCCCACAGCGGGACGGGAGTCGAAAAAGCTTTCATCGTCCAGCTTGAGCAGCGCGAGGTCGATTTCGGGCGCGACCGCCACCACCGAGGCCGCGACCTTGTCACCCGCGTGGTTGGCTTGCACCTGAATCTGGCTGGCGTAGGTGACCACGTGAGCGTTGGTCAGAATGCGCTTGCCCTCGACAATCACCCCACTCCCAGTCAGCTCGTGTGGCGATTGCTTGCTCCAAGGCTTGACGAAATCGGGATCGCGGCGAGTCGAGAACACTTGAACAACCGAGTTGCCGATGCGATCCGCGCTGGCCTCCGCGGGTGCGGCTGGCGGCGCCTCGGCGGCTAGGGCGTCGCTCCAGGCGGGGGCAAGCAACGCAAGGAAGAGGGCTGAGGCTAGGACGATGGGAGTGTGCATGATTTCTCGAAGCTCAAGCGGCGGGCGCAGGGGACGTTGCCATCAAGAATCGCAGCGTCGTACGCACCAAGATGGGATGCAGGGAAAAGGTTACTACAGTTGCCGGGAGTTTGGGTGCCAAGGGTTGCGCGGCTGGCCCCCGTCTTGCATCTCAGGACAGGTGCGCGAGCCGAGCATCAAACATCGGGAGGGTCGTCATGCCAAGATCCGCAAACCTGCACGTAGTCATCCTGGCGAGTGGAGAGGATCATAGTCTGAGATCTCTTACCTTGATGGAGCATCCCGGCAACGGTCGCGGATCGGGCGACCTGTTCGACTCCTACGTCGAGCCCTTTCGGAATTGGATGCTCGATGAATGCCCGCAGGCGACAGAAAGAAGCTGATGGCCCTGCTAGCCGTGGTAGATATCCCTGTCGCGTGAACAGAACGCGATCGCTCCGGCCTCTTGAGAACTAGATGGATCTGTTGGCTCGTTGGTTGACTAGCCCTAGTCAGGTGTGTTCATGAGTCGTCAGCCACGAGAACGGTCTTCCAGCAGAGGAACGGCCCAGGGTGGATCTCGCGCCAAGCGCCCACAACCCGACGCCGAGCCGAACAGCCTGGCCCAGCAACGACAGCTCGCGCTGGATGCCGCGCACATGGGATGGTGGCACTACGATCCGGCGGCGCGTGTCGCCACCTACGACAAGCGCTACACCGAAATCTTCGGGGTCTCTGGCTGCGAACGACTGAACGAAGAGATCTTGAAACTCCTGCACCCGGACGATCTGACGCGCGTCCGGGCCGCGGTGGAAGCCGCCCTCGATCCAGCCAATCCCAAGCCCTATACGGCCGAGTACCGGGTGAACCGGCCCGACGGCACGATGGTCTGGGTCGAAGCACACGGACTGGCCACTTTCGAGGGCGAGGGCCGGGCTCGCCGCGCGACCAGCCTGGTTGGCACCGTGGCGGACATCACCGGGCGCAAACAGGCCGAGGCGGCCCTGCGCGAGTCCCATGACAGGACCAGCGCAATCCTGGCGAGCATCGCGGACGCCTTCTATTCGCTCGACGACCAGTGGCGTTTCGTCATAGTGAACCCGGCGGCCGAACGAGCGCCCTTTGGCCGGCCCGCGAGCGAGTTGGTCGGCAAGGTCATCTGGGACATGTTCCCAAAGATCGTGGGCACCCGCGTTCATCAGCACTATCTCGATGCGGTGGAGAAGCGCAGCCACGAGCATTACGAGGCGCCCTCGCCCCTCAATGGTCGCTGGTACGAAGTGTTCATGTTCCCTCGCACCGGGGGCCTGGACGTCTATCTGCGCGACATCGACGACCGCAAGAAAGCCGAGGAGGCTCTAAAGGAAAGCGAGCAGAGATTTCGAACCATAGCAGAGGCTCTTCCCGTCCTGATCTCTCTCAGCCGCACAGAAGACTCCACCATTGTGTTTACCAACACCGCCTACAACGAAGCCTTCGGATTTCGCCAAGAGGAAATCATTGGTCGCAAAGGGCCGGAGGTGTACTACGACCCGGCTGACCGCGCGAAGATGATCGACGCCATCCGGGAGCAGGGCTTGGTCAGCAACTATCAGCTGAAAGCCAAGAGGGCCGACGGAACGCCCCTCTGGCTCCTGTCGTCGGTTCGCCCCATCACGTTCGGGGGTAAGCCGGCGATTCTCGGGGCGTCGATTGACATCAGCGAACGTATGCGGGCCGAAGAGGCGCTGCGGGCGAGCGAGGAGCGCTTTAAGGCCATCGCCGACCACACGCCTGACCACATTCTCATCCAGGACCGCGACCTGCGCTATCGGTTGGTCATCAATCCACAGATGGGACTCACCCAGAAGGACATGATCGGCAAGACCGATCAGGATTTCTTGTCGCGCGAGGATGCCGACAAATTGACCGCCATCAAGCGGCGGGTGCTGGAGACTGGTGAGCCGATCCATGTGGAACTGCCGATCGCTACTCCCCAGGGCGAAGCGCAGTTCTTCGACGGGTCCTACGTGCCCAGGCGCAATGCCCAAGGTGAGATCGACGGCCTCATCGGTTACTTCAAGAACGTCACCCAGCGTAAACAGGCGGAACAACGGCTGGAAGCGGCCAACCAGCAACTGCGCGAACAAGACCTCCACAAAAACCAGTTCCTGGCCATTCTCTCACACGAGCTGCGCAACCCGCTCGCGCCCATTCGCAACAGCCTGTACATTCTCGGCCGCGCGCACTCGGGTAGTCAGCAGTCCCAGCACGCCCTCGATGTCATCAACCGACAGATCGGCCAGCTCACGCGCCTGGTGGACGACTTGCTCGACGTCACGCGCGTCTCGCGCAACAAGATTCAGTTGCAGCGCAGTTCGCTCGAACTGAACGATCTGGTTCGTCGCACGGTGGAAGACCATCGCTCCTTGCTCGAGGGTAGGGCAATCATAGTCGAAGCTACCTTCGCGCCGGGGCCCTTGCCGATGCGGGGCGACGTCGAGCGTCTCTCCCAGGTGGTGGGAAACCTGCTGCAGAATGCGGCCAAGTTCACCCCGGCCGGCGGGCGGGTCAGGGTCAGCACCGAGGCTGCCCCGTCGAAGACTCACGCCATCCTGCGGGTCATCGACAGCGGAGTTGGCATCGAGCCGGCGCTGCTCGGCCGGTTGTTCCAGCCCTTCATGCAGGCCGACGCATCCCTGGATCGCAGCCAGGGTGGCCTGGGGCTTGGCTTGGCGCTGGTCAAGGGCCTGGTGGAGATGCATGGCGGTGAGGTTCATGCGCACAGCGAAGGCCTCGGCCAGGGGGCGGAGTTCGTGATCGAGCTGCCGCTCGACCAGGGCGCGGGCAAGGAGCCGAGCACAAGCCCAGCCCGGCCCGAGGCAATCTGCCGACGGGTGCTGGTCATTGAGGACAATCGGGACGCGGCCGACAGCCTGCGCGAGGTACTCGAATTCGGCGCGCATGTCGTCGAGGTTGCCTACAACGGTCCCGACGGGCTCCACCGGGCTCGAACCTTCAAGCCCGAAATCGTCCTCTGCGATATCGGCCTGCCCGGCATGGACGGCTACGAGGTCGCGCACGCCTTCCGAGCTAACCCGGCCCTGAAAGATGTGTTTCTGGTGGCCCTGAGCGGCTACGCCCAGCCGGATGACCTGCAGCGGGCACGCGACGCTGGCTTCGACAAGCACCTCGCCAAGCCATCGAGCCTGGAGAAGCTGGAGGAGCTGCTCGCGGATGCCCCGGTTACTGACCGAAGGTGAAGGCGTAGGCGGCCACGCCGTGGCCGCGAACCCGCAGCGCCACCTGGTGTTCGCCGTAGTCGCTCTTATGGGCCCGACCGGCTCCTGCCTCCCCCTGAGGGTGGTCTCAACATAGCGCGGAGAATCTCTTCGATCGCCTCAACGCTGGACGGCTCACTGAGATGCCGTTCAAAGCCGGCCTGCGCCGCTCGCTCAATCTCCTCGGGCAACACACTGTTGCTCGTGGCGACGAGGTGCACGTCCTTGAGCTGCTCGTCGGCCCGGAAGGCGCGGGCGACATCGTAGCCATCCATTCCGCGCAAGCCGAGTGCACAGAGGACGAAGTCGGGATCGAACAGGTGTGCCTTGTCCAGTCCCTCGGGCCCGCTGCGCGCGACCTCGACCTCGCGGTCCCAGCGCTCGAGGGTCTCGCGCAGGCGGGTCGCAGCGTCGACGTTGTCCTCGATGATGAGCACCTTGCGCTTTCGAGCGTGGGTGCCATTCGCGTTCTGGCCTTCGCGCGCTACGGAGCCCTTCTCGTCCAGCGGCAGCCTGACGGTGAAGCGCGCACCTTGATCGGGGCCATCGCTGTGCGCGCTGACCGCGCCTCCGTGCAACTCCACCAGTCCTTTCACCACCGCCAACCCCAGCCCCATTCCGCCGCGACTCTGGCTCAGGCTGCGCTCGGCCTGGGCGAAGGGCTGAAACAGCCTCTTGAGCGTGTCTGGGTCGATGCCCAGCCCTGTGTCAGCGACCTCCAACACGGCGCTATCCGAGGTCCGCGCGAGCACCACTGAGATCTTGCCCTTCTCCGGAGTGAACTTCGCTGCGTTGATGAGAAGGTTGCCGATCACCTGCCCTAGCCGCGTCGGATCGCCGTCGATTGAGATGGCATCGTCCGGCAGCTCCAGCACCACTTGATGGTGCTCAAGAAAAGCGCGGTGGTCTTCCACGGTCCGGCGCACAACCTCAACCAGGTCGAGACGCGCGCGTTGCAGACGGATCTTGCCTCGGCTTATGCGGGTGACATCGAGAAGGTCATCCACCAGTTGCGTGAGGTGACTCATCTGCCGGTCAATGACCGCGAGCGCCCGGCGCGCTTGCGGCCCGCCCGGCGTGGCCTTTTCCAGGATGTAGATGCTGTTGCGTATGGGCGTGAGCGGGTTGCGCAACTCGTGCGACAGCAGCCCGAGAAACTCGTTCTTGTGGCGATCGGCTTCGGCCAGTTGGAGATTCGCCTCGCGCAGCGCCTCCTCGGTGTGCTTGTGCTCGGCGCTGTATTCAGCCAGTCCCGTGCGAATCGCTTCGAGCGCTTGCTCGGCCTCCTGCAACCGGAGACGGAGTTCCACATTCTCGGCACTCAGCCGCTGGTTCTCAGCGTTGACGTCTTTGGGAGATTTCGTGCCCATCACCTCTTCTCGTGCAGGTTTGATCCGGCAAAAAACTGAAGATCTCTCGGCAAGAGACAAAGCGAAGAAAGCACTCCGCGCATTCCCAATGGCGCCCACCCCATGACCAGAGCTACGACCTAGCACATGGCGCAGGCCACAGCAACACGCATAGTCCTGATCCGCAGCGCTATGCGCGCGTCTTGTTGCCCTTGGCTGACTGCGCGACTTCGATGATGGCGCGCAGCCGGTTCCTGGCCATCGAGAGCAAACTGGAGGGACGTGGCCATTGCTCGAAGATGATTGAGCCGCTGTAGCTACGTTCGATCAGACGCCGCGCCAACCCCTCGATGCCCAGCGGGTTCTCCCCTGCCGGGCCAGTGAACAACATCATGTGGCTGTCATGGTCACCACGATTCTCGTGCAGATGCACATGCACGATGGGCACGCGATCCGACAATCGATCCAGATACCCCAGGTAATCGTTGCGCGTGCCTTCGAACAGATTGGCGTGGCCGATGTCGAGGCAGAGGCCGACGGAGCGCGCGCGCACCTGATCGCGGGCCCGCAGGTCGGCGAAGAGCGCGTTGATGTCTTCGGGCGCGGTGGCAATGATGTTCTCGAGCGAGAGCTGCAAGCCAACCGCCTGCAAGGGAGCGGCGAGAAGCAGCACCGCTCGGCCGAACACCTGGGGCTCCACGGGCGCCAGATGCAGGTTGACCACTTGAGCGCCGATGTCGCGGGCAAAGGCCACGTCGCGCGCGAGCACCCGCAGGCCAGAGGCAGTCATCGGGTCGGCCGCCAGGGAGGCGTGCACGCTCAGCCGGATGTCGCGCCGTTTGGCCTGCTCTCGTATGAAGGCGCGAATTTCCGGCGGCACGTCCGCGGTCGCCCAGCTTGGCCCTTCGGCTGAACCATCGGGAAAGAACTCAAAGGCATCAAAGCCCTGCTCAACGGCAAAGGCAAAGGGCTGCAGCGGCGCCACGTAGAAGGCGGTCTGATTGCCGATGTGAATGCGCGAAGACTCAGCCATTTTCCAATCCCGCCTGAGGACGAGCCTGCACGACGAAGAAACGTCCCTTGGCATATACGCCCTCTATGTCCTGCGCGCCACCCAGGGTTGCTTCTATCGCTGTGCCAATACCGGCCACACCCATGAGGATGTGGTTGCGCAAAGATTCGTTCCACAGCAGCTCCTCGCGGGCATAATCGATGCGAGCGGGACGACTAGGCGGAAGCATGAAACTGTCGTATAGCCCAGCGCCGGCAAAGCCAGCTAGATCTTCCCCATTGGAATCGGATCGGAAGATGAGACCGTCTCCATACACGCCCAGGCTCTTGCTCGGAAAGGAGACCAGGCGCGGGACCGCTTCGCCCCGGCGCAGGCAGAATCCCAAGGCGCGGCCCGGATGGCTGCCCACTAAGATCTCGCCCAGGCCAGGCACCAACTCGGCATAGAGTTCATCGCGATCGCCCGTCACCGGATTGGCGGTATGGATGACGAAAGCGTAGTCAGCCGCGATCGCTTCCTGGATGAGCACCGCCATCACCAGCCCGTCGTCGGGGATGCCCTTGCTGCGCCGGCTCCAGTAGGCGCGCTCGTTCCACTTGGACGCCCAGACCCGCGTCACGCAACCCCAGGCTTCGGACCAAGGCTCGGCCACCGGCAGCCCCGCTGCGCCCATGGCCGTGCGCAGAGCCTGCTCGAGGTCAGATGGGGATTGCAAGCGAGCGATCGTGTCGCGCATATGGGCCAGCAGCGACGGCACAGTCTGGTGCTCGGCGCCGCGCAAGCTTGCGGTCGCAGCCCGATATTCTTCGCTCACGGCCCGGTTGCGCGGATCATCGAGCACCCGTTCACACACGCCGAAGGGCAACGCCACTGAAGCGGGGATATGGATCCAATCGGGCAACCGCCCCGTAAGGCGCTGCAGGTTGCGCGACTTTGCTCCCACGTTGTCTGGGCGAAAATCCTTGGGGCGCAACGCCAGGATGTCCGGCTTGGGCGGTCGCACCACAGGCCGCTCAGCCCGTGACGGAATCGTCTCTCCGCCCGCAGATTCGCCCCGCTCCACCGTGACATCACCCGCAGCGCTCACGTGCAGGCGCAGCCACTGGCCGCTGCGCAGATCCGTCAACCGATCGGCGTCCCAGCAAGTGGCCAGCAGCACGCCCGCGTTGCGCGCACGCACCGCCACATGCGAGACCAAGTCCACTGTGCTCTTGCACAGCAGGGCGGTCACGCCCTCGGGGATCTCCTCGTCGCCCTTGATCTTCTCTGCGATCAGGATGGTGCGCACCTGGAACACGCGGCCCTGCACCGTGGCCAGCGAATCCAGCCTCTCCACCACTCCCCCCGCCTCGCCGCGGCCGCGGCTCACCACCTGCCAGTGGCCCAGCCCCGCAATCCCGCGCAGCACCCCGTCGAGCCTGCGCAACAGAGCCGAAGCCACGAAATCCAGGCGACCGCGCACCACCTCCTCGCTGAACAAACGCACCGACCAATCCGCGGCCCCGAACGCGCGCCCCAGATACTCGGCCACTGGCTGCAGCAAATGCACATCGCCATCAACCAGCGCGGCCAACTCGCGCCGCAGCCGTTCCAACACCGCCTGCGCATGCAGAGCCCACTCGCGCCCCACGGGCGGCTGGGTCCACAGGCGCTGCAAGTGGCTCAGCCCCAGCGCCAGTTCCTCGCTTGGCCGCGAGGCGCACAGATTGCGCAGGGCCAGTTCGCTCCAGGCCAGCAACTGCGCGAGCGACAGCGACTGTTGCAAGTTGCGCTCGACCGCCACGCGGACAAAGTCCTCCAAAGCCAGATCGAGGTAGAGCACTTCACGCAGCCCCGCGGCGCCCGGCTGCAGTCGGCTGGTCAAACTTTCCCGCAGCCTGCTGGCCGCTTGCAATACCCAGGTCTCCGCCCCAGCCTCGTCGCGCCGGCGCCAGAGCGAGTCGAGGAGCTGGCGGTTGGACTCGTCGAGCAGGGGGCGCGCGGCAAGAGCCGCGCTGCCCAGGTCGCTGGCGGCGTGGAGCGCACGCAAGACCGACAGGAACTCGCCGAAATCGTGCAAGAGCGCCTCGCGCAGATGGGGAATGTAGTCAGGCGCGCTGCGAATGGGACGCTCGTAGCTGTGCAAGCGCTGGCGGCTCACGCCCCCGGCCTGCAAGCTGGCCCAGAAGGCCCGCTCATCGCCAAGACCGCGCAAGAACTCCAGGTACGCCTGGCAAATCACGACATCGTCGGGCGTGGTGTTGTTGTGCAGCTTCTGGTGCCATTCCTCCAGAAAGTGACCCGACACCTCTTTGATGTCGTGACGATGCATGATCTCCAGGATGCCATCGCGCACCCGCTGGCCCTCGCTGCCCCGGCCCACGCAGCCGGTGATCAGACGCACAAGCGGGCGCGTGGCCTTGGCCGAGGCGTAGTGCTCGCTCAGCTTCAGAGTCAGGCGGTCCTGAGCGTGAGCCAGCTCGCGCGGCTGAGTGTTGAAGCGCCGCTGCCATTCGAGCTGCCGCACGGCCGAGAAGCGCAGCCACACGAAGATCAGGGCCAGCTCTTGCGGACTCTCGGGAACAACGCGATCCAGGAGATCGGTCGCCAGATCGAAACGATGCCTGAGCGACCATGAGTGATCGCCGGTCTCGCGCTCGATGATCGTGTCGGCGAGCTCCACCGAATGATTCTTGGCACAGGACAGAATCAGAAACACGCGCTATCAGTTTGGATTCCCGCCGTTCTGCGCGCCCGCTTCTTGGGCCGGGACACGTTTCGCGCCCATCGGGCATCCAATACCGGCAGGGGAGAAAGTAATGAGAAAGTCATGAGGAATGGGAGGCTAGTCGCGGACAGCACGCAATGGCTGCGCGGAGCGCTGCTCAGCGTATGTGCGTTGGCGGCATGTGCCCACCGCGACCAGCCGGCCGCGGTTTCCGGCGCGGCGAAAACCGCGAGCGCGCTGCAGAATGAGACGAGTGAAAGCGCTGGCGTGCGCATGATAGCGAGGGCGCGTGCGTGGAACGGAAATCCGCCCACGCTGTCGCAATACGTTCTTCCCGTGTGGATAGAAGTAGAGAACCACAGCGGCAAGACACTGTGGCTGCGCTACGACTCTTTCTGCGTGGAGGCACCGCCTGACAATCGCGAGATGCTCCGCGCTGTGCCGCCCTCCCAGGTGAAGGGCAACGCGATCATTCCCGTCTCAGCGGTACCGGCCGAGTTTGGCCTTGAGGATGAGTGGATTGGCGAATGGGTCGAGCCGGATCTAGACCAGTACGTCGCCCACGCCTACTGGCGAGAACCTTTGCCCACAAAGGAGATGCTCCGGCGGGCGATCCGGGAGGGCTTGGTTGCTGACGGGCGCAAGATCGCGGGATTCATCTATTTCCAGAAGACGAGGCCGGACGTTGCGGGTCTGACCCTCAGCGCTGATTTGGTCGAT
This sequence comes from Myxococcales bacterium, assembly GCA_003158735.1. GTDB lineage: Bacteria > Myxococcota_A > Polyangia > Fen-1088 > Fen-1088 > Fen-1137. Next base: position 3,261 of record PMLB01000144.1, on the reverse strand, counting down.
GCGGCAACCAACCAGTCTTTCGGTCGAATCGCAATTCCGCTGACAGTTGAAAGCAATCACTAGGCTACGAACCTGGACGACTCTCCAGGACTTCCTCTAGCTTTTCCAGACTCGTGGGCTTGGCCAGGTGCCTGTCGAATCCTGCTGCCTGCGCCCGCGCCACGTCTTCGGGCAAAGCGTAGCCACTCAAGGCCACAAGAAACACACCCTTGAGTGCCTCGTCCGCCCGGAAAGCACGCGCGACCTCAAAGCCATCCATGCTGGGAAGGCCGATGTCGCAGAACACGACGTCGGGCCGGAATTCTTTCGCCTTCGCAATGCCCTGCGGGCCGTTGTACGCCACCTCGACGTCGTGCTCGCCAAATCCCAGCACGTCGCGCAGACTGTCGGCTGCGTCGACGTTGTCCTCGATGATGAGAACGCGCCGGCGGCCTTTGCTGGCGCTGGCACCTGCCTGGGGCGCAACCGCATCATCCATCGCGAGCGGAAGGCGCACGACAAACTCGGCCCCTTGGCCGAGCCCCGCACTTCGGGCCGTGATATTGCCCCCGTGCAGCTCGACTAGCCCCTTGGCCAGAGCCAGCCCGAGTCCGAGCCCGCCTTTGCTGCGGTCCAAGGTTGAATCCGCCTGACTGAAGGGCTGGAACAGGCGCGCGACCAGCTCGGGCGTCATGCCCACTCCCGTGTCTGCCACCTGGATCACCGCCCGCCTTTCCGTCGCATCGGCACTGATGGTGATGCGCGTTTCCCCATCCCGGCCGGTGAACTTCGCCGCGTTTTGCAGCAGGTTGCCGATCACCTGTACCAGACGATTTCGGTCAGCGCTCACAGACATCGGCCGCGAGGTAGGATGGAACTCGACACGCACGTCAGCCCGGTCAAAGAGCGTGCGGTGATCCTCCACGGTGTGGCGCACGAGTTCATTGAGTTCTAGGGTGTGGCGCTGAAGCTGGATCTTGTTCCGCGTGATGCGGGTCACGTCCAGCAGGTCGTCAACCAAATGGGCCAGCTGCGCGGCCTGGCGATCGATAACCTCCAAAGCGCGTTTCGCCTGGTCGCCACCTGGCTCGCAATGTTCCAGGATGTAGGTGCTGTTCCTGATTGGGGCCAGCGGGTTGCGCAGCTCGTGCGAGAGCACCGCCAAGAATTCGTTCTTGCGCCGATCGGCTTCGCGCAATGCCTCCTCGATTCTCTTGTTCTCGGTTATCTCCGTTCCGAGGACGGTGATTCCCTCGGTCGAAGGAGAAGCAGTCATTCGATACCAGGCCTCCGCGTATTTGCCGCCCGTCTCGAAACGCCGCGTTTCCCGCTTGTCCATCACCGCGCGCAAGTTCTCTTCATAGACGGTGCCGAGGTGTTTGGGAAACATCTCCCAAATCTTGTGGCCAAGGAAGTCTTCCGGCTGCTTCCCAATTCTTGACNNGGATGCTATCCAACACCTCGGCCAATCTTTGCTTGCTGCGTTCGAGCGCTTCCTCGGCCCGCTTGCGGACGGTGATGTCGGAGAAGGTCACGGCGAAGCCGTCGCCGAGTTGGACCGCACAGGTGTCGAACCAGGTCTTCAGCCCCTCGTGTTCGTAGTAGTGCTCGTGGTGCAGCGGCCCGCCGGTCTCGACGACCACGACGTACTTGTCGAACAGACCGTCTGCCTTGTTGCCGGGCATCTCCACCAGCAGCTTGCGTCCGACCAGGTCAGTGGCACGCCGTCCGACCATCCGCTCGGCGGTGGCGTTGCACAGTTGCCACTCGAAATCGGTGATGCGGCCCTGGGCATCGCGGATCGATCTGAACGCCATGATGCCAGACAAGGAGCTGTCGAGAACGCTGTTCAGAAGCGTGCTGCCGGCGCGGAGCGCCTCCTCCGCCTGTCTGCGTTCGGTGATGTCGGCGAAGACCGTGTACACTTCGTATGGACTTTCGTCGCCGGGCCGAAACAACGGCACTGCATCGATGCTGATCCAGCGGTAGGCGCTCTCGCGTGGATTGAACACGCCCATGACGACGTTGCGAATCGACTTTCCGGTCCGTAACGCCACCATGGAAGGATGTTCAAGTCCCGGAAAGGGTGATCCGTCCTCACGAATGCTGTGGTGTTCCTCTTGCACAGAGCTGCTGCCCAAGAACTCCTCGCGGGTCTTGCCCAGGATTCGTTCGGCGGCGAAGTTCATTGAGATGATCGAGCCCTGGCCATCCTGGTGAACCACACCTTGGAGCATTGTGTCCGCCAAGAGTCGATGGCGCTCTTCGCCTTTCCGTAGTTCCTCCTCGGCTTGCTTGCGCTCGGTGATGTCGCGCAAGATCACGAAGGACGTGGCCCGGTCGGGCAAGATGACCGAGCTGATCTCGGCGGTGAATTTCGTGCCGTCTTTGCGCACGTAGCCCAGTTCGCGGCGCAGGTGACCTGAACGAGCCCGCTCGGCCAAGGCCGGGCCGTGGCGCGGGTCGGACCAGTCGGTGATTCCTTCACGACCCGCGCGGATCAGTTCCTCCTCGGTCATGCCAAAGGTCTGGCAGGCGACCCGATTCGCGGCAAACACCCTGCCGTCGGGCGCGGTTGCAAAGATCGCGTCGATGCTGTTGTCAAACAGCGCGCGATGCTGGGCTTCGCTTTGCCGAAGCGCGCACTCGGCTTGCTTCTGCTCGGTGATGTCGCGAATGTTGCCGCTGCGATAGAGCGGCCGGCCCGAGCTGTCCTTGACCAGGAACATATGGTTGGAGAGCCACCGGTAGTCGCCGTTCTTGGCTCGCTGACGGTATTCCACGTCGGCCGTGCCGGTGGTCTCCAAACGCGCCACTCCAGCCCGCATGGCAGGCGCATCGTCAGGGTGAATCATGGCCTGCGCCGTCTCGACGTCCATTGCGGCTAGCTCGTCAGGCGAGAAGCCAACGACGGTTTCCGCGGAAGGGCTGATGTAATCGTAGTGGCCGGTTTGCACATTGACTCGATAGATGACATCCCGGGAATTCTCCAGCACCGAGCGGAAACGCGCTTCGCTCGCCCGCAGCGCCTCGTCGACGCGTCGGTGCTCCGAGACATCAAGATCGTTCTGCTTCTGTTCACGCAGGTCGGTGGCCACAGGTTCGCTACTCTTGCAACTGGGGGGTTCCGGTTCTGTGCATCGCTTGCGCGAGCACCTGCTCGATCGCCTCGATGCTCGGGGGCTTGGCCAGGTGGTAGTCGAAGCCCGCCTCCTGCGACTTGGCGAGGTCCTCTGGGGAGGCGTACCCGGTCAACGCGACAAGCGTGGTGGCGGAGTGAGT
>PMLB01000148.1 GCA_003158735.1 Myxococcales bacterium | reverse complement strand
AGCTCCCCGTACTCGACGGCGCGCACATCGTTGGCCTGCTGGACGAATCGGACCTGCTGCGCGCCGTGACCGCCGCCCCTTCGGCGTTCGGCCGGCCCGTGCGCGACTTCATGACCACTCAGCTGGTCACGGTCAGTCCCGATGCACCGCTCGATTCTCTCTTCACGCTCTTCGATCGCGGCCTGGTGGCCATCGTCTGCCAAGGCGAGAGGTTCCTCGGCCTCATCACCCGCATCGACGTGATAAACCATTTCCGTCGGGTGCATGGGTGAATGCGGCCGAGCGGGATTTTCAGCGGGCGTAGACGACGATGTCGTGATCAGGGTCTCACGAAGGCCGCCACGGCTGGATCGCGAAGGATCTGTGCCAATTCCTGGGGACCAGGCCGCTCAGGACGATCGCGCTCGCGGTGCACCAGGCAGAGGAACCCCAACGGTTCCCCACGTGTGGCTTGCAACTGGTGCCAGGTACCGGAAGGGATGTGCACCACGTCCAGTGGTCCGACGTCCACTATCTCCGATCCCGACAAAACCTGTCCCCCTCCGCGCAGGACCACAACGATGTGCAGATGCCTGTGCCGTTCCAAGGTGGAATGGCCATCCGGCGCGATCTCGAAGTAGCGCAACTGCACCGGAAGCCCGTCGCGTCCGTCGGACAGGATCTGACGGGTGACGCTGCAGGAGTCCGAGTCGCCTTCCTTGTAGGGGAGCAGGTCAACGCTTTCCCAGCGAAAGTTCCCCCGGTGTCTCTGCAAGTCAGCCATGCCCAACATCCTCCTTGGGTTGCCTGGGGTAGAGCGATACGCCGATCATGCGGATACTATACGAAATTGCCGTCTGGTAGGCAAGACAGGGTTGGCGTGTGCGTTGACGGGGCGACGGCAGACTCAGCGATCGGCGGCACTAGCAGCCATCGTCGCAGGTGCCGCCGCAGCCATCGGACGCACCACAATCGAACGCCCCACAGCTCGGGATGCAGATGCACCCGGTGTTGCAGATGCCACCGCAGCCGTCGAAACCTCCGCATGCGACGCCCGCGCAGCTCGGGATGCAGATGCAGCCGGACGTGCAGATGCCGCCGCAGCCGTCGGATGTCCCGCAATCGAACGCCCCACAACTCGGGATGCAGATGCAGCCAAACGTACAGATGCCACCACAGCCGTCGAGGCTGCCGCAGGCCACGCCCGCGCAACTCGGCGTACAAGGCATCGGGCCGACGCCGCTGTCTGTGGTCCGGCCTGCCTCGGCTCCGACATCGACGTCTGGCACGCCACCGCTATCCGCCACCCCGTCTCTGTCCGCAGCCACGCCGACGTCGGCAGGAGCCTTCCCTGTCTCGGCGGCTGACGGAGCGCCGACAACCACAGCGTCGGCGCCAGTAACCGTGCGGGTGATTTGGAGCGCGTCCACAGCGCCGCAATAGGAGATGTCGCACCGGCTGGCACTCCGCGATCTGCACGCCGTTCCCAACGCGAGGACCAGGCCGAACACGGCTAGAAGTCTAGGTATTGGCATGCTACCGGCACGTGGGCGTCTGTCCACCCGGTCTCCGTCACGCGATCCGAAGCACCAGCTTGCCCACGGTGCCGCCGGCTTCGAAGGTTTTATAGCTCTGGACGGCCTCTGCCAGCGGGGCGATCTTGTCGATGACCGGCTTGACCAATCCCTCAGCCAACAGACGTTCCAGTTCGGCGTAGTCCTCGGGATGGTCGCGCAGGTTGCCCAACTTGATCTCCCTGCTGCCGAACATCTTCTGCCAAACCGATCGCGCAATCAGTGCAAAATTCGGCAGTGTGGTCACCAGGATCCCGTGGTCTTTCAGCGCGCGGGCAACCGCGCCGAACTTCAGGTGGCCGTGGGCATCGAAGACCACGTCGTAGCGGATGCTTCCCAATGTGAAGTCCTGTTTGCGGTAGTCGATGACGGCATCTGCACCCAGGGATCGTGCTCGTTCGGCGTTGCGGTCACTGCACACCGCTGTCACTGTGGCGCCATGGGCCTTGGCGATTTGCACGGCAAAGTGCCCTACCCCACCGGTAGCGCCATTGATGAGCACTGTCTTGCCCTGCAGCTCGCCGCATTGGCGAAGTCCATTGAGCGCAGTCAGGCCGGCGATGGGCAATGCCGCTGCGATGTCGAACGACATCCCGTCGGGCATCCGTCGCAAACGGTTTGTCGCCACGGCCAACCGCTCGGCCTGGGCACCTGGCTTGCGCAACATAACGGGTGTGACGCCATAGACTCGGTCACCCGCCGACACGCCGGTCACGCCCGCGCCGACCCGTTCCACCACGCCCGCGAAGTCCGAGCCGAGGGTTTTCGGGAAGGTCTTGCCCGTCATGAACTTCATCTCGCCTGCACGCACCTTCCAATCACACGGGTTGATCGAGGACGCCTTGACCGCGACCACCACCTCGCGCCGCCTGGGCTGGGGCTCAGGCAATTCGCCTACCTGCATGACCTCAGGACCGCCGTAGGACTTGATGTACAGAGCTTTCATTTCGTGCACTCCCCTGCCGGCCCCACCGCCGGCTCCCGATCGTGGCGTATATGCCACTCACTCGCGCCGCTTTCCAGCATGAAAGGTCTGGCCTGAATGCGACCATCAAGGGGGGCCGCCCCCCCAGACACGCCGAGCCCAGCACCAGGCCGCCGACAATGCGCAAACCGGAACGCAGAGCTGCGCGCGGGCGAGACTGGCAATTGGAACCAGCTACGAACTTTCGAGAAGCAGTACTAGTCGCGTGGGGAGCCCGCCGGCTTCGCCCCCAATGGGACTTCGGGACGGACAACCCACCCCGCCCACCCCGCGCGCTTCGCGCGCNNGGCGGCGCACCATCGTGGGAGGGCGTCACGCCCTTTTTCACGCCTTGCGCCCGACGAGCGAACCGGCTATGGAGCAACTGCTAATGCGTACAATATCATGGTGCAAATTGCTGTTAGTCGCCGCGACGGCGGCGGGATGTCTGGAACCGGAGCTGAAGATGGGCGCGGTCACCGGTGGCACTCACGCCTCTGGCGGCACGCACGTTGGTGACGGGGGCGTGGCTGGCGCGGCGGGAGGTGCAAGCAGTGGCAAGGGTGGCAGCGCCACGACTGGCGGCAGCATGGCCTCTGGTGGCAGCCAAGCCTCTGGCGGGAGTACAGCCCAAGCCGGCACCAAAGCAACCGGCGGCGGAATCGCAGCCGCCAGCGGGACCGTCGCTTCTGGTGGCACGACCACCCTGGGTGGCACCACCGCGGCAGGCGGCAACGCAGACACGGGCGGGACGATCACGGTCGGCGGAACTACCACGGTTGGCGGAACTACCACGGTCGGCGGAACTACCGCGGTCGGCGGAACTGCCACGGTCGGCGGCAACACCACGGTCGGCGGCAACACCGCGGTCGGCGGCAACACCGCGGTCGGCGGAACTACCACGGTCGGCGGAACTACCACGGTCGGCGGCAACACCACGGTCGGTGGCAACACGGCAGCAGGGGGAACCACGACCGCTGGTGGAACCACCGCATCAGGGGGCAGTGGCGGTACGGGCGGCACGCGCGCGCCCGATGGCGGCGTGGATGTGGCCCTGCAGACATACATGCTCTCCATCTCCGTGACCGGAAGCGGCTCGGTGGCATCCACCAACGTGAGCGGGATCTCCTGCGGCTCGGCTTGCTCCGAGGTCTTCGACTCCGGGACGCAAGTCACGCTTGAGGCGACCGCGAACTCGGGATCCACATTCAGCAGCTGGACAGGCGGCGGCTGCGGCACTGCCGCCACGTGCACCGTCACAGTCTCCGCAGCGATGTCGGTGACCGCGACCTTCGCCCTCAACCAGTACGCGCTGACCGTGAGCACGAACGGGGGCAATGGAAGTGGGTCGGTGACATCCACCAACGTGAGCGGGATCTCCTGCGGCACGGCTTGCTCCAAGGTCTTCAACTCCGAGACGCAAGTCACGATTCAGGCGACCGCGAGCGCGGGATCGACGTTCAGCGGTTGGACAGGAGGCGGCTGCAGCGGCAATGCGACCACGTGCACTTTCATGGTCTCCGCAGCGACGACGGTGACCGCAAGCTTCGCTCTCAACCAGTACACGCTGACCGTCAATCCCGCCGGGACCGGCGTCGGGGTGGTGTCCTCCTTCCCGGCGGGGATCTCGTGCGGCGGGATCTGCTCCCATAGCCTCAACTACGGACCTGTCACCCTTTCGGCGAGCCCAAGCCAGGGTTCGGACTTTGATGGCTGGTCAGGCGGCGTATGCACCGGCAACAGCTCCTGCGCGTTCACGCTTTCCGCAGATACTACGGTGACTGCGACGTTCACCTCCGCCTGCAACTACTACGTGAGCAACACAGGCAGCGACGGTAACCCAGGGACCTTCGCCCAGCCCTTCAAGACCATCACTCATGCCATGGCCGTGGCTTCGTCCGGCAAGACCGTCCGTGTAATGCCGGGCACCTACAACACGACCACGGGCGAGGTCTTCCCGATCGCCATCAAGTCAGGGGTGCAACTCTTTGGTGATGTGCCGAACAAGGGCGATGGCCTGACCCCAACCCTGGTCAGCGGCGTCGGTCCCGTGGACTCCTCGGATTCCGCGACCTTCACTTCAACTGGCACCGGCGGGCTCAGCGGCTTCAAACTATCCGGCCCAAGAATCGCAGCGCCCATAGCCTACCTGGTCTGGGCGAGCGATTCCGACATCTCGCTCGACAGCAACACCTTCAGCGACGCCTGGGTCGGGATTTTCACTGATGGCGCCACCTGCCCCACCATCCAGCGCAACGTCTTCAATACCAATCAGAGCTACTACGGTATTACATCCTACTGTGGGGGCTACGCAAAAATCCTTAACAATGTCTTCAATACGCCCGCGATCGCGCTGCGGTGCGACGGAAATCCGCTGATAGACGGCAACACGATCCAAGGGAGCGGCCAGGGAGGCATCGAGGCATTGGCCTCGCCGACGATTTCCAACAACACCTTCATCAATTCAAGGGGCTACTACGACGTCGGCTACGGGGCGATCAATGTTCTCGGTCCCGGCGTTCCGTCCGCCACGGCCATAATTCGTAGCAACCACTTTGAGTCAATTGGCACCGCCAAGGCTATCAACATCAGCGAGAAGGCTTGGCCTGACATCGGCGGCGCCACCTCCTTTGGTGACCCTGGACTCAACTACTTCGCCAACTCATACATCGAGATCGATTCCGGGTGGATCAATGAGGGCAGGTCCATCTACGCGTTCGGAAACTACTGGAACTCGGGTCCCACGTGCGGCGTCAACATCAGAAGCGACACAGGCGAGATCCTTTGGGACGGCGGCAACCACTGCCCGTAGCAAGGCAACCGGACTGCTCGTGCGGCGGGCTCGCCGCTGAACGGGTGCGCCCAGCATGAACGTCGTCTTAGGGGTGCAAGTCCCCCCGAAAGGACCAAACGAGGCGAACTGCAACTGCGAAAGGGCAACCAATCGTGGGACGGAAGCAGGGAGCGAAACCGCGGGCCGATGACTCGGCATTCTTCGAGATCTTAGAAGTCGAGTCTCCGAAGATGACCTACGGATAACCGGCCGGCGAAGCTGCCTGGTGGGCGGTGTGGAACTTGGCGAGGGATCTGGCCAATAGGATTTCGGCCGGGCTAGACTCGGCGGCATGAGCAAATCGAAGACCTCAGTTGAACCCGTGCGCTGTGGTTGGGCCAGCGCCGAACCGATCTACGTACGCTACCACGACGAAGAATGGGGCGTACCCGCCTACGACGATCGCGTGCTTTTCGAATTCTTGGTGCTCGAAGGCGCGCAGGCAGGTCTGTCGTGGCTCACGATTTTGAAGAAGCGGGAGGCGTACCGCAAAGCCTTCGACGATTTCGATGTATGCAAGGTCGCTCGCTACGGTGCCGCCAAGGTCGCCGCACTCATGGCGGACGCGGGCATCGTTCGCAATCGCCTGAAGATCGAGTCCGCCGTCAAGAACGCGCGCGCCTTCCTAGAGGTGCAAGACGAATTCGGCAGCTTCTCTGACTACCAGTGGCGCTTCGTAGACGGCAAGCCACTGCAAACGTCGGTCAAGACTCTGCATGACATCCCGGCGCGCACGGAGATCTCCGATGCTTTCAGCAAGGATCTCAAGAAGCGTGGTTTCAATTTTGTAGGCTCGACCATCGTTTACGCCCACATGCAGGCCGTGGGCATGGTCAACGACCACGTCGAAGTATGTTTTCGACGCGCTTCCGTCGCGAAGCTTGCAAAGCGCCGCTGAACGCCTTCGTCAACGTGTTTCTCGTCACCCGGATCGGGTCCGAGCCCCGTCGAGCTATGTCGAACGTCCCGGTGGTGTGAGCCTTCGCATGGCACCAGGCGCCTTCTGCTTGCGGCCCGAGCAAGACAACGTCGTTGGTCGCCATCAGCCGCCGTCAAGCGAGGCAGTCTTGAGTCTTGCGAGACAGTCCATCCCATCACACCCGCGTCGGCGTCCCGCCTTCGTGATTCGGGTGACTCGTGGTTCAGGGATGCGTTTGGGAAACGCCGAGAAACTCGGCACCCTTCGCCACGATCTCCACTATCTGATCGTCGGTCACCTCTGGCAGTTCTTCGGTGTCGTGATCGGACATTTCCTGGGACCATGCACCCGAGCTGCCAGGCTGATCCTGGCGCGCCTCCAAAGGCAAGTCCTGCCCCATGCTCGGTTGACTGTGGGCAGACTTGCGATGCCGCCTATTTCGCCTCTTGCTCATCACCGTTCTTCCTTCCTGTGCGTCCGCGCTCCCTTGGCCGCCAACGAGGCCCTCAATCTTCATGCCACGGGAGTTAGATTCCGTGCCCCTTGACCTGGTGTCCGGAATGTCTGTGATTGTCCTTCCTTGGACGGCGACAAAATCCGTTGTGGGCGACCCAATGGCGCAGACTCTGCGCACAACTTGTCGATCAATGGGCTTCCGGGAGAGGTTGTGCGAAGCGCTGACCTGGCTGTGACGGGCGACATCTACCGCCTGGTGGAGGCTGCGGCGGGCTCTGGGCCTGCCACCCAAGCCCGACGACTTCCGCTGCTTACGACACGCCCACACCAGTCTCTAGATCACCTTTGCAAACAACCCGCTGAGCCCGGCCAAGAATGCGGCTTGAACGTGCGCCGCCGGGACGGTGATGTTCCCGTGGGTCAGGTCCCTGGTAGCCGTCGCCTCGCCGACGACGACGCATTGGAATCCAAGGTCCGATGCAGCCCGGACGGTCGTGTCGATGCACATGTGGGTCATCATCCCGCAGAAGAACAAACGCGAGATCTGTCGGCTCCGCAGCTCATCGAGAAGGCGCGTCTCCCGAAAAGCGTTGGGATGGTGCTTCTGCACCACGATCTCATCCGGCAGCGGCGCCAGCAAAGGGTAAATCTCGATACCCGGCGTGTCCGGCAAGAAGAACGTGGCGTTCGGGCGCAGCGAGATGTGCTGGATGTGGATGATGGGCTCACGCTTTTCGCGGGCTTTGTTGAGCACCTGCTTGGCTACCCTCGCCGCCGCTTCAGCCCCGACCACAGGGTTCCTGCCGCCAGGAAAGTAGTCGTTCTGGATGTCGACGAGAATCAGCGCGGAGTTGTCGTGCGTGTCGGCCATGGCGAAATCATAGAGCGGTCCGCCTCGGAACAGAACATAGGGAAAACAGTGCGACCAGGAACCGGCTGAATATATCTCAGGCACCCCGGCTGGGCGTGGTTGCCGCAGCGCCGGTAGTCGGTCAGCCGTGGTTGGCGTCGAGGACGCACTCAGCCATCGTAGAGATGCGCGCAGTCTTCCACAGCGTCTCCACCCAGGGTGACGATACCCTCAAGGTCGTGCAAACGCTGCCAAACAGCGGTCCTCTGG
>PMLB01000366.1 GCA_003158735.1 Myxococcales bacterium | reverse complement strand
GAGGCGGCGCGCGGCTTCGGCTATCTCCGCCGCGAGGGGCCCGAGCTGGTACGCAAAGCCCTGCTGGACGCGAACGCCGAAGTGCAGAAGGCAGCGCTTGATTCGGCCCTGCGGCTGGCGGTGGCACAGCCGGGAGTGATCGCGGATCTGCTCGGACATGTACTAGCCAACGTGCGGCCGGGCCTGCGCCGTTTCATCGTCGAGGCGCTGGGCGAGATCGGCAAGACCCGGCCCGCCGCGGTCCTGCCTGCGCTGGTGCGCGCACTCAAGCAAGGCGATGGCAGCACTCGCGGCGCCTGTGCGCGCGCTCTGTGTGTGGTGGCCATAAAGAGTCCCGCCGCCGCGTCTCCCTACCTGCGCATGGCCGCGCGCGATCCCAACCGCGAGGTGCGAACCGAGGCTGCTTCTTGCCTCGGCAGTCTGACCGAGGGTGATCCCAAGGGCGCCGCGCGCATGGCCATCGAACTGACTTCCTCGGACGAACAAACCGTGCGCGCCGCTGCCGCTGCCTCGCTGGGGGCGCTGGCCGGACGGGTCCACGAGATCGTGCTCGGGCCCCTCATCAACCTGCTTGAGGATCCCGAGCGTGCCGTGCGCGTGGCGGCCGCCGAGGCGCTGATTGCCTACAGTAAGACCGGATCTTCCTTGGGAAGCCGCGCCGCCGATCTCGACAAGAAGCTGTCAGCCTTCTTCCTGCAAGGTGCTCTCGACGAGCGCCAGATCGCCCTGCGCTTGGCCGCGCGCGCCGGCCTGACCAGCATCCTTCGCCAGGCCGTGCGCGACGGCGACGACAGTCTGCGGCTCGATGCGATGAAAGCCGCGGCCGGCATGCAGCCACCCGCACTGGAGATCTTGCAGGCAGGAGCCGAGGACCGTCAGGGTCTGGTGCGCGCCGAGGCGGTGCGCGCACTGGCAGCCGCCTCCGGGAGCGGCCCTGAGCGGGTGCTGCCAGTCTTCGAGGCCATGCTGCGCGCGAGCGACGCTGCCACCAGGCGGACGGGCGCTTTGGCTCTGGGCGACGTCACCGGTGAGCCCGAGGCCACCGCGGCTCTGCTGGCTGGGGTGCTGCACCAGCGGGGCGAATCGGTTCGGGCTGCGGCCGCCGAGGCTTTGGCGAGCATCGCCCAGCGCGATCCCAAGGCCGCGGGGCCATTCTTGGAACAGGCGATCAGTGATCCGGCTCATGACGTGCGCGCGGCTGCCATCCGCGGTCTGGGTACCACCTGGGCTCGCCAGCGTCGGCCCGCCGAAGTGGCCGAGATCCTGGAATCGTGCGAAACCGATAGCGCGCGTCGGCTGGTGGCCGTCGAGGCGCTGGTGATTCAGGCCTCACAGACGGGCAAGGGCAAGGCCGGCGACGATGCGAAGGAAGCGCGCAGCCTGCTCGAACGCCTGGCCACATCAGGACCGCCGCTGGCCCGCCTGGCCGCGCAGGTGGGACGCGCTTTCATCGGGGCAAGGCTGGAAGACATGCACGCCTTCTTCGATCGCCTCTACGGCGGGTGATGGTTAGCCTTTTTTCACCACAGAGAGCACAGAGGTCACAGAGCCGGAGGGGAAAGGGAAGGGTTGTCCCGTCCGGTCCGAACCCCTTCTTCCTGTCCGACCTCTGTGTTCTCTGTGCTCTCTGTGGTGAAACAGGTCGCTACTTCGCGTAGTCGACGGCGCGGGTTTCGCGAACCACTGACACGCGAACTTGCCCCGGATAGGTCAACTGCGCCTCGACCTTGCGTGCGATGTCCTTGGATAGGGTGCGCGCTTGGTCGTCGGTGACCTTGGTGTTCTCGACCAGCACGCGGACTTCGTGTCCGGCCTGGATGGCGAAGGCACGCTCGACACCCTCGAAGCTGCCGGCAATCTTTTCCAGGTCGGCCAGCCGCTGCACGTAGGTTTCCAGGGTTTCGCGCCGGGCGCCGGGCCGCTGGCTGGCCAGCACGTTCGCCGCATCTACGATGTGGTCGAGAACGTCATCGGCCACGGCCTCGCCATGGTGGCACTCGATGGCATGGACGATCTTGGGCGGCTCACCGTATTTGCGCGCTAGCACCGCGCCGGCCTGGGCGTGCGAGCCCTCGATCTCCTGTTCCGCGCAGCACCCGATGTCATGCAACAAGCCCGCGCGTCGCGCAGTCTTGACCGGATAGCCGAGCTCGCCCGCGATCACGCCCGACAGGAAGCCCACCTCGACCGAGTGTTGCAGCAGGTTCTGCCCGCTGCCCGCGCGAAACTTCAACTTGCCCACCAGCCGCAACAGCTCGGGGTGCAGGCGGCCGATGCCCAGATCGAAGGCCGCTTGCTCGCCGGCTTCCTTGCACTGTTGTTCGACCTCTTCGGTGGCTTTCCTGACCATCTCCTCGATGCGGGTCGGGTGGATGCGACCGTCGGCGATGAGCCGGGTCAGCGCCAGTCGCGCAATCTCGCGCCGCACGGGATTGAAACAAGAGATGACCACTGCCTCGGGCGTGTCGTCGATGATGAGGTCGATGCCGGTGGCCTGTTCCAGCGCCCGGATGTTGCGCCCCTCGCGCCCGATGATTCTTCCCTTCATGTCGTCGGAGGGAAGGGGTACAACCGAGACCGTGCGCTCGGCCACGTATTCGCTGGCATAGCGTTGCACCGCCGCACCGAGGATCATTTGCGCCTTCTGCTGCGCCTGCTCGCGCGCCTCGTCCTCGATGCGCCTGACCTCGAGAGCCGCCGCCGCGCGCGCCGCCTCGCGCACGCCGGCCTCCAGCGCTTTGCGCGCCTCGGCCTCGGTCATGCCGGCGACTTTCTCCAGGCGCGCCCGCGCCTCGGTCACCTGGGCCGCGCCCGCCCGCGCCGCTGCCTCGGCAGCCTGCTCGCGCGCCTGTAGCTGCCTTTCCTTGCGGTGCAGGTTCTCATTCTCGGACTTGATGTCGCGTTCGCGCCGCTCCAACGCCTCATGCTTGGCGCCGGTCGCCGCTGCCTGCCGGTCGAGCTCCTGGCGACGCACGCGCAGCTCGGCATCCACTTCGGCTCGGATCTTCTGCGCCGCCTCTTTGGCCTCCAGCGCGGCTTGCCTGCGGATAGCGTCGGCCTCGGCGCGTGCGGCAGCGAGGCCGCGCTGCCGTTCTTCTTCGGTCTGGGGAACAGCCTCGGGCTTGGAAGCCCGACCCAGAAAGAAGGCCATGGCTGCCGCGAGCAGGGCGACCAGGCTACCGACAATAATGACGACGACTGGATTCATCGCTTGGCCCTACTCAGGAACGGCGCCGCAGCGGAGCACGCGCGTGTCTGTGACAACGCAGTCGATGGGTACGTCCCACTCACCTGTGGGACAGCTTTCTGCAACTTGGAAATCGTAGCCAAATCCGACGAAGAAGCCCGATGGTCCGTCTGGGTGAGAACGCACGTAGGCCATCAGCTCGTCGTAGTACCCACCACCGTAGCCGACGCGGCCACCACGCGCATCAAAAGCGAGGCCCGGGACCATGAAGACGTCAATGTCGTGCGGCGCCACTTCGGGACAGCCGGGCCCAGGCTCGAGCAAACCGAAGATGCCAAAGACCAACTCCGACGGGCCTTCGACCCGGTGAAAACGCAGGCGCGGGGGCAAAAGCTCGGCGCTCACGCGTGGCAGAACCACGGCGATGCCGCGGCGACGCAGCCCCTCAATGGCGCGCGCCGTATCGATCTCGGCCCTGGTGGAGACGAAGGCCGCCACTACACGAGCGGCCGTTACCTCAGGCAGGTCGAGCAGGAGGTCGGTCGCAGCCTGGGCGCAGCGGACACGGTCTTCTACAGACAGCTCGTCGCGCCGGCTGGCCATGACGCGCCGGAGTGCTCGCTTCTCGTCGCGCAGCCAGAGATCAGCCGGGCACATCGACGCCGACAGCTCGTTCCCGACCACGCAACCCAGCCCGGCGCAGAGTCGCCCCGCCACTGCCTAGCGTCGCTGGGGCGTCAAGAACGAGGCCATCGCCTCGGGAAAAAGGGGTTTCAGTTCTGTCCATTTATGGAGGCGTCCGCCTTTGGGCGGGCGGTCATGTCTGCTGGGTGGAGGCCACTATACCGCAAGAACACCTGAACCAGGTGTCTATGAACAGCATGTCACACGCGCGCTCGGATCTCGACTAGATGCAGCAGCGCGCGACTCCTCTCCCGGATCCGCTTCTTCAGTTCTGCGAGAGCGCGACGTTCCTTGAACAGCTCCTCGGTGATCTGCAGCGCCGCCAGAACTGCGAGTGATTGGGTGTCGGCAGCGCGAGTCTGCTTCTGCAGCTCCTTGATGCGGCCGTCTAGGTAGGCGGCCATGTCGCGCGTAGCGCGCTCATCCTCGTCGCCTCGCAGCACGAAACGCTGCCCCGCAATCTGTACGGCTACTGGCGTCTTCATGTCGACTTGCCCTCGTGCGGGGCCCGGATGTCAAGTGGGGGAGGCGCCTTGCCCGGCTTCGGCGTGCGAGGCGAGACCCAGGGACGAGAGCACAACCCGGTCCTCGAAGCTGACGTCCATGAAGCGGATGCCCATGCCGCCGATGCGCGCCGCTTCGCTGACCCAGCGAACCTCGCCGTGCAGTTGTAGCGGCTGCGACCGCCACGGGATATCAATCGAGACACGCACCGACTCGCCGGTGGCGTCCAGATAGTCGGAGCAGAAGAACACACCGTCGGGGCTCAGATCGGTGACCAATCCGTCGATGGTCAGGCGCTCGCTGACATAGCGAGCTGGGAGCTCGACCCGCATGCGCACCGCGCGTCTCATCTCGCGCATCTCTCCAGAGGAATTTGGCATCGTCGTCTACAACCCCACGCTTTGACCTCGACAGTCAGTCAGCAGCGACTCCCTGTCAACTTTCTTCCGCACGGGCGACCCTGCTGAAAACTAGCACATGGAATACTATCGGGAAGCAGCCAGATTTCTTGAAACCTAACGCCACGCTGCACTGGTCAGGTTTTTCAAGCTGCGCCAGTCCGCGTCCATGCTACAACTTGCCGCCCGGTCCCCAGGATCGGAGAAAGGAAACTCATCGCAGTATCGTTCGGGCCCATAGCTCAATTGGTAGAGCTGCGGACTTTTAATCCGTAGGTCGCAGGTTCAATTCCTGCTGGGCCCACAGCCCTCTGCCTCGCCCCTTCCGGCCCATCATCTCTGACCCCATCGTCTAGTTCGGCCTAGGACAATGGCCCTTCAAGCCATGAACACGAGTTCAAATCTCGTTGGGGTCGCACACGTTGTTCTCACCGGGAGCGGCGCCGAGATCGTCTGCCGAGCGGTCGGCCCGGCGTCGGTCCGGCACTTGGAAGTCGAACAGCCAATCAGGAAGGCCAAGAGGTCGTGAAATCGGGCAGCCGTCTGGAAGAGATACTGGAGAGTGGTCAGTTTGCCGTGACAGGCGAAGCCGGACCTCCCAAGGGGAGTTCGCCGGACGGCATGCGCAAGAAAGGTGAACTGCTCAAGTCCTCGTGCGACGCCATCAACGTGACCGACAACCAGGCCGCTGTGGTGCGCATGTCGAGCTTGGCTGGATGCCTGCTGCTCATGCAGACAGGTGCAGAGCCCGTGCTGCAAATGGTGGTCCGAGACAGAAACCGCCTGGCCCTGCAGAGCGACATCTTGGGAGCCGCTGCGCTCGGAATTCGCAACGTTCTTTGCCTCGCCGGTGACCACCAGCGCCTGGGCAACCATCCCACTGCCGCAGGCGCCTACGACATCGACCCCATCCAGCTGATTCAGATGATCAAGACGCTGCGAGACGACCACCGGGTGGAAAGTGGCGAGACGATTTCAGGGGAAGTGCCACTGTACATCGGCACTGTGGCCCACCCGTTCGCCGAGCCGCTGCAACTCCACATGATCACCCTGGCCAAGAAGATCCGCGCCGGCGCTGACTTCATCCAGACGCAGGCTATCTACGAAGTGCCGCGATTCATCGCGTGGATGGACAAGGTCAGGGAACAGGGGCTGCACGAGAAAGCGCATATCCTGGCCAGCGTGCTGCCCATCAAGTCGGTCGAGATGGCACGACGAATGCGCAGCGGGGTTCCGGGCATGCGACTTCCAGATGAACTTGTAGAACGCATCGAGCGCGCCACCGATGCGAAAGCTGAGGGCATCAAAATCTGCGTCGAGACGATCGAGCAGCTCAAACGCGTGCCTGGGGTGCATGGCATTCACATCATGGCTGTAGCTAGCGAAGACTCAGTTCCGGGCATCGTGAAAGCAGCTGGACTGTCGCCTCGGCCGCAGCGAGCAAGATAAAGCCTGTCGGAGGGTTCGGGGCACCCGAAGGCACGGCTTGCGGGGCGCGCGTCGCGTGGGCGAGGGCGAGAGCGTGTTCGTGGGCGTCATGCGGGATGCGGAAGGCGTGTCGCGGGCCGCACACGCAAACCACCCACGCAACGCCATGGCCACCTCGATGACACTCAAGACACCTCGGAAACCAGCTCCTCGAAGTAGGTCTGATTCCAAGCTTTGACCGCTCCCAAACAGGCGCCGACGACGAAGACGCACTCGCTCATGTCCGGTACAACGAGCGAACGCCTGGGAGCGGCTGATCGCAAAACTGGCAAGTCGACTTTCCTACATGCAAGGGTTGGCCATTCCTAACCCAATCTGCAAGGTGCGGATCGTCCTTGAGCCGCGGAATTGGTATGCTCGCCGTGACAACTCGTTCCAGCACAACGCTGGCCTTTTCGCGGATCGGCGTGACGGGGTTCGGGCCGGACCCGCAGGGATTTGGCGGGGGCTTCTTGTCCGTGGAGTGGTAGATGGAAGACTGCCGTTCGAGAGCGCCCTCATCGAGCAGCCAGCTGTCTTGGGAGTTCAGGCATTCCTTGACCCTCGGTTCGAACTTCGTTTTGTCGTAGTTCGGTTTCTTGAGGGGATTCTTGATCGAATCACGAGCGAACCTGGTTAGGTCATTCTGAATTGCATCTTTCTTCTCACGTGTCTTCCTTTCATTCTCGCGAACGCTGGAGGACAGCGCCTCCAGTTCTGCTGTCCTGGCCTTGAGCGTGGCGTGCTTCGCGATGTCTTCCGCACCCAGGACCAGGATCTGGGATGCGCTCGCTGTCTCGAATTGGAGGTTGTCCTGCACGAAATCGCTATTGAACACGCGGAACACGGGGGCACTGGGGAGGCTGGCCAGGGAATACGTACTACCTCCGTTGGCGGGCTTGAGCTCGGCTTGTCCGGCGGCGAAATCGCCATGAGTCTGCCCGTTTTCGAAACAGCGAAAGACGCGGGATAGGGTCGTCTTGCCGGAGTAGTTCCAACCGTAGATCAAGTTGAAACGCTTGAAGCCAGGCAGGGAGGCCGGCCATCGGAAATCCGCAAAGACGCCGAAGTCCTTGATGCGCGAGATCTTCTCAATCATCGCTGGTTCTCCTCACATGGTTCCCTCGTCTACCCAGTCGGATCGACCTCCATCATCTCGTCGAGCCGCATGCCGGTGGTGACATCCAGCTCCAGCGCCTTGCCAACCTCTAACAACTCAACTCGGGTAATCGCCCCGAGGGCCTTGCGTTTGAACGTCATGGTTTCTCCGGTGGCCCGCACGAGCGGACGCCGCGCCATGATACTCCCCAGGCTGACACGAACGAAGGGGGCGGACGCGACGAAACGGGGCGACGACGATCGCCGGGGCGCAGTCTGGCATCGCCCGAGCCCATCGGGCCAGAAGGGCGGAGATCCTAGGCGTTCCTGGACCAAAAGACTTCCGGTCGAATCCGTGGCAAGATGATTGCCAGACGATGACAATGTCTTCCGCACTCTACAGGACAGTGCCGCTGCACATGCCGGACGTGCTCTTCAGCGATGGGCTCGCCGATCCGCACAAGACTGTGACCTTTTTGCAGTTCAACAAGGGCGATGTGGCCACGGCCACAGGCGTGCCTCGCAGGATGGTTCACCTCGACGCAAGAATCACGGAGGAGTTGCGCGCGCGGTTGACCGAAATAGCGACGATCTGTGCGCTGGTACTGGAGCATTTCGATGGAGATCTCAACAAGACCCATCTGTGGTTCACGACGCGGAACCCACTGCTAGGAAATCTTTCGCCTCGCGAGATGATTCGCTTTGGGCTCTACCGGAAAGTCTTGCGATTCGTCCAGGAAGCGCGAGGCCAGGAACCGCCCAGCGTATCGTGACCCGGCGTGCTCAAAAGCGGAATCGTCGCCGCCAGCGTGGCCAACCAGCGCCACGGATACGTGTGGAGCACATCTTCGACACCTTCACGCTGGAGGATCTCCGCAGGAAACCTCGCATTAAGGACGAGGTTCTTCAATACGCGTGGGAGTCCTACTCCGTCCTTCAGCACCAACGCTCGGCGGCGGCCGAGGAGATTACCGGGGCGCTCGCCAGCGCGGCAATCGGTCCGTTTCCGTTCAGCCGTTGGATGCGCATTGTCGACTACCAGTTCACCAATCATCCGCTGTCAGCCTCCGGAAGTGTAAAATCGATGACGGGCGGACGGTTCAACATCGGCGACATTGATCCCCCCAAGTTCGGGCCGTTTCCCGCGCTCTACCTTGCGTCCGACCGCGACACGGCGTTGGCCGAGACATTGGGCCAGCCCGGCGACCCAGAAGGGCTGTCTAGGAACGAGCTGGCCTTGCGGAGTGAGCGGTCATTCTCGTGCGTAGCCGTGAACGGGGCGTTAGAGACTGTGATCGACCTGTCGAAGATGGACCGGCTTCGTGCGTTCGTGGACATCATCGGTCAGTTCAAGTTCCCGGCCCCCGTAAGAGACAAAGCGAAAGGGCTGGGCATCCAGGATCCCATCGTCTCATCCGAGGAGGACTTGGGGACGGCTCTCTCTTCGACGAACTGGCGAGTTATGCCGATGCAGATGGATGTGCCTGCCGCGTGCCAGATTTTCGGCCAGCTTGTTGCCCGTGCCGGGATCGAAGGCATCGTTTTTCCGGCGGTCAGATCAGCCTCGGGCGCGTCCTCACTGGCCGTGTTCCCACAGAACCTTCAGGGCGATTCGTTCGTCGAGCTTGCCGATACTTCGCCAACCGCCACCAAGCATGTTCGATTGGATGCCGAGACCTGGCGTGATTTCGTCTACTGAACCAAATAGGCGGCTCGGCGGTCTGGGGTTATCCTGGGTGCTGTCACTCGGCCCAGCCGAACCCCTGCCATGCCCAACCGCGCCTCGAACGCACTGACTGCAGGCCAGCAGGCCACACTGGATCTTCTGCGCGTGCTGGCCGGCGTGCTGGCTGGCGTGTGGCTGCCCTTTGTGATCAGTCACGGTTCTATCGGGCACGATCGCGTTCTCTCGCTGGCGGTGGACATGGCCTTTCTTGTTCTCGCAGGAGCCAGCACAACGTTCGCGTTCAGGGGGCGTCTCACCTGGCGCCGCTGGCTGCGGCTGGCGCGCGACCTTGCCATCGCGCTGCCCCTGTGGACCATGTTCAATGTCGAGTCCACGCCGCACTGGTGGCTGTGGGCGTGCAAACTTCTAGCGCTGCTCTATCTGGTTCGACTGGCGTCGCTGCTGAGCCGCATCGATGCCTTGCCGCCCTCGGCGGCCCGCTTGCTGCTGCTTGCGGTGGTCATGCCTCTGTGCGTGTGGTGGGCCGCGACTGGCTGGCTGGTGCTGGGTGGTGACTCGGGCACCATCGACCCGCGCATGCGCCTGGTGCGCGCCATCTACTGGGCCATCGCCACCCTGGCCACCGTCGGGTACGGCGACATCGTGGCACACACCATCCCGCAGATGCTCTACGCCTGTTGCATCATGGTGTCCGGGGTGGCGTTCTTCGGCTACATCCTGAGCAACATCGCCACCCTGATGTTGCGCCTGGATGCGGCCAAGCAGCACCAGGAGGAAATGCGCGACCGAGTCGAGTATTTCATGCACTACCACACGGTGCCGCCCGCTCTGCGCCAGCGGGTACGCGCGTATTTCAAGTATCTGTGGTCCAGCCGGCACGGCTATGACGACGTCGAGGTATTCGAGAGCCTGCCGCGCAATCTGCGCGCGGATCTGGCGCTGCACCTGCACCGGGATCTGCTGGCCAAGGTGCCTGTGCTCAAGGACGCAAGCCCGGAAGTCATCCGCGACCTGGTGATCACACTGCGGCCGATGGTGTGCGTTCCTGGCGACGTCGTGTGCCACAAGGGCGCGCCCGGCGACGAGATGTACTTCATCGTGCACGGCGAAGTCGAGGTGGTGGACGACAAGGGCAGCGTGCTGGCCCGCCTGCACGACGGCGACTTTTTCGGCGAGATGGCCTTGCTGACCGACAACCCACGCAACGCGACGGCGCGGACGGCCACTTTCTGCGATCTCTACGTGCTCGACCGCAAGTCCTTCAAGCAGGTCGCGGTCCGCCATCCCGTGTTTCACTCCTCCATCGACGAGAAAGCGCGCAACCGCCTCTCGACCGCCACCCTGCCCACCGTGCTCTAGCCAGCATCGAAGCTAGCTGTTTTCACCACAGAGAGCACAGAGGTCACAGAGCCAGACCGGAAAGAAGAAGGGTTGGCTCCCGTCCTGTCCGAACCCCTTTTCCCCATCCGACCTCCGTGTTCTCTGTGTTCTCTGTGGTGAAGAAGAGCTAACTCACCCGTCACGCGTCCTGTAGCGCACGTAGTTCGGCGTCGGTGTGGCGCAGGCGCGTGGCCAGCACGCGCGCCAGCCGGGCGAAGATCTTGATGCCGACCAGGGGCTGGGCGCGCACCACTTCGTCGAAGCGGTCGCGCGAGATGACGTAGAGATCGGTGTCGGCCGTGGCCAGCGCGTCCGCCGAGCGCGGGCTGCGATCGAGAAAGGCCATGTCGCCGAAGAAGTGCCCGCGCCCGAAGGTCGCCAGGCACATGGGCTTGCCGCTGTCGAGGGCGACCGAGATGCGCACGCCCCCGCGCCGGATCAGGTAGAGATTGGCGCTGGCGTCCCCGCTGTGGAACACCTTCGCGCCGGCCGGAAGGAATTCTTCTTGCACACAGGCGCGCAGGGCCTCCAGGGTCTGGTCCTGCTCGAACTCGCGCACCAACTCGAACTCGGCCAGATCCAGGGGCCGGCATTCCTCGGCGGCGGCTTGGCGGAGATCTTCCAATGTGCGGTCCTCGGTCCATTCCAGGGCGTCGTCGAGGGTGCTGAAGATCTTCACGTTCTTGCTGGCGCGCACGATGCCCAGGTGGTGGAAGTAGCCTTCCAGATCTTGTCCGCTGGGCAACTGCGCGGGCAGGCTGCTGAAGACCAGATGGGCGCCTCGCTCGGCCAGCAAGGCCTCGAACTGCTCGAGCATGTGGGCTGCGGTGAAGTCCACGCTCTGCACCCGCCGCATGTCCAGGATGACGGCGTGGCTGTGCTTCAGGTCGAGCTCCAGATCGGTGAACAGGCGATCGGTGGTGCCGAAGAACAGGTTGCCTTGCAGCTCGCACACCGTGGTCTGCCGGCCTGCCTGCAAGAGCGCCTCCTTTTCGGCGGGCAGGCGCTGCTTCTTCGACGAGATCTGGTGGCCGCCCAGCTTGCGGCGGATCACCGAGCTGCGCATCTGCTCGCGGATGAAGAGCATGATGGCCAGGGCCAGGCCCACCCCGGCGGCAGCCATCAGGCTGTAGGCCACGGCCACGATGATCACGGCGGCGATCACGCAGAAGTCGAGCACCGTGCTGTGCTGTTTGAGAAGGTGGAAGCTGGTTCTATCGAACATGCGGAAGGCGACGACGATGAGAATGCCGGCCAGCGCGGCGATGGGAACCCAGCCCACTAGGCGGCTCAGCAGCAGAAAGACCAAGAGCGAGAACACGCCCTCAAACACGCCCGACAAGCGCGAGGTTCCGCCGCTGCCCAGGTTGACCAGGGTGGCGCCCATGGTCCCGGCCCCAGGCATGCCACCCACCAGCGCGGACACGATATTGCCCGCTCCTTGGCCGACCAGCTCGCGATTCGACCGGTGCCGACTGCGCGTGAGCGCGTCCACCACCACGCAGGTCTTGAGCGTGTCGATGGACAGCAGCGCGGAAAGAGTAAGGGCGGGCACCAGCAGCGTCTTGACCGTGGCCAGGTTGAGCAGGCCGAGGCCTTGCCAGCGGTCAACCAGGCTGGCCAGCACCGAGCCGCCGGTTTCTGCTATGGGACCGATGACCAGTGGGTTGTGTTCGAGGCGCAGCAAGTTGCCGTCGAGAAGACCCAGGCCGAAGTAGGCCAGCATGCCCCCGCACAGGCCCACCACCGGGGCCGGCAGCTTCCGGGTCAGCCGGGGCGCGCCCAGCATGGCGGCGATGGTTACGCCGCCCACGATCAGGCTTTGCCCTTTCCACAGCGACGGCGTGAGCAGCGCCTCCATCCCGTGCACGTCCTTGGGCAAGCCGAAAAAGCGCGGCACCTGCGAGAGAAAGATCAGCACGGCCACGCCGCTCAAGTAGCCCGACACCACCGGAAAGGGGATGTATTTGATCAGCCGGCCGCCGCCCGCCGCGCCGTACAGCACCTGCAGCGCGCCCGCGATCAGCCCGACCAGAGTCAGCAGCAAGGGCACAGCCTCGGGCCGCAAGGGCGAGCGCCCGCCCGCCAGTAGGCCGGCCGCGAGCGCGGCCATGACCGCAGCTGCGGGCGCGCAGGGGGCCGAAATCAGACGCGGAGCCCCGCCCAGGAGAGGCGCCACGATGCCCAACGCCACCGCGCCCAGGATCCCGGCCAGGGCTCCGGTGGCCACGTATCCGGCGCCCAGCGGGGCGTAGGTGGCCACGCCGAACGCGATGGCCGACGGCAAGGCGACCAGCATGGCGGCCAGACCGCCCCACAACTCGCCCTGCAGTTTTGCTACGCCGTGGATCTTGGTGCTGTGTGCGGACGACATCGATCCGGTCCGCGCTGCCTAGGTCGTGAACGTCGTCTCGATGGTTTCCAGCATGTCCTTCTCAGCGTCGGAGATCTTGCCCACGCCGAGAAAGCCGCCCGAGCTTGCAGCCACGGCCCGCGCCCGTTGTAAGATATCGTGCTTCAATCCCAGCCGCTCGGGCTCGGTCATCTTGCCGCACAGGCCGCGCAGGTAGTGCTGCCACGCCTCGAGCAGCTTGGGGTCCGGCCGCTGCACCAGCCAGCTCGCCAGCAGGCCGTGCTCGACGCTGCCCGAAGCAATCCCCTGTGCCGCCGCCGCCGCCAGCACCGCATCGCGCTCCTTGGCGTCGAGCGTTCCATCGGCCCACGCCACCGCGACCAGAGGCACCAGCGCGATGGCGGCCACCATCTCGGGGTTGACCTCGAGTTCAATCAGCTTCTGCAACACGTGGTCGTCGTGGATACCGGCGACCTCGGCCAGCGCGGCCTTCATCTCGGTGGATCGCCTGGTCTTCCGCATCTTGTCGAGCAACGCCTGGTCGCGGCTCTTGAAGAACTGGTCGGTTAGCGCAGCCCCGGCAGCCGCGAAGACCGAATCTCCTGTGGTCGGGTTTGCCATGGTTGCCCCAGCGTACCACCGTCCGGGCTTAGTGGTTCTTCATTCAGGAGACGCAAAGGGTGTATTCTCAGCCGGAGAACGAATCGTCCACCAAGGAACCCCTATGCGCAGAATATCAATCTTGGGCTTGCTTCTGGTAGCCGGGACGGCGACGGGCTGTATGTATCCGGCGTTGAGCACCGGCGCGGGTGGCGCTACCGCTGCCGGTGGCAGTGCGGCTGGCGCGGCCGGCTCCGGCGCTGGCGGCAAAGCGGAAAGCGCAGCCGGCAGTGCGGCTGGTGCCGCCGGTACCAGCGCTGGCGGCAAAGCGGGAAGCGCAGCCGGCAGCGTTGCTGGCGCGGCCGGCAGCAGTAGCGGCGGTAAGGGCGGCAGTGCGGGTAGCAGCGCGGCTGGCGCGGCTGGCACAGGTACCAGCAGCAAGGGCGGCAGCAGCGGCAGCAGTGATGCCGGGATTGGAGACGCGCCTGGCTTTCAGCCGGATGCGCCGTTCGGTGGCGCGGGTGGCGGTACCGGCAGCGGCGGAAAGGGCGGCACTGGGGGCAGCGGTGGGTCGAGCAGCGTGGCCGTACCGACCTGTCCTGCGCTGACAGATCCCGCCAACGGCTCGGTCTCCGCGCCGACAACGACTCGCGCTTCCACGGCAGTCTATTCCTGCAACACCGGCTACAAGCTCTCGGGATCAATGACCCGCACTTGCCAAGCCGATGGCACATGGAACGCCGCCGAGCCCACCTGCACCCTGGTGGATTGCGGGGCACTCGACGATCCGGCAAGCGGGTCGGTGTCTGCTCCGACAACGACTTTTGGCGAGCAAGCAAATTACACCTGTCAGACTGGATACGGGATGTCGGGAGCTGCGACGCGCACCTGCCAGGCCGACGGCAACTGGAGCGACACTGCACCGACCTGCACTCTCAAGGATTGCGGGGCGCTGGCCAATCCGGCGAACGGGACGGTGTCTGCGTCGCCCACGACCTACGGATCGACAGCAAACTACGCCTGCGACACTGGCTACGCGCTGACGGGATCTGCCTCGCGCTCTTGCCTGGACGGCGGGCTTTGGAGCGGAGACGCGCCGACCTGCCCCGTAGTGGACTGTTATTCGCCGCCTGGCATCTCGTGGGGCACGGTCAGCCAGACCGGTACGACGTATGGCTCGACCGCCACGTACTCATGTTCGACTGGGTGGAGTCTGTCAGGCGCGCCCACGCGCACATGCGGCGGCGACGGCTACTGGAGCGGAACGCTTCCCATCTGCACTCAGGTCGACTGCGGCACACCACCGACTATCACGCACGGCTCGTTGCTCAGCTCGTACTCGACTACGTACAATTCGATTACGACATACGCCTGTGATACTGGCTATCTTTTCTCGAACGGTGTCTCGTCGGTCACCTGCCAGGCCAATGGCATCTGGAGCACTCCAACTCCGGTTTGCTCACTCGAGATGGTGAGCGTGACTATTGCAAAGAGCGTTTACGGCACCGGCACAGTGGCCAGCATCTATGATTCTGGAATCAATTGCGGAAGTGCCTGCACGGGAACCGTCGCGAGCTACGCCTACGGCAGCACCATTTACCTTTCGGCCACGCCGGACTCCGGCCAGACTTTCCTGGGTTGGAGCTACAGCACGCCCAACGGCACGACCAGCATCGCGACATGTACCGGTCTGGGAACGTGCTCTTTCGCTATCACGAGCACCAACATCACTGGCACCACTGGCCCAACCGTGACCGCCAACTTCTCTCGGCCACCAAACTACATGTTCACGACTTCGACGGTGCAGCAGGCGTATTGGGCTGGCTACGGGCTCGCGGGAGCCGACGCCCTGTGCAACCAGCTGGCTGCGAAATCCACAATTCCGGCGGTAGCAGCCGGCACCTACGTGGCATGGCTATCCTCGACGAGCGTGAACTTGCTCAGCAGATTGGGCAGTGCGAGTGGATGGGTTCGTCCTGACGGGATGCCCGTACTCAACACTGTCGCCGACATAATCAACGGCAAGGTTTTTTACCCGCCCCGGCTGGACGAGAACGGCACCGACCTGGGGGCGGACCAAATGGTCTTCACCAATACGAACCAGGACGGCACAGCGACCAGCACTACCGCCGCGAGCAACGGGTCTGTGGACTGCGACGGGTTCCAGTCGAACGTGGGCGACAGTACCCACTGGATCGAGGGTGGCCTCTCCAGCTACAATAACTTCTATTTCACCACGGGCTGGGGCCTGCCATGTTCGGCGACGGCCAGGCTCTACTGTCTTGGCATCGACCGACGGGCACAGGTGGCCACGATTCCATCCCAGGGGCGTCATGCTTTCGTGACCAAGGGCACTTGGACTCCAGGCGGGGGAATCTATTCAGCAGATGCGCTCTGCCAGAGCGAGGCAAACGCAGCCGGTTTGACGACGGGCGGCGAGTATTTGGCGTTGCTCACGCCGACGAACTCCGCCGCAGCGTTGAGGTTCAACACCACCGGATCGCCCTGGATTCGCACTGATGGAATCCGGATCACACAGAGCGCGAGCGAGTTTTTCACAACCGCCTTGTTCGACGTGCCGCCCAACCTCTCTGCGGATGGACTCTACGAATTCTCATATGAACTCGTGTGGATCGGCGCAGCCAGCGACGGCAACCCGAACACGGTGGTGACGGATGGCACGAGCAATTGCAACAACTGGTTATCGACGAGCGGCAGCGCCGGGGCCGGAAGGTCCGGAGAAACCGCGACCAGTAGGTTCTTCAACATCATTCCGAGTGGGCCGTATGGGCAACAGTGCAACCAAGCGTTGAATCTCGTATGCCTGGAGTACTAGTACGCGGCATTGTGCCGTTCGAGCGGGACGTCAGCGCAGTCCCGTGGTCCGATGGCGAGCGGGCGCGACGCTACGACTCCGACGACAACCGACACTTCTATGGGACGTTGCTTTCGCGCCTAGTGGCTGGAGTGGTTCCGTTTCCTCGGGGTCGTGGGCTGGACCTGGGGTGTGGCAGCGGCTTTGCCACCGAAAAGCTGGTGCAGGCGTTTCCCGGCGTGGCCTGGGAGGGAGTGGATGTGTCATCGCCCATGCTGGCGCGGGCGGCGGTCAAGCCGACACTGGCGGACGTTTCGCTGCGCCACGCGGCCGCGGAGGCCTTGCCCTATGCCACGGGCTCGTTCGATGTGGTGGTATCCAATTTCTCTTGGCACTGGTTCGGGGCTGGCGCGGGGAACGAGGTCTTGCGCGTGTTGCGCCCAGGCGGTTGGTTGCTGGTGAGCGCACCCTTGCGCCAGTTCAGCCACGCGGATGGCAATCGCTGGCTGGCGCGGAGGCTGCATGGTTGTCGGCGGGACTTCCGTCGCTTGGGCAGTCAAGGCATGCGGATCGAGGAGATGGCGAATTTGTTGCCGGGGAACATGCGCATTCATCGTCTTGAGTCGGCGGTGATTGAGGAACGCTTTCCCGACGCTGCCGCGCTGCTGGCCACCTTGGAAAGCCGTGGGTCGCTGTACGCGATCTTTGGTACCGACGGATGCGGCGTATCCGGGGAGGTTCCCGCGGTCGGATTGCCCTTCGAGTGGCACGTGGGTTTGTTGCACGCGCAGGTCAACTAGCTACCTATTTCACACAGAGGCACAGAGGGCACAGAGATCGGATGAGCAGAAAGGACTTGGACCGCGCGGTATCCAACCCTTCCCTCTCTCCTCCGCCTCTGCGGCCTCTGTGTCTCTGTGAGGAATAGGTAACCATGATCCACGGTCCACGAGATGCTGCTTAGGCATGAAAGACTCCCTTGCGGGGCCGCCATGGCGCTGCTATTGCCTTTCCCGAACTCATGAAACGCGTGGTTGTTGCCGGGGCTGGAATTTCCGGCCTGTCTCTCGCTTTCGAGTTGGAACGGCTTGGCGTTTCCGTGCTGGTGTTGGAGAGTGATCGGCGCGCCGGCGGCAAGATCGAGACCGATCGGTGTGATGGCTACATCTGCGAGCGCGGACCGGCCAGTTACCTCGACCGACACAACAGCATCACGCCCTTGGCGCGTCACCTGGGCATCGAAGGCCGCGTGCTGCCAGCCTCCGCGGCGGGCGAGCGCCGCCTGGTGGTGGCCGATGGTCGGCTGCACGACACGCCTCTCGACGCAGCGGCGTTCTTGCGTTCGCGACTTCTGCCTTGGTCGGCGAAACTGCGCATGCTCGCTGATTTGTTTCTGCCGCGCGGCTCCTCGGCGCGTGGCCAGGAGGAATCCGTCACCGCCTTTGCCAGCCGGCGCCTGGGCGCGCAGGCCGGCGAGCGCCTGCTGCAACCACTGGTTTCAGGGCTGTACGCGGGCGATCCCGATGTGGTCAGCCTGCCGGCCGCGTTTCCGCTCATGGCCGCGCTGGAGCGCGAGCATCGCAGCTTGGTTTTGGGAATGCGCGCTGATCTCAAGCAGCAGCGGGCGAAACGGCAGGCTGCCAGCGACGCGCCTCGGCTGTCGTCGTTCGTGAGTGGGCTCGACGAGCTGACCACGGCGCTGGCCAGCAAGCTGGGCGACCGGCTTCGCCTGGGTGCGCGGGTCGCGCAGGTGGAACGGGTCGCCGCCGGCTTTCGCCTCGCAGTCGACGAAGGGGGGCGCAGCAGCACGCTCGACGCCGACGCGTTGGTGCTGGCCATTCCGGCCCACCAAGCATGTGCCGTGGTCCAGCCGCTGGATTCCGACTTGTCGGAAATCCTCACGCGCATTCCCTATGTCCCGGTTGCGCTGGTGCACTTGGGCTACTTCGCCTCGGCGCTGCCCGAGCCCGCGGATGCCTACGGGTTCTTCGTGCCGGCCTCCCAGCACCTGAAGATTCTGGGTGCCATCTTTGCGTCGGCGATTTTCCCGGATCGCGCTCCGGCCGGCTTTTCGCTCTTCTCTGTGCGCACCGGTGGCGCACGCCATCCCGAAACGGCAAGCCTGCCTGATGAAGAGCTGACGGCGCTGGCCCACGCCGACCTTCGCGGTCTGCTCGGCTTGACCGCGCCACCGGCGTTCGCGCATATCGCCCGTCACGAGCGCGCACTGCCGCAATACACGCTCGGGCACATGGATCGCGTGGCGGCGCTGGAAGCGGGCGAGCGGCGCTATCCCGGCTTGTACTTTCACGGTAACGCCTATCACAACGCCGGCGTGCCCGAACTGGTCAGCCGCTCGGGCAAGCTGGCGCGTCGGCTGGCCGAGGAGCTTGCACGATGAGAGAGCTGCTGGAGGCGGCGCTGTTGCGTGAGCTCGGTACCACCTGGCGTGAGATCAGTGGTAACCACTTTCGTGGTCGATTGCGGCCGCCGGTGTTCGCCCTGCACGACGCGGGCGTGCGCCTGGGATTCTGGGACCGGCGCAGCCGGACGCTGTCGCTGGCGCGCTCGCTGGTGTATCAACAGCCCTGGGGTGTCGTGCGCGAGGTGCTCAAGCACGAGATTGCGCACCAGTTCGTCGATGAGGTCATGGGCATCGACGATCAGACCGCGCATGGCCCGGCCTTCGAGAACCTGTGTCGCCAGCATGGCTTTGATCCTACGGCGCGCGGGCTGCCCCAGACGTCAGAGGGTGACGGAAATCCGGTGCTGCGCCGGATCGCGCGCCTGCTGGCCCTGGCCGAGAGCCCCAACTTGCACGAGGCCGAGGCGGCCATGAACACGGCACAACGGCTGATGCTCAAGCACAACATCGATCAGACTGTGGCTCGCGCCAGCGAGGGCTTTGCCTTCCGCCACCTGGGCCGCCCCAGCGGTCGCATCGAGGCGGCCGAGCATGTGCTGGCAGGCCTTCTGGCGCGCCATTTCTTCGTCGAGGTGATCTGGGTGCCGTACTATGTGCCCATCGAGGGGCGGCGCGGCCGTGTGCTCGAGATCTGTGGCACCCTATCCAACCTGGAAGTGGCGGCATATGTACATGGCTTTCTGCTCGAGACCGCGGAGCGTCTGTGGAGCGAGCACAAGCGCCAGCACTGCATTGCCAGCAACCGCGAGCGACGGCGTTTCATGACTGGCGTGATGATCGGTTTCGACGAGAAGTTGAAATCGGGCGCGGCCGAGAGCCGGCGCGAGGGTCTGATATGGGTGGGCGATCCCGCGCTGGCCGGCTATCTGCGCCAGCGCTATCCGCGCACCACGCGTGGTGGAGGCATCGGCCTGTACCGAACCGAGGCCTATGAGCACGGCCGCAAAGCCGGGCGCGAGATCGTGTTGCACCGGCCGGTGCACGGGAGCAGCGAGCGGGGACGCCTCCTCGGGCCGGTGAGGTGAATGGTCAGGTTGGCGTGACCAGTTCCACTGTTGGGAAGTAGGTCCGATAGCAGGCCGCGTCCCAGGTAAGCAGCCGATACGTCCGAACCGCGGCGTGCGCGCCGATGTAGAAATCGGACAGTGGCAGCGAACGTGCTCCGCCCCGCCTGCGGTACTGCAGGAAGGCCTTGCCAGCCAGAAAAGCCGCTTCCCAAGGAAGCGATTCTCGGTGGTACAGGTCCGGGGGCAGGGCGGCGTCGAGATCCTCGATGCGCCGGAAGGCGGCGGAAACTTCGGCGTAGATGAGAGGGTTGATGACAAGCGGAGTCTGGTTTGCGGCGCGTGAAAGAGCGTTCGCTGACCACGGACTCCGGTGTGACATGGAACCAGACAGCTGTCCAGGATGGCTGGAGATCAGTGGCGTCGTCGGCGGACGGCACCAAGCTGGTCGCCGCGGTCTACTTCGGCTACATCTATACGGGGTCTCGCCCCGCCCCATGAACTTTGCTTCCCCGTCTGGTACCAAAACTCCATCGCAATCGCCCAAGCCGCTTCTCGGCAAGGGTGGCTGAACAAGCTGCCTAGCCTCTCGCCCGAGTTTGCCGTGACCTTGCCGCTGGCTGATTCTGCGGCCACCAACGTGAATGATCGCCCGCCACGCACCTTCTTTCCGCGACTTCCGATAAACTGCACATCGTGCAGCTGGTGATTGCTGAGAAGCCATCGGTCGCGCGCGACTTGGCGCGCGTGCTGGGGGTGCGGCCCACGGGCAAGAATTGCTTTCCGGCCAAGGACCGCGTGATCACCTGGTGCGTGGGCCACCTGGTCGAGCTGGACGAGCCAGCCAGCTACGACGGCCGCTGGAAGGCTTGGCGGCTCGACACGCTGCCCATGATTCCCTCGCAGTTCAAGCTGCGGCCGGTGCCGAGCACGCGCGAGCAACTGCGCGAGGTGTGCCGACTCCTCGGGGACAAGCGCTTCTCCGAAGTGGTCAACGCCTGCGACGCGGGCCGCGAAGGCGAGCTCATTTTTCGCTACGTGTACCAGCTCGCCGGCAGCCGGCTGCCCATCCGACGGCTGTGGATCTCGTCGCTGACCGACGAGGCCATTCGCCAGGGTTTTTCGACGCTCAAGCCAGGCGTTGAGATGGAGAAGCTGGCGGACGCTGCACGCTGCCGGTCCGAGGCGGATTGGCTGGTCGGTCTCAATGCCACGCGCGCGGTGACCGTGCGCCAGCGCACCGGCCCGGATTCCATGCTGTATTCCATCGGCCGCGTGCAAACGCCCACGCTGGCCATTCTGGTGGAACGCGAGAAGGCCATCCAGAACTTCGTGCCGCAGGACTTTTGGCAACTCAAGGCCGAGTTGACCACGGCCGACGGTGCGCACTTCGCCGCGACCTGGTCGCTGGACAAGGCCGCGCGTTTCGGCAACGCGACCGTGGCCAGCCAGGTTCGCGATCGCTGTCGCGCGCACGGCGCGGCCGTCGATCCCGAGGGACCGGTGGTGGAGAGTCTGAAGCAGAGCAAGACTCGCGAGCCGCCGCCCCTGCTCTTCGATCTGACTTCGCTACAGCGGACTGCCAACAAGCGCTTCGGCCTGTCGGCACAGGCCACCCTGGATGCGGCGCAGGCGTTGTACGAACGCCACAAGATCCTGACCTATCCCCGTACCGACGCGCGCCACCTGTCGAGCGACATGGCGGCCACCTTGCCGAAGATCTTTTCTGGCCTGGCCGAGTTCGACGACTACGCGCCGTTCGCGCGGACGCTCTTGGCCAATCAGCCAGGGCCCAGCAAGCGCCTTTTCGACGACAGCAAGATCCAGGACCACCACGCCATCGTGCCCACGGGCAAGTCCGCCAAGCTGGACGCGCTGGAGCGCAACGAGCGCCGGATCTTCGATCTGGTGGTGCGGCGATTCCTCGGGGCTTTCTATCCTGACGCCGAGTTCGCCCAGACCGAGGTGGTGGTACGGGTGGGGCGGGCGGCCGAAAGCGTGGCCTCCCCAACCCGGCCGCCTGAGGCAGCAGCGAACAAAGCGGGCGTTGCGCCCGCGGAGGAGGTCCCGCTGGTTGCGCTTGCTCCCCCGCCGCCCGACCGCTTCCAGGCACGCGGCCGGGTGCGGCTGCTCGCCGGGTGGCAAGAGGTGGCTGGCTTTGGCGGAGAGGATGCCGACGAGAAATCCGGGGCGAGAGAAAAGAAGGGCAAGAAGAAAGGGGGCGACGAGGAAGAGGCCGCGGTGCTGCCACCCCTGGCCGAAGGCCAGCGTCTGGACGGCAGCTTCGAGACTCTGGCCAAGAAGACCAAGCCGCCCGCCCGGCACAGCGAGGCGACGCTGCTGTCAGCCATGGAGAACGCGGGCAAGACCATCGCCCGGCCCGAGGCAGGTTCGGCTGGACGCAGTTCTTCGCGCGACGGTATCGAAGACCTGCGGGGATCTTCGGACGCACTGGACGATGACGAATTGAGAGCGGCCATGAAAGACAGTGGCCTGGGCACGCCGGCCACGCGCGCCGCCACCATCGAGACCCTGCTCAAGCGCGGCTTCGTGGCCCGGGAAGGCAAGCATCTGATCGCCACGCCCGTGGGCATGGCCCTCATCGACGGGCTGCCCGTGCCCAGCCTGGCCTCGCCTGAGCTGACCGGAACCTGGGAGGCTCGCCTGGCCCGTATGGCGCGCGGTGAAGACAACCGCGACACCTTCATGGCTGACATCGGCCGCTATGTGCACGAGGTGGTCGACGCCATCCGAGCCGCGGCTCCCATGCGCGCCGTGCCGCCGTCGGCTGCCAGCGCAGGTAAGGGTAAGAAATGGGCGCACGGGCGCGGTGCCGGGCGAGGTCGCAAGCCGGCGGCCAACAATGGACACCACCCGGCGACGAGCGAGGCGGCTCGTCCCGCACCAGCGAGCAAGGCTGAACCCCCGCGCGACGGCGTCAGCGATCTCCTCTGTCCGCGTTGCCGGAGCGGGCATCTCATGACCGGCAAGCGCGGGTGGGGCTGCTCGCGCTGGCGAGAGGGATGCGATTTCGTGGTCTGGTTCGAAGAGAGCGGCGTCCGGCGCAGCGAGGCCGACCTGCGCGCGCTGGTGTCCAAGCTGTAGGACTACTTGCGCTGCTCGATGTTGATCTGGACCAGAGTCTGGTTGAGCAACTGGTAGGCTATCTCACCGAATGTCATAGGCCCCTGCAAAGCCCCCGTGCGCCGGCCTTCCAGCGAGCCGTGCAGATAGTTGAGCACGCAGTTGCAGGAAAACACCGGCGGCTCGGCACTGGCTGGAATGGCGGCGAGAAAACGCTCGGAGTAGGCCGACACGGGTTTGGCCGGCCGGTAGCCCACACCCTTGAAGACCGGCGCGAAGAACTTCACGACGCGCCCTGTGAGGTCCAAAGACTGGATGCTCACGTTGACCTTGGTGCCGAACATATCGGATACAAGAGGCAGGCGAAGATCCAAACCACGGCGGCTCATGTAGTCGACGACGTTCTCCCGCTGTCCGGCGACGATGCATTCGCTTGCCTGGAACCCGCTTTCTGGAAACTGAATCTCTTCGCCATCGCTTGGCTCGAAGATGTTCACAATGCCGATGCGCGCCTGGTGCGTGGATGGAAGCGCGACGTGCATCGCCACCCCTTTGTCTTCGAGTGTGTCGCCCGTGGCTCCCGCAAAGACCTTGGGTTTCATGCGGCCCACGTCATCCAGATGCGTGCCCGCAACCCATCCAGCGACCGACTTGAAGAACTGCTGTTCGTAGAGAGGACAATCCAGGGCAAAGCATTCGTGCAAACGGCTGAAGGCGGGGAGGATCAGGATGGTGTAGCCGGGGTCGGGGCTGTCCACGAAGATGCGCGGGATGGAGGCTTGGTCATACACGGCAGCGCGCGCGCCACACGCGATGGCCGGCACTTCACATACGAAGATGTGCTCGCGAGAGGTCCGTCCCCCGTCGCTGGTCATGAAGTAGGGGATAGTGCCGCCAATCCATGGTCCCCGCGGCAGGGCGCGAAGCAGGGACTCGTCGCCGGCTAGAATAAGACTCTTGCCTTGTGCCAAGAGCTGTTTGACGTCCTCGACTGTGGTGAACATGAACCTCCTCGAACCCGGCCGCACGAATTCCGTCTATTGCGAGCAGAGGCGCTATCCCCAGACAACGGCAGTCGCCGCAAGAACTTGAGTCGTAGGGGCGTGCTACGCGACCGTCTCCAGCGCCTCCACGCCCGGGACGTCAGCCAACTGGGCCAGCACGCAGCGGTGGTCGCGGTGCACGCTGCAGTATTCGACGCTGATTTCACGCAGGCCTTGCGGCCGTTCTTTGTCCTCGCCGATAGCAATGTGTCCCTTGGCCTCGTCAAGCAGCGCTGTGATGCGCGCGCGCGTCTTGCCCTGGCCAGGCTGGTACACGACCAGCACCCGGCGCACATGGCATGCGCCATTGAGCAGGACTTCCAGTTGGCGGACCCAGCCCAGCGTGACCAGCACGGCCGCCGACAGGACGATGCCCGCTGCCGCGTAGCCGGCGCCTACCGCCATGCCGATGCCCGAGCAAGCCCAGATGGTGGCCGCCGTGGTCAGCCCAGAGATGCGATGGCGGTCACGCAGAATGGACCCTGCGCCCAAGAAACCTATGCCGGTCACGATCTGGGCGGCGATACGCGCCGGTTCGTGGCCCCCCAGGGTTGGGCTGACGGACATCACGGTGAAGATGGCCGATCCGACACAGATCAAGATGAGCGTGCGCAGGCCGGCGGGCTTGTGTTCCCTTTCGCGTTCGAAGCCCACCAGGGCGCCGCACAGGAAGGCCGTGGCCACCAGCACGATCTCGCAGTAGGGCCGAGGCATCAGTTGGCGAAAGTCGCCGAAAATCACCGACAAGATATCCACGTGATCACCATAAGGATGACGGGGCCCGCGATCAAGTAATCGCCAGCACACCCGCCAGCCGTTGACTTCGCGGTCCTGACGCTTGCAGTTCCAGTCGGCGGCCACCGGTGTCTTCCACGGCCAGCGTAATCTGCAGGTGATCGGCCGGTAGCGCATCGGGAAAACGGTCGGCCCACTCGATGGCGGTGGCCGCGCGATCGTAGGCCTCCTCGATGCCCAGCTCGGGCAGTTCGGCGCGCGTGCGTAGCCGGTAGAAATCGACGTGCACGAAGGGCGTGCGGCCCGGGTGCTCGTTGACCAAGGCAAAGCTCGGGCTTGCCACATGGCGCTCGGCGGCCACTCCCAAACCTTGCGCCAGCCCCTGGGCGAAAGTTGTCTTGCCCGCACCCAGCGGGCCAATCAACGCCACCACGTCGCCCACGCCCATCGCCTGCCCAAGCTGCACGCCCAGGCGCCGCATGTCCCCGGCGCTGTTTGCCACAACGGTCCCCGCCGCCGACATGCGACGATTCGATTCTGGGTCTGCGCGTGCCATCAACGTTTCTTGGTCAACTGACGGTATAGCAGGAGGTGGCGCACGGCCAAATCCGGCTTGCCGTCTTGTTCCAGGAGGCGCGCCAGATTGTAGTGCGCGTCGGGGTTGCGCGGCTCGCATTCCAGCGCGCGTCGATAAGCGGTGATGGCGTCGACGGTAGCGCCCAGGTCCTCTAGGGCGACTCCGACGTTGAAGGACGCGGTGGTGTCGCCCGGGCGCAGCGAGAGCGCGGCTCGATAGTGCACCAAGGCCGCGTAGACATCGCCCACCTCATGCAGCAGGCGGCCCAAGTTCACGTGGGCGTCCGCGAACTCGGGTTCCAGTTCCAGCGCCGCCCGGTAGGCATCACAGGCTTCTTCGGGTGACGTGGTTTCCAGCAAGCAGCCGCGTTTGTAGAGGTCGCGTGCGGTTAGCGGCGAGTCTTGCTGTGCGGCGGGGATTGCGCTCGCACGTGCGTGGGCCAGTGAGGTCACCGTGGCCCCGCGCTCGTCAGGCGACGAACTCTTGAAGTCGAACACGAACTGGCCGGAGTCCGGGTGCCAACGGCGATGACCGTCGTCTGCGACCACGCGCTGTCCTTCTCCGGACAGCGCGACCCGTTGGACCGAGGCGCCGGGGGGCAGGCCGTCGCGTATCTTCTTGATGGCGTCACGCACGCGGCGGGCCGGGATGCGCTGCTCGACCAGGCCTTCGGCTTTGCGCAGAAGAACCAGATCATCGAACGAGAAGCGCATCTCGCCCTTCTGGCTGCGGGTCGGGGTGACGATGCCTGCACGCAGGTACGAGCGCAGACGGGCCACGCTCATGCCGAGAACGGCTGCCACCGCCCGAGCCGAGTACATCGCAGGCAGGACTATACAACGCTTGTCGGGTTGCGGTTGCGTCTGCCTACTGCACCCCACGCGCACCCACATCCTCGCGGCGAACTTGAAATGGTGTGGGGTGCCGGCGGATAATAGCGGCCTGAACGGCTCCATGGGCAACCGATCAGATGCAGCCTCCGGACCAGCGCCTCGGTATCGCGGATCGCGCTTGGGGATTTCTGCATCTTCCACGCGCGTGGGATCGATCGAATCTGCGGGCGGGGCGTAGGGAATAGGACGGGCGATGGCGTGCATTCTTGTGATTATTGACGACAGAGAAAACCGCGCCGCGGTCCAGGACGCGATCAGATCGCTGAGTTCGCACAAGCTGGTGGAGGCACCTGATGGGGTCGCGGCTCTGCGCCTGGTGGAAGAGGGCGGCGTGGACCTAGTGCTGGCGCGCACCAGCATCCAGGGAATGGACGGATTCGAGTTGTGCCGGCGCATTCGCGCCAACGACAAGACAGCGGCTGTCCCGGTTGTCCTTTTGGCGACCGCGCAGAGCCCCGTGGAAAACCGCTTGCGAGGGTTGGACTTGGGCGCCGCGGACTTCATCGTGCAGCCCATCGAGCCGCTAGAGTTGCTGGCGCGCTTGGGATCGGTATTGCACTCGAAAGCGCTCGCTGATGAGGTTCGTCGCCACAACATCGAGCTGGCAGGCAAGGTCGTGGAACGGACTCGCCAACTGGAAGAGCTGGCTGGTGAGTTGCGTGCCGAACGCGACGCACTTCGCGACACTTTCAACGTCATCGAAGATGGCCTTTTGCTCCTCGATGCATCAGGTCGTGTGCAGATCGAGAACAATGCCCTCCGTCGCATGCGGGGCCAGTCGGACACCGCACGCCTGGCATCGGGCGAGCGCTTGTTTTCTGGAAGCCCATCCGAGTCGGGGACGGATCCGGCCATGCGCGAGAGGCTGGCCGTCCTGGCTCGCGACGCCGCCATCGCCAACACGACTTTGAACAGGACATTCTCCCTGCGGGGGCGCCAGTTCGAGGGGCGTGCCTATCCCGCGTCGGGGCGACGGGTTCTGCTCTACGTGCGCGACGTGACGGAAGATCGCGACCGCGAGGTGAGGCGCCTGCAGTCGGAGAAGCTGGCCTCCATCGGCATGCTGGCCGCCGGGGTGGCTCACGAGATCAACAACCCGGCCTCGTTCGTGCTGGCCAACCTGGAGGCGCTGGCCGAACTCCTGCAATCATCGGACGGCAAGGCCAAGCCTGACCCCAAGGCCGGGCCCAAGCCGGGGTCGAGCGACTTCCGCTTCGAGGCCATGAACATCGTGCAGGAGTCGAAAGAGGGCATGGCCCGCATCCATCGCATCGTGCGCGACCTGCGCGCCTTCTCGCGCTTGGACGAGGACGCTACCCTGCTGACCGATGCCAACTCCGCTGTCGATTCGGCGCTGAGCATGCTGCGTAGCGAACTCCGCTACCGCGCACAGGTGGAAAGAGATCTGCGTGCGACCAGGGGCGTGCGCGCCAGCGCCGCCCGACTCGGGCAGGTATTTCTCAACCTGATCATGAATGCCGCGCACGCCCTGGCCGCGGGGAATCCCAAGCGCAACCGACTTTATGTGCGCAGCTACGACGATGGAGACCACGTCGTGATCGAGGTGGAAGACAACGGCCCGGGCATCCCGACCGAGGTTTTGCCGCGCATCTTCGAGTCGTTCTTCACCACCAAGCCACCGGGCGTGGGGACTGGACTGGGGCTGTCCATCTCGCGCGACATCGTGACTTCGGCGGGTGGCGAGTTGACCGTGGAGAGCGTACCGGGCCGCGGGGCTCTGTTCCGCGTGCGGCTGCCCGCTGCCGGCGTGGGAGCGGTAGCGCGACCCAAGACTGTGCCCTCGCACAAGGCGGTGCAGCGCCGGCGGCTACTGGCCGTGGACGACGAGGCGCTGTTGCTCAAGGCGTACCGCCGCATGTTGCTCAGCCACCATGACGTGGAAACCACGCTGGGAGCCAAGGAGGCGCTGCGCTTGTTCGGCCAGGATCGCGCCTTCGACGTGGTGTTGTGTGACCTGCAGATGCCCGAGATGTCGGGTTCTGAACTGTACGAGACGGTCAGGCAGCGTTGGCCCGAGTTGGCCCAGAGGTTCATCTTCATCACCGGTGGGGCTTGCTCGCCGGAGGCGCGGCGGTTCTTGGAGAGCCCGGGCGTGGCCTGTATCCACAAACCGTTTCAGGTGGCCGAGTTGCTGGAACTGATCGAGTCACTCGCCGCTGGCGAGAGCGTGGCCGCGAATCCCTGATGCGATTGGGTTCGGGCGATG
>PMLB01000362.1 GCA_003158735.1 Myxococcales bacterium | reverse complement strand
ATGCCTATTCCTTGGCCGGCGCGGAAGCCGGCTTGCCAGAGGTCCCGGCCGGGGGGGCGGGCGCGGGCGCGAGAGCTGCGGGCGGGGCTTTGCTCGGTGGCGCGGCCGCCGCCTTGCGGATTCGCTTGGTCCTGCCCTTCACTTTCGGTGGTGATGCGGGGGTCAGCCGCTCTTCCGCGG
The DNA here is from genome assembly GCA_003158735.1 of Myxococcales bacterium. Lineage (GTDB taxonomy): Bacteria > Myxococcota_A > Polyangia > Fen-1088 > Fen-1088 > Fen-1137. The sequence goes on along the minus strand of PMLB01000362.1, from coordinate 3,977 downwards.
GCGCCTCTTCATCCATGTCGTCGGCTGGTGCGGCCGGGGCGGTCTCTTCCGCTTGGGGCCCCGTCACAGGCGCAAACTTGGCCGACACCGGATCGATAGGTGTCGAGTCCTCACCCTCGTCGCGCTCTCGGATGTCGCGCAGCTCTTTCTCTTCGTCCTCCATCTCCCGCACGGTCTTGTTGATCTCCTCCAGCATCCCGCGCTTGCGCCGGAAATCCATGTCCTTGTCCAGCGACACGCGGTCCTCCAACGTACTGTAGCGCTCGATGAACTCGCGTCGTTCGCGCATTTTCTTCTCCGCCACCCGGCGCAGATCGGACAAGTCGGAGATCACATAGGGTGTGAGCGCGATGATGATGTTGGTCTTCTTCAAGTCCCTGCTGGTGCTGCGAAAGAAAAAACCGATGACCGGGATATCGCCCAGGATTGGGACTTTGGTGACAGTCTCGCTGGCCCGGTCGCTCATCAGGCCACCGATCACCACCGTCTGCTGGTCGCGCGCCACGATGGTGGTCTTGGTCGACCGCTTGGATGTGGCCGGCCCGAGGCCGTTGTAGTTCGCCGCCTCGACGTCGGAGACCTCCTGTTCCACGTCCAATCGGATCACGTTGTGTTCGTTCACGCTGGGCAGCAGCTTGAGCTTGAGCGCCACGTCCTGGCGGTTGACCGACAGATAGGGCGTGACAGTCGCCGTACCGGTCAGAGCGGAGCCCATCATGGCGCCGGGGAAGGGCAAGTTCTCGCCCACGGTGATCTCACCCTCTTGATTGTTCATGATGAGGATATGTGGGTTGGACAGCACGTTGACGTCGTTGTTGGTCTGCACGAGTTTCAGGAACACGCCGAACGAGGGGATGTTCACGTTGAGGACGCCGAAGATCTTGGTCTGCGATGAGTCGAGGGCGGGTCCGAACAGCGCCGCGCTCAGGCCCCCCATGTCGTTGAGCATGGCGGTAGGATTCATGGCGTCGCCCAGGGTCTGTTTGGCGTTGAACCCGCCCAGCAGCAGGCTCTGCTTTCCCGCGATGTCCTGCCCCTTGCCCGCGTGGTACGAGACACCCACGTCGCGGGACTTGTCGGTGGTGACCTCGAGAATGAGTGCCTCGATGAACACCTGCTTGCGGGGCGCATCCAGCTTCTCGATCACGCGGCGCAGAGCCTGGAAATCCTTGAACGACGACATGACCAGCAGCGAGTTGGTGGGCGCATCGAAGGTGACGCGCACATCGCCCTCGAACATGAGCGCGCTTTGATTGCCTTGCTGGTTCTGCGCGGGAGTGGCGGCCGTCGGCGCGGCGGAGCTTCCCCGGCGCCGGACCCCGGTGGCGAGTGAGCCCACCACCTGCACGCCGGTGATGGCACTCAGCGTGGCCGCCAGCTCATCGCAGTTGGCATTGGCGCAATTGTAGATGTGAAAGCGGTCCTGGGCCGCGCCGCGCACCGATTCCTCGGGCGAGACGTCCAACTTGTGGACCAGAATCACCAGCCAATCGTAGGCACGCTGGTTGGCCACCACGATGAGGCTGTTGGACCTCTCGTCGGGGACGATCTTGGTGATGGTCATTTCCGTCGACAGGTCGCCGGGTGGGCCGGGCTGCGGTTTGGGTGGGGCCGGGGGTGGCGATCCAGGTTGGCGCTTCTGGCCGGAACCTAATTGCTGAACCGGCATGATTTCGGCTATCCGGCCGGCCATGTCGATGGCCGACGTGTTCTTGATACGGATCATCCAGATCTTGTCGCGGTTGGCCGATGGGGTGTCGAACTGCTTGATGATGGACACCATGCGTTCGATGTTTTCCGATTGGTCCGTGATGATGAGCGACGATCGGTAGGAGATGATGTCAGCCGATTCGCTCTTCAGGCGGTTGAGCACGGCGTTGGTCAGATCATTGGTGTCCAGGTACGACACGCGCACCAGCTTGGTCACGTATCGCTTGTCGTGGGGCACGCGTTCGCCGGCACCTATAAAGGGCAGGGTGGTGAAGCGCGCGCGCGCTGCTTCGACGATGCGCAGGAATTTTCCCGACGGCTCAACCGTCAAGCCCACCGATTCCAGCGCGGCGAAGAAGAGCCGATAGGCCTCCTCGGGCGTGATCAGCTGGGGCGCGATGATGGTGACCTTCTTGCCCTGCAGCGGGATGGAAACCAGGAACTGCGAGCAGGTGATGCTTGAGATCCATCCGATCAGATCGATGACATCGCTTTCTGGTTTGAGGTTCAGCTTCACGATGCGTTTGCCGGGAGGGAGTTTTTTGCAGGAGTTGAACTCCTTCTCGCCCGGCAGTTCGACCACGCCGGGTGCGCCGGGTTTGGCCGGCCCCGCGGCGGGTTTGGCGGCAATCGGGGCGGGGGCGGGCGCAGGCGGGGGCGGGGCCGGCGCAGGGGCCGGCGGTGCACCCGGTCGGCCCGGGAGACGCGGCAAGAGTCGCGATGGCCGCGGTACGGGTGCCGGCGGGGGTGGGGGTGCTGCCTCTGCGTGTGCTGAGGGCGCGGGCGCTAGGAATGCCACCAGATGAGCGACAAGAGCGATGATGCTGGTGGGGGCCAGTGTGGCGCGGCGGCGTCTAACCGTGGCGCTGGAAAGCGTCGCACGCCCGCCAGCATCTGTGTTTCTGGTATTTCGTTTCATCGGATGTTGTAGTCCTGTGTGATTTTCTTGCCGTTGCTTTCCATGCCCAGGGACAGGTGGCTGGCCGACTTGAGCTTGGCGTAGACTTCGAGGGCTTTTTCAGGGCTGGTGATCTCCAGGCCGTTGATGGACGAGATCACGTCTCCGTTCTGCATCCCGATTTTGGCGAAGGGTCCGTCGGGCTTCACCGCGTAGAGGCGGAAGCCGGCGGCCTTGCCGTCGCGCATTTCGGGCACGATGCGTGCCGAGCGCGAGAGCAACGACATGTTGCCCAGCACCGACTCGAGCGTGCCGCGCTGAATCTCATAGGAGTGTTCGCCCGTCTTCTTGATACCTTTGTCCATCTCGACCGAGAGAGGATCGGTTCCGCCGGCTGCCGAAGCCGCAGGAGGTGGTGCGGGTGGCGCGGGCTTTTCAAAGAGGTCCAGAAACTCGGTCTTGCCCGCGTTGTCGAGGTAGACGCGGGTTTCCTCGACCCCAATGACCGTGGCCCCGTGGATCTTGCCGCCCACTGGGAATGCCCCGGTGGATTTGATCTCGGTGTCGCGGATGACGGCGATCGACCACTTGATGCCGTTGGGCGGCGGCGCATACATGATGGCCAGCAGGGCCAGGGGCAGCTGGGTCTTGACCGCGTCTGGCGAGGTGGGTTCCGACACCCCGCCATCAGGATGTGGTTCCTCGATGATGGGAGGGCAGGTGGAACAGAAGATGTTCCGCTTGAGTATTCCCTCCGGCTGCTTGTTGCTGGCGGCAGTTGTGGGCTCGGGCCGGCGCGGTTTGCTGGCCATGGGGGCCGGGGCGGGTATCAACGCAACCACCTTCGATTCCACCGCGCTCGAGGCCGCGTTGCCGAGAAAAGTTGCACACAGGGCGACGACGGCTAGGTCGAGCGCCCAGAGATATTTTCTCAGCAGAGTTTCCACGGCTTCCCTGGTTGCAAGAGCAACACCGGGGCCAGCCAGGCCGTAGGAAAAACTTAATAGATCAAACTAGTTATGCCATCCGTCCGTTCGCATCGCCTGCCAATTTGGCAAGGTATTCCAAGAGCGAGGGCACAGCGGGGCAAAACTCAGTCTAGGAAGACACGGAAACTCACCACAGAGGGCACAGAGAACACAGAGGTCGGAAAGGAAGAAAGGGCTCGGACGGGACAGAATCCAACCCTTCCCTTTCCGATCCGACTCTGTGGCCTGCCGCGCGCGCTAGAGCATACCGAACGGTTTTGACGGACCGAGTGAAATTGCGGAGTTGCGAGCAGCCCGAGGCGCGAGGAGGGAGAATACTCAACGAATTTGACCGCCGAGCAACGAAGGGACGCGACGTAAATGCGCGATTTCACGACGGG
>PMLB01000380.1 GCA_003158735.1 Myxococcales bacterium | reverse complement strand
CCGATGGCGATGGGGATGTTGGTCGTCCCGACGTTGAATCGATTGACTAGAGGGACCATGCTGGGGATCAAGTACCCGCCGCCCACACCCACCGCCATGGCGATGAAGATCCAGAGAGTAAGGTAGCGGTCGAGGAAGGACAAGCGCCTGACCACACCCTGAGTTGCTGTCGTCCCCCGAGTCATCGAACCGCCTCTCGGTGCGTTGTCGTGGTCTTCCTCGCGGCGGTCTGGGCCGCACAGGCGGCAGCCTTGGCGCAGGCCATGCCTGGCTGCTTGCCATCCAGCCAGCGGTGCAGCGTTTTGAGGAGCGCAGCCGCATCAGGTCTGTCAGCCAGGCTGCGCCGCAGAAGCGCGAGATGCGTCTTGGCCAGCTCGTCCTCCGCCGAGCAGAGCGCGTAGTAGGACCAGAGTCCATCCTTCCTGTCAGTCACCAAACCCGCGTGTTTGAGCGTGGCCAGGTGCCGCGAGGCTTTGGACTGCGTGATCCCGAGCGCCGCCATGATGTCGCACACACACAGCTCTTCGTGGTGAAAGAGCAGCCAGACGATCTTGAGCCGTGCCTCGTCGGCCAAAACCCTAAAGAACAGAGCCGCGTCTCTCATGCGCCACCCCTATACCTTCGTATAACCGCATATACGGGTTAGGGCAAGGCTATGTGTTGCGTTTGTTGTGAGCCGGCAGAACGGGCTGGCGTTTCTTGCGAGGTCAGCGCGCTTTGCGGAAGACCAGGAAAGTCTGATACGGGAGCAGATCCGGCTTTTCGCAGTCGAGGGCTAACCCAGCTCCGGTTGCCAGAGTCACGAGTTGCGCCCGGGACAGTTTCATCGCCTCCGGCGGACCTTCGGGTAGCTTGCCTTCCTTGAACTCGACCAGCGCCAGCTGGGCGCCCTTGTGCATCTGATGATTGGTGGCCGCGATCGAAAAACGCGTACGAGCAATCTTGTCAGGCGCGAAGCTCCTTGATCCGCTCTTCCACGGCCTGGGCCTCGGCCTTGAGTTCGGTCAGGTACGACTCAAGCTCGGCGATCACCTCGGCCTTGCTCTTGAAGCGGCGGCGGAACCCGCCGTGTCCGCCATCGCAGCAGCAATTGCCCTTTCCGCTGTCGCAGGAGCAACTGCCGCGTGCGCTGTCACAGCAGCACCCACTTTCACAGCTGCACCCGCCGCGTTCGACGCAGCAGCCGCACTGGCAGCCGCATTCGCTCTCCGATTGGCATTCGCAGCCCTGGCCATGATGTTGACGGTGGTGTTGTCCGCCGGTCTCGCTGTGGCACATGATCAACCTCTCTTTCGTGGTTTGGCGGAGCGGCGCTCCGCAATGGATTCGTACTCGGCAAGAAATTCGACCAGGTGTGTCCTGGTCTTCTCTATTTCGGCCGCCCAGGTATCGAGGTGCTCGCGACCGATCTTGGTGAGTTCGTAAATGCGCCTGGCCGGCCCGTGCCCGCCGGTGTCCCAGGCGGACTGCACTACTTCGGCTTCTTCGAGCTGCCGCAGGGTCCGATACAACATTCCTGGGTCAGCCAGGTTCTCAGCGCCAGGAATAGCGCGAAGAGCCTCCATCAACTCGTAGCCGTGGCTAGCTTTCCTTGCCAGGAGCAGCAGCAGGCGCGGTTGGATGAAACCGCGGACCTCGCAGCCGCAGCGGCACCCACATCCTTGTTTGCGTTCGGCGCACATGGCGATCCTATCGCCAGTCACTATATGATGCCGACATATAGATGTCAATGTGCGAGTTTGGCCAACATCATTCCGAACCGGGCCTGGGGGTGGGGAAGGGGTCAGTGATGCTCGGCGGGAGGCTGAAAAGACCGTCGCGACAGGGTTCAAAGTCGACCACATTGATGACGGCGGCGGCGTTGATCGGGCCGTAGATGTGCGGGAAGAGATCGGCCTCGACAGGGGCGCCTTTCTCGTGGCCAGGATGGACCGGTGGTTCCCACTTGATCGCCGACGTCAGCCGTGAAGGGTCGATCATCAGCAAGACCAGGCCGTGCTGCCCACGGAAGAGGAAGTTGGCAACGCGCACCACTTGCGCGGCCGTCGAGCAGTGGATGAAGCCCTCCGCATCAAGGCTGGGGTCAAGGTGGACGCCACTTTGACGGGAGGCGAGCCATCGACCGCGGGAGGTTGCGTGCAGGATCAGATTAGTCATCTCCGCGGCCCCGCTGGTTCCGGATGAGCTGCAGCCCCAGGAGAAGGCAGCCAAGTGAGAGCACGATGATTCCCCCGATCGCAACCATCATCGAAAGGACTGGACCCAGGGCGTAGACGAGCGCCCCCACGAAAATGAGGATCCCGGCCGCCTTGGGAAACTCCTTGGAGCGGACCAGCGCGAAGCAGAAGAGAAGGATTCCCAGGAAGATGGTGGCGCTTGCCCCGGCTTTGAAAGCGTGAACAAGTGGATGGTCCCACAGGATTCCATCCCGCAACAGCGCAACGGAAGACGGGTTCCCCGCGATGATCGGGTAGAGGAAGATCTCCCAGGTGACCTTGCAGGCTTGCAGCAGGTAGGCGACCTCGATGAAGACGAACCCCACCAGCCCCAGCGCACCAGCTCCCTGGTGCAATCGTGAGTACACGGCGGCAAATCCGAAAACCATCAAGACCACCCCGGCAAAGGCGATTGCGGCGACGCCGATCCACGGAGGGCTCAAAACGATACGGGAAAAGTCCCTGTGAATCTCGCCGGCCGGGAACAGAGACAAGAAGAGCACAGAATAGGTAGCAAACAGAATGGCTCCTGCGATGAGGGCAAATCCGCCCAGCTTCTGAATCGTGGCAAGTTTCACGGCTTCTCCCTTTTCGATCCGCACGTGTTCTCGACGGAGGCCGCTCCAGCCTACCGAAACATGATGGGGATGTCATCATGGCGCTGAGAATAGGAGTAGAAAGGTTGTCCTCACCACGGGAGATTCTTATGAGGCTGCTTCCATCGATTCGTTGTCGGTGAAGTGCACCGTGATCTGAAGCAGAGCGACGCCAGACTGCAACACCTCAGCCGGCACCTGGTACGCGTTTTCCGGATCTTCTAGAACTTCGTGCAGTCGATGACGAAGCGGTATTTCACGTCGCCTTTCAGCGTCCGTTCGTAGGCCTCATTGATCTCTTGCGGCGTGGTGAGCTCGATGTCGCTCGTGATCCCGTGGGTGCCGCAATGATCGAGCATTTCCTGGGTCTGGGGGATCCCGCCCACCAGCGACCCCATCACCTTGCGGCGTCCGAAGATCAGCGCAAATGGGCTTAGATCCAAGGTTTGCGGAGATGCACCGACGAGGATGAGCGTTCCGTCGCGCTTCAGGCAGCCGAGCGGCCCGTTGATATCGTGCTTCGCCGAGATAGTGTCGACGATGACGTCGAAGCGGTTGGCCAGCGGCGCCAAGGCGTTGTTGTCCTTGGTGAGGACGAAGTCGTGTGCACCAAGCCTGTGTGCGTCGGCTTTCTTCCCCGGGGAGCGGCTTAGCATCGTGACCTCGGCGCCGAAGGAGGCGCCGAGCTTGACCGCCATGTGGCCCAGCCCACCGAGCCCCATCACGGCGACGCGCGAGCCTTTCGTGACGCCGACGTGCCGAAGCGGCGAGTACGTCGTGATGCCGGCGCAAAGCAACGGGGCAGCGCCCGCGGGGTCGAGATTCGCCGGGAGATTCAAGACGAAGTGCTCATCGACGACGATCTGGTTGGAATAGCCACCGAACGTCTGCGTCTTCCCGTCCGGGCTCGGGCTTCCATAGGTCATCGTGAATCCGGTCTCGCAGTAGTTCTCGTGCCCGTCCTTGCAACTCGCGCAGGTCCCGCACGAATCGACGAAACAGCCAACCGCCACGCGCTGGCCGACCTTCACCTTCTTGACGTCGTCGCCCACCTTCACCGCGTGTCCGACGATCTCATGGCCGGGGACGCACGGGAAGGTCGTCGTCCCCCATTCGTTGCGGGCGAAGTGAATATCCGAATGGCAGATACCGCAGAACTCGATTGCGATTTGAACGTCCCGCCGTCCCGGCGCGCGGCGTTCGAATTGAAACGGGGCAAGGTGCGATTCAGCCGACAGGGCTGCATATCCTTTGGTGACCATGGCTCCTCCCTTCACAGAACACCCGGTAGTTTGTCGGATCGCGCCGCCTGGTGCCACCCCGATCGCAAAATGCCCTGCCCGAGATCGCGCTCACCCGAGCCCGTGAGAGCCACGAGGTTTTCCTCGTGCGCCAACCTCGGGCTGGCAATTGCGACCCGCCGATGGATTGATGAACTATGTTCTTGAACATTATGCTCGCAAACATAATGGTCGAGCGCGAGTTTGGCCTCCCTCCTCACACAAGCTGCGAGCGTCGACAGTCCCCTCTTCCCCTCTTCCGCATCTTGACCCACACGACGCATCAGATTATATTCGGCCCGGCGCCGGACGGACATCTGATTCGTGCAATGCGCACCCTGCTCTCCAGTCGGTTCCGGTTCTGAAGAGGGTTGTGTCCGATGAACAAGCAAAGCGCTTCCCGTTCTCGCAACAGGATCCCTCAAGCCCTGGGCGATCTGGTCACCACGCCATCACAGTCCAGGAACTCGCACCGGGAGTTGCTGCGCATATCTGCAGAACTGCAGTCCGAGTTGATCAGGAGATTGTACAACGGTGGAGAGCTGGCTGATCTGCTTTCACAGATCACAGCGAAAGTGAGCCCCGACAGCGAGGTGCTGGTTGCCGACGCCTGCGCCATCTACATCGTGGACGATAGCAGCCAGAGCAATGGGCAGCGGCGGGTTGCGCACATGCGCGCCGCCAGCGGCTATCAGCAGCGCTACATCGGAGTTGCCCTCGCCCGAGTTCTGGACCCCAGCAAGGTTCCCGATGAGCCCCGCGACCAAGAGAAGCTGGGCGTGACTGGCTGGGTTATCTCCACGGGTCGTGCATTTCTTGCGCGCACAGCAGGAGAGCTGCGCGACCACCCCCACCATTCCGGGCACTACGACTCCCTCCAGTTGCCCCACCCGTCCTCGGCCAAGCCCGTCACGACCTTCTTGGCAGTGCCGCTTCGGAACCTGGCAGGACAGATCATCGGAGCGTTGAAGGCCGAACGCCTCGGCCGTGAGGGGCCATTCTCGATCGAGGACCAACTGGTGCTGGAGACTCTCGCTCGGGTGGCCGGCCGCTGCATCATCTACCAGAAGGCGGCACACGAGAGCTCGATCGAAGCAGCCATCACCCTATGGGCTCGCGAGGTCATCGCCGAAGCTGTGGCTTCCGAGGGCGAGTTGGACTCCTTCTTGGACATAGCGGCCAAGGTCATCGCGGCCGCCATGCGAGCTGACTCCTGCGCGATCTTCCATATCGACCAAGCACGCCGCACCTTGACCCAACGCGCTGGCTCCGGCTCGCAGGCGCTGCGGCAGGTCGTCCGCTCCTACATGATGGCCGACAAGGACGAGGTCGTGGAGTGCTTCGATACCAGGGGTTGCGAGCCGAGCACGTGCCGCCACCGCCGCACTCTTCCGGCGGAAAAGAAGGTTGGCCTCACGGCGTGGATCGCCGCAACCGGAAAGACCTTCCACGCAAGTGACCAGATCGCTCTGCGCCAGCACTGCCATTGGCGTGGCCAGTTCGACCCGTACAACTACACGGAACAGCAGGAATGTGGCGCCTGGTTAGGCGTTCCCTTGCGAGTAGGTGGGTCGACCATCGGTGTGCTCAAAGTCGAGAACGTCGCAGTCAAGAGAAGGGACGTGGTCAGCGATTTCACGGAGGAGCACCGCAGGCGTCTCGATCTGTTGGCCCAGGAAGTGGCCATGGCCGTCGAGAGGCTGCAACTGCAGTACAAGACGCGCTACCAGGTAATCGAAGAGGCGATGCCCACCATCCTCGAGATCCTGCGAGGCGAGCTGGATGTGGACAAGCTGGTCAACCGCGTGGTGGAGGCCACCGCGAAGCTCTTTCAGGCGCGCGCTTGTGCGCTCTTCCTGAACGAGGGCAACGAGTTGATCCAGAGGTCGGCCAAAGGCTGGGCAACGCTCGGGCCACCGCGCCGCTACAAACGCGTCCGACCGGACCAGATCAAGGCGTCTCCAAGACCCGTCGAGAAGATCGGGCTCACGGTGTGGATCGCAGCCACCGGGAAGCTCTTCACAGCCAAGAGCAACCTGGAGCTCATCGCCCATCCCCATCACCGCGGCACATTCGATTCACACAATTTCAAAAAGGACGAGCGGTGTGAGTCCTTCATGGGCATTCCCCTGATGGTCGCCAGCCAGGGCCGTCGAGCGGGTCAAGAATTGGTGGGCGTGTTGAAGGTCGAGACCAAGATGCGCAACGTCGGAGACGGGCAGGAGTTCGCCTACTTCAACGAACTGGACGAGCTCGCCTTCACGCTCATGGCCAACAGCGCGGCTATCGCCATCCAGAATGCACGTCTGGTCGAGTCGCGGCGACTGGCGGAGAAGGTCCTGGCGGTTCTGGACGCCAATGACGTCATTGGCGAACTTTACAAGTTCCAGGCTGGACGGGCCGATGTCATCAATACACTCCGCAGTACCGCTGAAGTCGTGGGCGAACGAGACAAGTTCAAGGCGGGCTTCGTCAGCAGCTTCACCGGGATCCTCGACCCAGAATTCGAACGGGCCAGTCTCCTCCAACTAGCTGATCGTTTGCCGGATCCGATTCGCCAAACCCTGAAAAGTGTCGCGGCTGCCCTGGATGCGCGCGACCTGGGCCAAATCCCTGGTCTGCAAGCCCACGTTCTCTCCGACCCAGGCAGCTGGCTCTACACCTGCACCCAGACTCTCTCGGCTGATCTGAGCCACATCAGCACGGGACTCGAGCGATATGGGCGAAACACCCGCGATCGATCCGCGCTCGAGAAGTGCAAACTGTACCTGAAAGACCGCCGGGGACAGGCCGAGCTGATGAATCCCTTCGAGCGAGCGGTCCTGGGCCGCATCTATCAGCATTGGCTGGATCTGATTAAACTGGAGCTAGGGCAATTTCGGGCCATCGAAAATCCATACCAGGCTGGCCCGCCGTTGCTGGCCGACAGTCCTCTGTTCGTGGGCCACGAGGAAACCTTCCGCTGGATAGAAGAAGCCCTTTGCGCCGGCCCGCAGAAGAAGTCGATCTTCTTGCACGGGGGTTGGCACACCGGGAAGACTTCGATCTTGCGGCAGCTCGAAGCCGGGCCGCGAGGCGAGCGCCTACGCGTTGGGTGGAAGCACGCCGTCTATCCAGTGTATGTCGACATCCAGGATGTCCTCGATCCGGGAACGAGCGCGCTACTGCTGAAGATAGTGGATTCGGTCATGGGCGTGCTTTCCAGGAGCAAGAAGAAGCTCGCTCGACCGAGGCCAAAGGAATTTGCAGCCACACCAGGCCGAGCTTTCGATGAATCCCTTTGGTCCATTGGCAAGGTGCTGGGGAAGGGGCTTCTGGTCCTCATGCTCGACGAGTTCGAGGTGCTGTTTGAGCGGGTCGACAAGGGTAAAGTCGAAGAGGAGATCTTCACTTACTTGCGCTCGCTTATACAACACAGACCGAATGTGGCGTTCATCTTCGCCGCGCGACACAGCCTCGACGTCCTCGACAGCAAGGACAAGACCAAGCTCTTCAACGTGTCCCAACATCGCGAGATCGGCTTCCTGAGTGAGGATGAGGCCAGCCAGCTCATCCAACGACCGGTCGAGGCACAGGGCGTCGTCTACGATGATGACGTCATCAAGGGCATCCGCCGCCTCACCGGCGGCAATCCCTTCTTCATCCAGCAACTATGCCAGTATTGCATCGAGCTGCTAAATCGGCGGAAGGACGGCTACAGGGTGCAGAAGGACCACCTAGATGCGGCCCTGAAGCAGGCACTTCAACCTGGCAACGTTGCCACCATCGAGGACCTCTGGGCCGGAGTGGGCGCGCAGGCCCAACGCATCCTGCGTTCGCTCGCAGAACTCTCCCGCGAGGACCAGCCCTGGGTCGCCAGCCGCGACCTCTTCGAGCACGTGCGCCACGCCGGACTCAAGAAATCCGATATCTCGTCGAGCATAACCAGATTGTCGGCCTACCATCTCATCGAGCAAGCCTCATCCGAGGCTTCCAGAGAGATCCGCTATCGTCACAGCGTGGATTTAATGCGGCTCTGGGTATTGCGGCAACCCAAGATCCGATGAGGCGAGATCGTCATGACTGGAGATGAGTACCAGCCCCGCAGCCCCTATCTGGTCGGCCCACCGATCCAGACCGTCGATGGATTCTACGGACGGAGAATGCAGATAGACTCGTTCTTCGAGAATCTCAACCGGCCCCAATTGTGTTCCCAACGGATTCTTGGCGCACGCCGGTCCGGCAAGACCTCTTTCCTGCGTCACGTTTCCAATCCGAAAATCCACACCGGAAGGATCCGCACGCCCGGATTGCCCGTCATCTTCGCCTACGTCGACCTGCAAGGGATTGCTACCGAGCCCACTGCGCTGCCGCACGCGCGGGCGCTGCACGACCACCGGCGCAGCGGCCCCGATCGCACCGGGCCGATGCTTTTCTTCCGTGAAGTGGCTAGCGCTATTGCTGTTGCGGCCCCTAGTGGCAAGAAGATCCGGGTACCGAAGACGTTCCGCGATTCCGCGAGCTTCGATACATGGTTGGGCGGCATAGGTCGCCGTTTCCGGCTCGTGGTCTTGCTCGATGAATTCGAGACGCTGGTGCGCTCAGACGGATTCGGCCTGGATTTCTTCCGGAAGATGCGCGCGTTAACATCCGGCAAGACGCAACTGGCTTGGGCCACGGCCTCGTACCGGGATGTGGTCACACTTTCCAGACCGCCCGGAGCCAAAGACCTGGCATCTCCGCTCTACAACGTCTTCCATCCCGATCCCATCTACATGGGGCCTCTTGAAGACTCGGAGGCCGAGGCGTTGGTGGCGAACCCAGCCGCCCGCCACGGCATCGAGCTTTCGGGGGACGAAGTCAGGCACATCAGGGAAATAGCGGGCAACATGCCATTCTTCCTCCAGGCCGCTGCTGAAAAGTGGCTCATCGAACGAGTGCGCAGGAGAGAGCAAGAGGAGTGCTCCGAGCTGGTCATCGCTCACTTGATGGCCCCGGGGAATCTCGTGCGGGAGCAACTGGAGCAGTTTTGGGCCAGCCTCTTCATGAAGGAACGACAGCCCCTGAAGTTGCTGACTGAGGGGAAAGGGTGTCCGGAGAACCCACAGAACCACGACATTCTGGCCGCGCTCGAAAACTATGGCTTCTTGGGCAGGCAGCACGGTGCCCTACGACTGCAGGGCAGGTTGTTGCAGCACTGGATCAGGAATCTCTCGAGTACAGCCCATGGCATCCCACGCGTCTTCATTGGCCATGGGCGCAGTCCGTTGTGGCTGAAGGTCAAGGAGGTCGCGGACAAAGACTTGGGGCTCATCCCCATCTGCTACGAATCGAAGCCGCGCACGGGACAGTCCATCGTGCCCATCCTCCAGGAAATGCTGGACCAAGCTGATTTTGCCATCCTGGTTATGACGGGAGAAGACTTGACGGGGAAGGGGGACAGACGCCCAAGGCAGAATGTCGTGCATGAGGCGGGGCTCTTCCAGGGGCGCCTGGGCTTCGAAAGGACAGTCCTCCTGGTGGAGAAAGGCGTCGAGTTTTTGAGCAACCTCCACGGGATGCAGGTTATTGGGTTCAAAGGGGACGACATCGAAGGCACTTTCTGGAATCTCTCGAGAGTTCTCCGGCGTGTGTAGCTGCTGTACCAATCAATGGTTTCGCCCCTCCGTGTCGCCATTAAATGAGAGGTCAGTGCAAGGTAGGATAGAATTTGCTGCCCACCAAGCACCTCGACGCGAGTCCCCTTTGAGTCTCATCCACCTGCTCTCCTTTTCGCCAGGGCTGAAGCACGCCACACTTCCATGATGCCTATGCTCAGAAAGCGCCACCCACCTCGCTACTGTTCCTTCTGCGGCAGCACAGCCATGGAGGCACTCCCGGCAGAGACAGCGTTTTTCTGTCGCCGATGCGAGCAGACGACCTACATGGCCTCGAAGCCTTCGGTCTGTGCCGTTGTGCTAGACCGTTCTGGCCACGTCTTGTTGGTCACAACCGTACCACACCCACTCTCATGGGACCTGCCGGGAGGGTTTCTCCTCTCTGGCGAATCGCCGGAAGACGGTCTGCGGCGGGAGCTCCAGGAAGAAATTCACGCCGTCGTCGTAGGCAGCAAACTGGTGCACGCGGCATTGGATGACTACGCCGGCCAACGAGGGCACTCTCTCAATCTCTTCTACCGGGTCACCTTGGCTGCCAATGCAGTGTCTCCGGGTGCCGAAGTCCAGGATTGCCGCTGGTTTCCGCTGGACCGGCTGCCGAGACTGCGGTTTAGGAGCACGCGTGAGATCTTGCTGCGACTGTGGCGAGCCAAGCTCGGCCGGCGGAAGAGGTGACCTACGCAAGAGACCAGTCCCGGCGCGCGGGCCCGGCCTACTGAGAGGCCACTACAGCTTCCTTGATGGCCAGGACAACAAAGCGCACCTGAGCCATGGTCATGCCATCGAACAACGGCAGACACAGCACCTCACGTGCGAAACGCTCTGCCATCGGACACCGTCTGCCCGTCCATTTTCGAAATGCGCGTTGCTCATAGACGGCCATCGGGTACGCGACGCGGGTGTCGACGCCACGTTGTCGGAGATGGGCGGCTACCGCGTCTCGGTTCCGCACGCGGATGGCGTAGAAGAACCAGCCATTTTGCCCCGCAGGGCGTTCTCTCGGCAAGGCGACCTCGGGCACCTCTAGCAGATAGCGCGTATAGGCTGCCGCCAGTGCTCGCCGCCTTTGAAACAGGGCGCCCGCCCTCTTGAGTTGTGCCAGCCCAATTGCCGCGTGCAGGTCAGAAATGCGGTAGTTGCTGCCAATCTCAGAGTGCCAGTACTTCTTGCCTGCTATCTCGCCTTGATTGCGCAGACAGCGGGCCCGCGTGTCACGTGCCGCGTGCGACAGAAAGACCATGCCGCCCTCGACCGTCGTGAGCTGTTTGGCCACATGGAAACTCGTCGTGGCGAGTTGGCCGTATGAGAGCAAGGGGCGGCCACGATATGTACCAGCGAGGGACTGCGCGCCATCGTGCAGCGTCCGCACGCCCGCCGCCCTGGCGATGCGTGCGATGGCTTCATGCGCGCACGGGGTGCCACCATAATCCATGGTCATCACCAGACGCGTCTTGGAGCTCAGACAATCTTCGACGGCCTTGGGGCACACCGTGGGCCAGTTCTCCTCGATGTCTGCGAAGACCGGGATGGCGCCCCGCAGCACCACCGCCGCGGCGGTCGCCACGTAGGTCATGGCCGGCACGATCACCTCGTCGCCGGGGCGCACGTCCAGAAGGCGCAAGGCCAGGTCGAGAGCCACCGTGCCGTTGCACACCGCGACCCCATACCGACGGCCAGCCATCACCGCCATGCACCTCTCGAATTCCCGCGTTCGTGGTCCCATCGCAACCCAGCCCTCGCGCAGGACAGTCGCAACGGCCCGCCTCTCCTGCGCGCCAAGCGCCGGTCGCGCCCAGGGGATGGGGCGTAGTGGAGGACGCTTCCGAACCATTTGCTTCCGTAGATCTCAGGAATGCGAGGTCGAGTTTGGCTGGCACACTGGCGCAGGTCAAGGCTGTCCGACCAGCTCTCGACGTTTTGTCGTTAAGTTTCTGTGCTGGCGGCACAGAACTTGAATTCCTGGACCAAAGGCGCCATCGTCAACTTTGGGCATGGCGCAAGCAAGACCGCAGAAGATCCCCGTCTTTCACTCTGTCGAAGAGCTGAGGAGTGAAATCGCCAGGCATCCCAATGATCGGTATTGCCTCTACGTTGCAAGCAAGACCGATGCCGGGTGGGAGGAGTCGACAAGCAGGGTCTACCTGAACCAGGTTTCGAATCGACTCCACTATCTCCCTGTCCAGGTTCCCGAGGGTTCAGTCGGAGATTCCCTCCTGCAGCAGCTATACCTACTCACGATCAATACTCCTGCGATAATCGCAGTCAACCACAGCCAGCCGCACAAGAATAATCCGAGGTTGAGGGCCCTCTTTTGCAAATCTATACCCCCGGTGATCGACACCTTGGTCAAAGACGAACATGGGGAAATAGTCCCCTATGACTTCAATGGTCCCTCTTTCGTGAAGTGGTTCACGGAAGACGAGAGAAAGTCCTTTGCGACAAGGGACGTGATCCTGGTTGGTGTCGGAGGGGCGGGTGAAGCCATTGCCCGCTGCGTTTCTCACCAATCTCCTAATAGGCTCTTCCTCGTGGATCTCACAAACAAGAGCGATCTCGTCAAAGAGCTTCGCGCAGATGCGCATACTACCTATTGCAAAACCTGTGATGAGTTGATCCACAACGAGACCCTCCACAATGTGCTTCTCATCAATGGAACGGGCCATGACGGTGCTGACTCGAAAGGTGGAGAGTCCAGCCTACGCGCCCTGCTGGACACCCACCGCCGACATGACCGCCTGTTCGTGGACCTTCGCCCACGACTGACGGTTGGGTTGGTCGAGTATGCGAAAAAAATGGGATGGGAAAGCCACTCAGGTTTTGGAATGAATGCCCGCAATGACTACGAAATCTGGACAAAACTGGTCCCCCATTTGAGGGAGGAGACCATGCCCTTCGCCGCGTTCAGAGACCTCGTCAGAGAAGCATCTGGGTAGGGCGAGCACTACGGCGTGGCGGCCCTGCCGGCACGGCCGCGCTCGCCACGAGACAAACCCACGGTCGAGGTGGCGGTGCAGATCGCCCAACGCTGGATTCTCGCTCGCATGCGCAACGAGACCTTCTTTTCCCTGGCCGAGCTGAACCAACGGATCGAGGAACTGCTCGAAGATCTGAACAACCGGGTGATCTACTTCTACCTACGCAACAACCATACAGCCAGGGCGGCCAGGGTGACGTTCCAGTTTCTGTCCAAACAGAGATCCATCGCGCCAGCCTTCTGGTAGAACCTGTATGCAGCATCGAGGGGATCCCTGTCGCTTATTCGTACCAGTGCTATCTCGCACCCCTGAGCCTTCGCTATGGACAGCTCCCGATTCTGCCAGTTGCTTGGGGGCCCATGGCCCGCAAAGGCAAGAACGCGTCTCGAGTTCTTGATGTAGCTGGCCAGTTGCCCCTCACCATCCCCTTGCGGCAAGACCGGGTCAGCCTCCGCCCAGAACACCGATAGGCCTCTCTTGTAGAGTTCATCTACGACATTTCGAACCTCTTCAGTGTCTTCTTTCTTGTACGAGATGAAGGCATCGAAGGGCTCCCACGGCAGTGCGTGGATCACTTGCCAACCACTGAGCGCCATCCTCACCACGTCCACTCGCACCAAGATCTGAAAATCGTGGATATAATGCAGACTCTGGATCTGCTCGAAGAACTTCTCGATCTCAACAAGTGAGGAGTCCACCCTATCTTGGGTGCCCAGAAAAGTCCCAGAGCTCCACTGGCCATAGGCGCGCAGACCGGCGATAACGATGATGACACGACCCCTTACCCGTTTCTTCGAGACGACACAGTAGTCGGTGGAGATGCACTTCTGGCCATTCTCACCATCCACAAACTCGATTTCGTAGGGTTGTTCTACGCCGGCGACCATCACCTGCCGTTTGTCAATTCCCAGCCCCTTGTCAGAAAACCTTATCGGGCCCGATGTCAGGTCTGGGCTTGCGGTGAAGGTGTTAGTCGGCGGTCCGCCTATTATGACCTGGTGTCGACCAAGGCTGTCTCGCTGGTCCTGGGTCAACTTCTGAGTGGACTCATGCGATAGTATCTCGATTCGACCGTTGTCGTATACTGACGCGAGAAGGTGGAACACGCGCAGAGCCGAAAGAACATCATCGGTGGACATTCCCTCGTGGAATCTCGGGTAGTTCTCACATGTCAGCGACACATTCCGGTTCTGCTTGACGCTTGGCAAGATGAGCGAGATCCCGATGGTCCTGTCGCCAAAGTCGAAGAAGCGCTTGATCTGGTCAACTAGTTCGACCGATACGCCTATCATTTCGTCCTCGTAGCAGAAGTTACAGCCGCGAAACTGTCTCCTGGGGCCGCGGATGCCCCAATGGTATCGCAGCGCCATGCGAGATGCTCGTGCACGGCCGCGCGGATAGCCTCTTCGGAGCTGCGGTGGCACTGCCAACCCAGGCTCTCTATGCGCGAGACGTCGCATGAGAGACTGCGAATATCACCCGTGGCCGCTGGTGCGTCTTGGGCGAATTCGATGGGAATTCCGGCTAGCCCCATCTCAGCGGCGACGATCTCGGCCACCTGGGCGACATCTAGCATGGTCTTGGCACCCAAATTGAAGGCCTTCACCAATTCACCGTCTCTTGTCGAGAGGTAGGCAAGCATTATCGCATCCAGCGCATCAGCGACGTGCAGGTAGGGGCGCCGCGAAGATCTATGGCCAAGCACGCGCAGGCGGGTGGGGTCGAGGAGCAATCGGTCGACGAAGTCGTGCAGGATCCCCTGTGTCACGCCTGGCCCGACCAAGTTGGCCAAGCGGAAGATCCAACTGCGAATCCCGGCCGACGTTGCGAAAGCCGAGATGAACGCTTCGGAGGCAAGCTTTGCGGCCGCGTACATCGAGACGGGGCGCACGGGAAGGCGCGCGTCGGTAGCGGTGCTCGAGTCGTTCCCGTAAACCGCCGCGCTCGATGCGAAAACTAGGTTTTGGATCCGCTGCTCCCGCATCTTCATCAGCAGGGCGAAGGTCGTGCAGAAGGTGTCTTGCAAGTCCGCTGGCGGCGATGCGGCTATGCCATGGATCGCGGATCGGCCGGCGAAGTGAAAAACGGCTTCGATGTCAGAGCTGCGGAAGGCGTGCGCCAACGCGCTGGGGTCGAGGACGTCCCCCTCAATGAAGCGGAACCCCGAGACCCCCATGTGCGGAGCCAAATGGTACCGCGTTCCCCGGCTGAGGTTGTCGATGCACGTCACTCGCCCACCCAGCTTCAAAAGACGATGGATGCAATGGCTACCAAGAAAGCCCGCGCCACCTGTTACCACGAACTCGGCCACTGGTAATTACCGAACCGGCCTCCCTTCGGGTGGCACTCTATGCTACGCGGGGATAAAGGCAAGCGCGTTCAGTACCGACCATCTATCAGATCGAGCTTGAAGAAGCTGGACCATTCCGATCACCTACGAAATATCCTGGAAAACAAGTGAAGAACGGCCTACCGGTCCCCTGAAGTCTGGCTTGCGAACTCAGAATTTCTGATGGAGTTCTGCTTCTCGCGCTCTCGGCTTCGGAGGGCCCCATCAGATTTCCTGGTGCTCACCGACTGCATACACTTCCCGTATACGGGGGACTAACGGGTTCGAAGGACAGCGAAGGATTTCGAAGCAGCTGAAGGGTCTCTTGGCAACCATCAACCTGAACGACTGTCAACTTGTTGCGGTCGGTCCCCAGACTTACTTGGAAATCGAGAACCGCGACGTCATTGCCGCCACGATAAAGCGCATCGCCGACATAGGTTACGTGCGGGAAGCCCTCGGCAAGGAGTCGGCGCACGGCATAACTTTTGTCCCTGCCACGCATCCCGATATCGAATGAGGTCTGACCGCCCAATGCGATGAATATGTTGTTGCCAGGCAGATCGCGGTCAACTCGTTCACGTAAATAGGCGAGCAGTCCCTCTCTGAATCCCGATGTACGGTCGAACGGCACGAAGGCATCTCGATTCGCACGCTCCGACGCCGACAAGACTCCCGTTGGGCGTCCTATCGGTGCGAAGTTGACCATGGAACCGCGTTCGAGGATCTGATTCCCTATCACCTCCAGGAACGAAGGAAGGCGGAATTGGTCCAGGTCCAGGGCTTGGCGCAGCACACACAGCAGCTTGGCATATGCTTCCTTGCCGAGTTCTTTTTCAAAGGAGAAGTCGTCAATGCACTCACAACGAAACGTGAGATCGTCGTACGCACATCGATAACGAGCTGCGCCATTGCAAACGAAGGCATCAAAGATGCCGCGAAATCCAAATGAATGGAGAGGGCCAAAGAATTGGTGCTCCAACAATGGGAGGTCGCTTCCAGCAGCCAGTGCAAACGGCACCTTGAGCCACCGCAAAGCGTCTGCCATTTCGCGCTCAAGCTGTCGTCGCGGCGGAGTGAGCGTATTGTCGATGTCGAACACGAAGGCAGATTTCGTGCTCGGAAGGCACTCCGCTGTCACAGACCTCCATCCCGGTTGCGAAGTTCACATGCTTTGCTCCACCGTCGAGATTCTTCCTCGGTGAAGGTGGCGATATCAAGCGGCAGTGCGAACCCGTGGTCGAGCAGATAGAACGGCCGGGAAGACGGTGGTTGGCGAAAGGAGAACTCTATGTATGGTTTGTCTTCTGCGTCGATGTGCACGGGTACAACCTCACCTCGGGATTCGGCATATCGATGAGAAGATATGTCCTCTTCAAGCTTTGCCGGAGCGCATCCGAATAACCCATGCCCAAGGCGATCAAGCAACTCCGACTCGCGTGGGCCAGAGCGATGTGCAAGAAATGCCATGTCCTTGTTTTTAGCACGCTGACGTTGGGTGCAACCACTGCTTTCTTCTGAGCGAATGCGGTGCGTAGGCATCATGGAGGTATGGCGTCCACTGGTAGATCATGGGCAGCGAGAATTGCGATCCGTCCGCCCGCCGGGAGAGTTCTCGCGGCAGGTGTCCATCGCCAAGTCGCCATTCCGCCACCCAGGACGGGCGCTGTTCGGTGCCGAAACGAGTGAGGGAGCGCTGTGCCATTTTTGTGCGTTCAACCAGCTGGCATGGCAGCTCCCGCGCATACTCTCCCCTCACCTTGGAAATGGGAGTGAATCGATGCCGCCACTTTCGTCCGCCCCGCGCCCCCTGTGTTTCGTGGCAATGCCCTTCAGAAAGAAGGCTGCGCCAGGCACTGCCCCCGGGCCGGTGTGGATTCCCCTGGTACCCTGCCTCACAGGGAAAAGTTGGGGCCGGGCAGGCTGGAGGCCCTACTGGACAGGGGCAGTCAAACGCTGGCAGGTGATTTCCCTGAGCATCGAGGCACCCGCACATTTCACCCGTGCTGCCGTCGGTCCCATCTCCTCCGTTCGATCCACCTGGACCAATCGGGCCACCAGCACCTCCTGTGGTTCCGCTGCTGGTGGTGCTGCCTGCCTCGCCTCCGCTTGCTGCTCCAGCATCATGGGCATTGGCCTTGAGACCAGAGCTGCTGCAGGCCGGAACAACCATGGCAGCTACGATGATGGCTGTCGGAACCGTTGACAACTTGAACATTCGGTTTCGCCCGCACGTACCCGTTGGAGGGGGTCAATTTGAGCAGACGGAGCAAACGGAAGCATCTCCGCAATGGGTGGATGTCATGCAGGATGCGCCAGCGTTGCAGTCCTCGTCGGAACGACAAGCCCCTCCCACGGGGGCACCTAGCGGTCCATCACAAACACTGTATTGGAGGGGCAGTATGGATACGTCGAAAGTATAGATCATCGCACAGACGAAACCACCCGCACAGGTGCTATCTTGTTCGCATGGCGTGTAGCACCAGCCGTTGCCCGTCGACTGGCAAGACTCTTTCTCCGGAGGGCCGGAGCACTCCTTGCCAGAATTGAGAAATTCGCTGGCAAGACACGGCTGGGGGTGAGGAGCGCCTGCACGCTGAGAGCTGCCATCAGGTTCGGGCCTGCCACTCGCATCCACACCGGCATCTGCCACAGATGATCCTCCGGAACCAATAGTGCCAGCAGTACCGCCTATGCTGCCACCTCCAGCTCCACCTGGACCAATTGTGCCACGACTACCTCCGGTGGTTCCGTTGCTGATAGAGCTGCCTGCCTGACCTCCGCTTGCAGCTCCCGCATCATGTGCACCACTCTTGAGACCAGAGCTGCTACATGCGAGTCCGAGCAAGACGGTTGCGGAAAGAGCTGTGACAGCTGTTGGGATTTTGAGCACGGGGAGCAACATGGGTGATGTGTACTGGGAGTGCATAAGGTATTTCGATGTCCAGCCCACCATCGTCTGTCCACCTCAGTAGCAACTGACGTCGGCGTCACCCATGCAAGATGCAGGTGTCTGCAATCCACTGGGGGCGATGAAGTCTTTGCAGATGCACAGTTTCTTGCAGCAGATCGAACCTATTTCAAATGGTGCACAAATACCAGATGCGCGCACTACACCCCGAAAGCCCTTTTGGGACTTCATCCAGTGCCGACCGACATAGAGCACAACTTTCTATCGGTCAACACCGGCGAATCCCGCCTTGACCGCGAGGATAGTCGTCGCACAGACGCGCGACGGCCGTTGTCCTGTCACATCTTGTACAAGTTATGTCCAGCCCACTCGAGCGCGCGCGGATGGTTCATCAGCGCCTCGGCCGCGGGCGGATGGCGTCGACACCAGGCCATGAACGCTTCTGCGGCGGGCCGGTGTTTCGCCATGCTCTTGTCGAAGAACGGCCAGCGCGGATGGGTCGAAATGAAGGCGTCGATCCCTTGGGCCGGATGCGTGATCGTCCAGGTCACAAACTCGTGTGACTTCTCGGGATGGTGAGCGTCCCACTCGAAAAAACGCTGCGCGGCCTGCGGGTGGGCGTGGGCCCAATCGCCCAGCTCGCGCGCGGCCTCGGGGTGAACCTCCGCCCAGCGTTCGAGAGGCACAGGACCAGACGGTGCCGGTGGCGGAGCCGCGACGGGCGGTGGCGGCGCAGGTGGCGGCGGCGCCGCGTGCGCATGCACACATCCGAAGAGAGTGCAGGTGATAGCAAAACCGGCCACCTTCAGCGCGCTGAGTTTACACTTCATGTCGCTTCTCCTGGATTCGGTAGTCCCTTGTGCATTTCTTGTGTTGAACATGGAGTCGGCGTCTTTCAGGCGTGTTGCTGGAAGGTAAAGCTTTGTAAAGAGCAGATCGGGCGCCCGATCGTTCACCTGTGGTCCGTGTCTGGCTTGTTTCGGCGTTGTCTCGCCTTCATTATCCTCCATCGCCAATGGAAGACTCCGCCGCCGAAATCACCACGCCGCATCTGCCCGCCGAGAAAACCGCGCTGAGCATCCTGCTGTCGCTGAGCCTGTCGCACCTGTTCAACGACACGATCCAATCGTTGCTGCCCGGCCATCCTGGTACATGCGCAGGAACTCTTGCCCGGCAAGGTCGGCATGGTGGCAGGGCTGTTCTTCGGTCTGGCCTTCGGCATCGCGGGCATCGGTTCAGCGCTCCTCGGCCGACTGGCCGACCATACCGGCATATTCTTCGTGTACCACCTGTGCAGCTACCTGCCGTTGATTGGCCTGCTTACCGGTTTTCTGCCCAACTTGGAACGCCCGGCCGTGCGACGCGCGTGAGATGGCGCCTATGCCTTCACCCAGGCAGCCATAGGTGCTAACCACTGTTTCCCACATGTTTGGCCCGGATTTCACCACAGAGGGCACAGAGATCACAGAGACGGACCGGAAGGAAAGAAGGGTTCGAACCCGGATCCGCCCCCCCTTTTCTTTCCCGGCCTCTGTGGACTCCGTGGCCTCTGTGGTGAAACGCCGGATCGCGCCTATGCATGCGAGTGCCCTGGTCGCCGCCCCAGCCCACCCTCTGCTTCAGCCGTTTTGCGGTAAGCTGACAGCCAAGCCATGAAAGCTGCTGTCCTCACCAACGATCGCACTATGCACTTTGGCGACGCCGCTGACCCGAAGATCGGGCGCGGCGAAGTCCTGGTGCGAACCAGCTGTGCCGGCATCTGCGGCACCGACTTGCACGTCTATCGCGGAGAATTTCACGGCCGCGTGCGATTCCCGGCGATTTTGGGTCACGAATTCGGCGGCGTGATCCAGCAGGTGGGACCAGACGTGCGCGGCTTTGCCGTCGGCGATCGCGTGGCCGTGGATCCCATCCTGCCTTGCCACGCCTGCCCCGCGTGCCTGGAAGGACGAATCAACTGCTGCGCGACCCTCAAGCTGTTGGGATTGGATCTCGACGGCGGCTTTGGAGAATTTGTGGCGGTTCCGCAAGCCAACCTTTACCGTCTGCCTGACAACGTGGCGATGAAGGTCGTGCCCATGGTCGAGATGTACGGGCTCGGTCATCACGTCCTTGAGCGCGGACATGTGCAACCGGGCGAGACCGTGGCGATCCTGGGCGCGGGCAAGCTGGGACTGTCGGTGCTCGACGTGCTCTGCCACGGCGCTGGCGCCGCCTTCTCCATTGTCTGCGACCAAGCTCCGTTTCGCCTGGAAACCGCGCGCGCCTTGGGCGCAGACCATGTCGTCGACATCCGCCATGACGATCCTGTGGAGCGCGTGCGCGAGCTGACCCAGGGCGTGGGCGTTGATTGCGTGATCGAATGCGTGGGGCACGCCCACGACATCCCCGGCCGCGAGCCGCCGCTGGCCCAGGCCGTGAAGATGATCCGGCACGGCGGGCGCGTGGTCACCGCCGGTCTGGGCGAGCAGCTCACGCCCGTGCATTTCAAGACCCTGGTGATGAAAGAAGGCGCAATCATCGCCACGCGCGTGACCGCCGGCGAGTTTCCGCGCGCGCTGCGCTTGCTGGCCAAGGGCCTGCTTCACCCCGAGCGGCTCATCACGCACGAAATGCCCGTGCAAGACGCCGCGGCGGCCTTCAAGTTGGTGGACAGCGAAAATCCCGGCGTGATCAAGGTCGTGCTCAACCAGATCCCGTGCTAGTGCATGAAGTTGCCGGTCATGATGAGCAGGGTCAGCATGCCGACAGTTGCGTTGTAGTACCGGTACGTGGGCAATGGGGAGGACCTGGAATCGACGTCCGTGTAGATCGGAGGAGCCATGGTTCCGCGGGTGAGGAGGTCGAAGACGGCCTGGTAGGCGTCATTGAGGAAGGTCTGGTTGCCGCTGGCCATCGCGCCCACTGCGGCCGTGCCAAGCATCGAGGCCGAGTTGGTCGTCGCGCCCGACGCAGGTAGGCCACTAGGCATGTACATGTCCGTGATGAAGCCAGTCCCCTTCTGGGCAATGTTGGCTAAGAAGGCGGTCGTCTTGGTCGCGTAGGCCTTGGCTTCAGCCGTGCTGTTGAAGCAGTAATCCAAGCCAATGCGCATCGGGATGCGGTGTGAGTCGTATTGGTAGTCGACGTCAGTCGCCAAGCCGTTGCTGGCAGCGACTGTGCAGGAACTGCCACACCATCCGGGGATAAGGCCATTGCTGCCGGCGATGGCGCCGCCGATCACGTCATAGACTGCCGCAATGACGCCGGCCCAGTCATGGGCGCCATCTACCGCGGCGAAAGCCCGGTAAAAGGCCGGAGCGAAATACGACGGGCTGGTGACCGCGCTCGCCGGGCTGCCGTAGCCGCTGCCTCCCTTGGGGAGCTTGCTGCCAGCGCTGTCGATGTCATTGGCCCAGATGTCATTGATCATCGTCAGGGCGTCGGCTTTGTAGGTTCCGCCCCAAGCCTTGTCAGCCATCAAGAGCGCGTAGGCCGCGTCCTCATCCGCGCCTGTGGCCGAGCCGCCAGAAGCGAGGCATGGGGTACCCGTCCCAAGTCCACCGGGTAGGCCGCTGCCAAGCACACACCCAGTCATGAGCGAGGTTGTGGACGCCGGGTGATCCTTCCAGAAGCCATACAGGCCATCGAACAGATCCTGGTTATTCATGTTGACTGCGATGAGCATGCCGTACGCGATACCCTCGGAAACCGTGTCGTACTGGTGATCCGGCCGAATGACCTTGTTGCCGCTGACGAAGGTGCTCTTCCATTGATTGTAGGCAGACACCAGGAACTTGGCATCTGCGCTCGGCCCTTGGGGCCTAAGGCAACTGCCCACGCCACCAGGGTTGGCCAAGGGGAACCCAGGGCGCGTCTGCAATCCTGAGTCGTCGGTCATGAATTCGATATCGTCGATCCAGAGATCATAGGTCCCAGGGGTTGATCCTGCGGGCTTGGGGAAACCCTCGTCCTGGTAGATTGAAACCTGGAAGGCGAGAACGTGAGCCGGGTTGAACGCTGGTGCCTGGCACTTGGGCGTTCCACTTGTGGGACAGGCAGCCTCATAGGGGCTAGTCCACGCGACCGGAACCCA
The DNA here is from genome assembly GCA_003158735.1 of Myxococcales bacterium. GTDB lineage: Bacteria > Myxococcota_A > Polyangia > Fen-1088 > Fen-1088 > Fen-1137. Next base: position 7,100 of record PMLB01000380.1, on the reverse strand, counting down.
ACGCGGCACCAGCGTGCCGAAAGGCACGGTGAAGGTCTGATAGCTGCTCGAGATCGCATTAGGGGTCCACGGCGGACTCAGCACTTGGCCCCGGTTGTTGTGGAGACCGACGGCAACGTCAGCGCCTTGCTCCGAGCCAAGAAGCCCGCCTTGGGACGAGGATGTTGTTTCCTGGGTCAGCATCTCGAAATAGACTGCCTGCTGAATGCCGCTGCCTGCTTTCATCTTGAACTTGATGCCCGTGTACATGCTGACGTCGTACGCGTTGAAAATCTGGCCTGTGAGATCCTTGGGCAAAAAGCCGGCGCCGAACCCGACCGCGTTTTCGGGGCCGTCGGAGCCCGGTCTCGACCCGGGCGCGAAACCCGATCCCGTGGAGTGCAGCGCGTACTTGTTGCATGGGCTTGCATCCGGCGCTGGCTCAACAGCGATTGGGCCGCTGGGGTTGAACGCTGGGGTCTGCTTTTGACCGGCGGCCATCGCCCCGGGCGAGCCCGGGTAGTACACATACCACCAATCACTTCGGCGGGGGCTTCCTTGCGGGATCATGTCGCCCTGGCCCGACTCGAAGTCAGAGATCATTTCAGGCGCGACCGGGCAGCCGGCGCTGTCCATACCCGTTGAGTCATCGTCGCTGCCGTCAGCGCCGATGTCACCCGAGCTGTCGCCCGCGCCGCTTGTTCCGCCTGCGCTGTCCGCGGTGCCACCGACCGGGACATCCGGCTCGCCGTAGAAGACGTCCGCTACAACAGCGGCGTCGGCTGCACTGCTCCCGCTGGTACCGGCGACAGAGGTGCCGGTCGAGCCGCCTGCCGAGGCAGAGGCGCCGTCCGCACCACCCACACCGGCGTCAGCCCTATGGCCCGTCTTCAGCGGGTGCCCGCAGCCCACCGCAGTCACCATGAGAGCCAGCAAGCCCAATCTCGCTGTTGCCACAACCAGTTGCCAACGCATTCCAGAACTATGGCACAGGTATTCTCGATATCGCAAACCTAGTCGCGTGGGGAGCCCGCNNCCTTTCAGGGTTCCCATATCAGAACGTCTCCAGGATCGCTCACGGGCGAAGCCGAGTCAGTTTATCACAAGGGAATGTAGATCATCATCTTGCACCAGGCCGTGCAGTTGCCATCCAGGCCGTTCAGGCCGCCGTCGTCGCATTCCTCCGGACCGTTGACGACGCCGTCGCCGCAGTGGGGAGCCAACTTGCATTGCGGGGTGCAGTCGCCGTACGAGGCGTCCATGATTCCATTGTCGCATTCCTCAGGTCCGTTCTTGACGCCGTCGCCGCAGTGGGGAGCGTAGATGCAGCTCGGGGCGCAGGCACCGTAGCCGCCGTTGTTGAGGAATACCCCGTCGTCGCATTGCTCGGGCGGCTCGATCTTGCCATCGCCACAGCCATCGGGTTTGCGGCAGGCGTTGGTGCAAATGGGATCGTTCGACATGGTTGGTTCGCATTCTTCCCCGTAGTCCGACTGAACCACGCCGTCGCCGCACCTAGGGGCAGGGGTGCAGTCGGGATTGCACGTCCCGTAGGTGCCGTCGTTGACGCCGTCGTCGCAAGCCTCCGTGCCACTCACGATGCCGTTGCCACAGTAGTCGCCAGGCGGGCAGTTTGGCAGGCAGCCATGCGAAGCCTGCTGGCAGGTCTTGCCCGGCACTGGGCAGACCCACCCGGCTTCGAGGTGACAACTGCTGCTGCAGCCATCGCCGCTTTGGCTGTTGCCGTCGTCGCACTGTTCGCCCGGTTCGATGCGCTTGTTGCCACACTGGGAGATGCGGGTGCAGGGCTGTCCGGCGATACACTTGTAGGCGGGGTCCTGCACCGTACAGGTGGAATTGCAGCCATCATTGTCGAGAGTGTTGCCGTCGTCGCAAACCTCGCCCGGCCCAATGATGCTGTCGCCGCAGACGACTCTTCGCGTGCAAGCCCCCGCGGGCGGACAACTCCAATTGGGTTCGACCCTGCAAAGGCCGTCGCACCCGTCGCCGGGCAGCACGTTCCCATCGTCGCACTGCTCGATGCCATTCTGATTGTTGATTCCATCGCCGCAGCCCTCTGGCACCAGGGCCTTGCAGCCAGCGGTGCTCCGGAAGTCGCACACCTTGGTTGCGCCACCGGCCCCGCCGGTTCTTCCGGCCCCGCCTACGCCAGCCGTGCCGGCTCCCCCGGTCCCGCTTGCGCCAGCCGTGCCGCCCGCGCCACCCGATGCCGTCCCGCCCGCGGTTGCGGTTGCGCCCGCACCCCCGGATGCGATTCCACCGGCACCCCCGGTTCCACCTGCGCCTACCGTCGCAGTTCCGCCAAAGCCGCCGGTGCCGCCAGACGCGGTCCCGCTACTGCCGCCCGCACTCGTCGCGCCGCCGGCTACAGCGCCAGCCGAGCTTTGGCTCCCCGCTGACCCGCCGCTGCCGCCAAGAACTCCGCTCGTACTCGCCGGCCCGTCTGCCCCCACGGCTCCGTCGTGAAGGCTCGTGATACCGGACCTACCGCAACCGCTACTGGCAAGGACGATGGCGCCGGCTGCCGCGAAGAAGAGTTGAAAAGTCCAGAATGGTCGCATGTGACCTCCAGCGGAATACGCTACTCCGAATTCCTGGGCGCTAGGAGAAACATACCCGCTAGGGCCATCGCACGCTCAAACGGGCTCCTGCATGCGCTCCCGGTAGTCGAAGATGAAATCTTGGGCCCAAAGCTGATGGGACTTGAGATAGAGAGCGCGTGACAGTTTGCCCCCACCTTTCCGGGAGAAATGACCAGACTTCGATTGGGAGCGAAAGTCTCGAGGAGCGACTCTACTCGTCGGGCTTCCGGCCTGTTGGTGTCGGGGCCGAGTACAACATCAATCCGCCTCGTCGTGTCTAGAACAATAGGCTGGGCCGCAAAAGCCGTCTGGATTTCCGTCCTAGCCTTGGTGTCCGTTGTTGGGAAACCATAGCCCAGGACGACCAAAGCCTGCGCTTCTTTGAGCGCTCGCTTGGCCTGCTCCCAAAGAGGGACGAGTTGTTCCTCGACGGCGTCCTGCTTTGATCGTCCTGGCGCTGCGATGAACGGAGATGCATTTTCGTCTGCCAGGATTGCCTTCCAGTCGCCTTGTACGATTTCCTCAGAATCGTTCTTCTTCCAATCGACGCTGCCATGTAACTTGAGAACGGGCACGACATCGAGCGGTGGCTTCGTTTGATCATCAGGGACCTTCGGACATTCACAGGGCAGCAGGATCTTGAGCTTGCTCTTATGATCGGCGGCCAGTTCCTCGAGCACGCGGTCGTAGTTGAAGGAGATCACTGTGTCCCACTGCGGATCGAGACTGCTGGCCCACTTGCGGTAGGGATGCCAAATCTCCTCCTTGCCATCAAGATCACGTAAGAAAGCTGCACATTCTGCCGCCAACGCGCGACGCACGGGCACGGCACTCGTGAGAAAGCGCGCGTGTGAGTAGTCAAACCCCTTCATTCCAGTCTTAGCGGGGGAGATCGATCCACTCGAACTCATGCGGTCGAACATCAACCGCATGATGTCCTTCCCCAAGCCGGCATCGTTCCTGTGCGCGGCATCGACGAAGGCGAGGAATTCCTCGGCATCGCGCCAGCGCCCCTCCGCCTTTCCCGTTTCGCAGAACAGGCGAGAAAGGTAGAGATCCCCAGACAAGGCTGGATATAGCTTAGCTGGAAAGACCAGGTCATCATCCAACCAGTGACGGGGTCGAAACAGATCATCGAGGAGAGGTCCCCCAAATGCTCGGCTGAAGCCGGCCCCGAGGAGCCAAACGGTGTGCCGGTTTGGACCGCTCATGACGGCAATCGTGTCCCGAACTGCGAGGGGAATCAATTCCCTTCCACACCCGGTCGGACGGCATCCTCCCTGCCGCCGCCACCAACGCCCCTACGGCCCAGTTCCGGCCCTGTTCAGCTAGGGGCAGTACGCCACTTGGCATTGGCCGGCGACGCAGGTGAAGTGCGCGCAGCCGGCGCTGCCATTGGCGCATATTTCACACAGCGCGGGCAAGGCTCCGGTGCAGTCGGTTGCCTTGCTGCAGCTGGTGGTCGAAGTGTCAGGTACGCACTTGCACAGGGTGCTGTCGAAGTGATCCCCCACTATGCACAAGACATTGTCTAGGCATGCGGCGTCGACCGGCGGCTTCGCTCCCGCATCTTGATCGGGCGCACAGCGCCCCGATACCTGGGGGTCGCATCCCTGCCCGCAAGTCAGCGACGATGCGCAGCCGAGAACGGGATTGTGGCACGCAAACCCTGCTCCGCCGTTCGGCTCTTTGCAGTCGTACAGCGAGAACCCAATCGGACAGCAGGCAAGCCCCACGTCGGGACTCGCCAGGCCAGCGTCAGGATTCGGCGGACAAATGGGACAGCCGCAGGGATCGGGGTTCGGCAGGAACCCGGTCACACAAAGCAGCGCCGGGCAATTGATTGGCGGACAGATGGGCGCGTCCTTCTTTCCAGCATCCGTCACCGTTCCACCGTCGACCGGAGTGCAGCCGGTGCACCCACAGGGCGGAGAAGTGAACTCATACCCAGCGGGACAGGTCTTGGGGGGTGGGGCGCAAGGGGGCACGGGCCCCGGACAGATCGGGCCATCTCGGCCGCTAGCGTCTTTCGTCACGCCAGCATCAGGATTCGGCGGACAAATGGGACAGCCGCAGGGATCGGGGTTCGGCTGGAAACCACCCACGCAAGCGAGCGCGGGGCACGCGGTCGGGGGGCACCCGCCAATTCCACCCGCGCCGCCAGGTCCATTCGTCCCGCCAGCAGCGACTCCACCCGAGCCGACGCCGCCCGAGTTGCCCGCCACAATGCCACCGACGCCGACTGTGCCACCCGAGCCACCGGCCATGCCGCCGGTCTGGCCTGGGCCCGCCACGGCCCCGGCACCTCCGGTTCCCCCGCCTGGGTTCAGGCCGGCCTGGTTGACACAGGCTAGGCCCGGCAGACCAGCTGCGAGAAGGGCTGCGACGCCCATTGACATCTTGAGCATTGGTTCCTCCGCGTGCTCACCAGAGCAACCTCACTCTCTAGTGTAGCACCGCGGTTGGAAGAGCCCACTGGATACAGCGTGTGAGTGCTCAATCCATTGGCGAAACGCGACGACGCGCCTATTATGCGGCCATGCTCGACGGCTTGGGGAAATTGGTCCTGCTGAGCGCGATGCTGGCGCCGGTGTCCTGCACGCACCAAATCCGGGAACAAGACGCGTTTCGCGGGCGCAAGACGATCGTACTGACCGAGGGCATCGAGCGGCACAACGTCGAGCTGCGGACGCCGGACGGCGCCATCCTGCGCGGCTGGTATCTCACGCCCAAGGCGCCGCGCCGTCACCTTGTCTATCTATACGGCAGCGGTGGAAGCGTGGTCCAGGAGTACGGGAAGCTCCACTGGCTCGCGCAGACCTATGACATGGACATACTGGTTGTCGATTATCCCGGCTATGGGTTCAGCGAGGGCTCGCCCACGGTCGACGGGCTCGCGCGAGCGAGTCTCCGCATCTACGACTCCATGGCGGCCCGCTGGCCGCACTCCGATAGCCCCATCTTTGTCTACGGGCACTCCCTGGGCACAGCCTTCGCCCTGCATGTGGGACTCAACCGCCCCGGCACGGCCGTCATTCTCGAGGCGCCATTGACGTCGGTGCAAGACCTGGTGGCCGCGATAAGGCAACGCGTCCCCTGGTATGCGCGCCTGTTCCTCACCATCAAGATTGACCCGGAGCTGACCCGCTGGCGGCAGCCAGTGGACATGATCCCGCAGCTCGACGGCCCACTCCTCATCATCCATGGCACGGACGACCACACGATTCCCTTCGCGCAAGGCAAGCGTCTGTTCGAGGCGGCCACCACGAAGCAAAAGCACTTCTGCGCGCTGGCCGGCGAAGGCCACTCTCCTGTCGAGCCGAATCGCGACCGGCGGACCGACCTCGGCTGCCTCGCCGCATTCCTGGACACGTACGGCGGTGCTGCCCGGCCATCGGTTGCGGCTCCAGCGCAGGCGGCCCTCCGCCTCAAGCTCTGTACTGAGGCCCCCATTCGTTTGCAGGGTCCGCCTGGCGCTCAACAATCTCGCGGTTGCGTGGTGACATTCACTCAGGAATTGTCCGATCCTGCAACCATTCGCTGGGCGGGCACCAACCGAGTCGAGCGCCGATACCTCGTGTATGCTCCGGCCAACTTGGCGCCCGGCCCAGCGCCAGTCGTGTTGGTATTTCCAGGATCCTCAGCCAGTGCCGAATCCGTCGCCTTTTACACCACGCACACCCGCTTTGAGACGTTGGCCGATCAAGAGGGATTCATTGTCGTGTATGGCAACGGGTTGTCGAACTCTCCCGACACCGGGGAGAAAGCGACGATGCCCAAAGGCGGGTTTCTCCAGGGTTGCTTCCTGGAACACTCGGGCGAGGGTGTGGACGTCGCGTATGTTCGTCGCATCCTCGACCAACTGGAAACCGAGCTGAAGATCGATCGCTCGCGCGTGTTCGCGACCGGGCTTTCCGCAGGCGGCGGCATGTCGTTTCAATTGGCTTTGGAGGCTCCAGACTTGGTGTCTGCCATTGCTCCGGTAGCGGGCCTTCCCTTTCAACCCAGTGGGCAATGGCTCCACCATTGCCACCCGAAGCCAGGCTATGACCACATTTCCATTGCCATGCTCGCGGCCACCCATGATCCGTCCATCTCTTACGTCCCGGGCAGTTCACGCCAGTATCCCAACGCTGACTATCCCGGCATGGAAGAGACGCGCGACGCCTGGCTCGCGGCAATGAAGATCCACGGGCTCGCGACAATCGACAGGTTACCCGATCTTGTTCAAGGGGACTCCTATGAGCCCGACACCCACCTCAAGAGCAGCACAATTGAGCGACAACGCTATCCATTGGGCCCAGATGGCCAGGAGTTCTGGTACTACAAGGCCGACGGGATGGGACATTGGTGGCCGAATCCGACACAGATGTGGAATGGTCTTTGGAGGCAATTCGGCAAGACCAATCAGGACATCGACTTTGCTGACCACGCCTGGGAATTTTTCAAGCGCCACCCCAAACATTAATGAGGCGGCGAAGATCTCTGGAGCCTGCGGCGGCTAGTGCCTCCGGTCAG
>PMLB01000292.1:290-7293 GCA_003158735.1 Myxococcales bacterium | reverse complement strand
TTGTTGGCGTTGGCTTGCTTGGTGTGCTGTCTCTTGTCGGCGGCTGCGGGGCCGGTGCGACCGGGGGCGCCGGCAATCCAGACGGCGGTAGCAATGTGGGTGGCGGTGGCAGTCTGGGCAGCAACAGCGGTCTAGGCCAGCCCTGTGTTTTGGGGGCCGACGCGGGTGCGGTGCAGGCCGTGTACAACAACCAAGCGCTCGCGTGTCCGAGCGGCCTTTGCCTCAAACCTGTTCAGCAGGCGGGATCGTACAGTACGGTGGATACCGCCCCCTATTGCGCGTCCGAATGCTCGACTGACAACGATTGTACTGGTGCGACCCGTGACCCCAACAATCCCAACGACAAGCGCTGCATGCGCGGCTACGCCTGCGGAGTGGCGTTCGTGGTCGGCCCGTTCTGCTGCAAGAAACTCTGCTTGTGCAAAGACTTTCTCGGGACAGCTGGGCTATCGACGCCTCTCGCCTGCGATCCGGCCCAGAACCAGGGTCTGCTCTGCCAGGGCGCCGCCAGCGCGGGGGAGCCCCTGCCGAATCCACAGCAAGAAACTGACCTCTCGGTGTCCCTTGCGGGATCCCTTGCGGGGCCAAGGCCCGCCTGTGTTGACTTTCCGCTGATCGACACAGTTTCGAGTACGCCCGGCATACAGGCTGATTGCCAGGTTCGCGACCGCGGCCCGTGCAGCACGCCGGGCACGAATGGCTGCTCTACGACCGGATACAAGGAGGCGTTCCTCCCCGAGTGCAAGGATGCTCAAGGGAGCCCTCTCGACCCCGCCAGCCTCGATCCTGGCGCTGCCAGTCAGCCGCTACATACTCAAGCTCAGATCGACGCTGTGCTCGCCACTGTGAGCGAGAACTCGCGGCCCTGCTGGTACCTTTCCTACGACAACAGCGCTTCAGGTTGTGCGACCGCATACAACGGCCAAAGGATCTCTGTCTTGTGGCCCACGGGCACAGTGCCGCCCGCCGGCAGTATTCTGGCGATCAATTGCTTGACCTGCGCAACCTATGATCCGGCCTGCGCGACCGCAGGTCAGTAGCGCGTCTGGTGGCAAGACGACGGGGCGCCTTCGACCGCTTCTCTATCGGCCTGAGTTGCGCCTTCATGACCGCCACGCTTGCACAGAACTTCTCGTATCGCCGCCATCGGGCGTGAAAGAACGAGCGATTCGAAAGGAGAATCAATGACGAAGATGATGAAGATCAGAGCTCTGCGAGGTTGGGCGATGGCGGCAGCTTGTATTTGGGCTCTGGGATGTGGCAGCGGAGGTAGCGGCGGAGGCGGGGGTGGCAGCGGCGCGCTCGACGGCACCTGGACGTGGGTGTCGTTGACCTGCAACGGGACTGCCATGTCGATGGTCACGATTACGGCTACATTCTCCGGCAGCTCGGGAGAATTCACCAACACCTTGGGCGTGAGCTGCGCCACGACCACCAGCTGCACGGTCAGCTACCCGTCGGCGGGCAGCTTCACTTGGACAATGTCGTCGGCTGAGACCTGCAACCCTGCCAATTGCGCCCCAAGCATCTGCAATGCACCCGCATCCAACCACGTGTTCTCGGGGACGTACACCATCCAAGGCAACCAGGCGACGCTGATCATCCCGCAGACGCCGGCCGACAACGCGGGCTGCGCGTCGGGTTTCGAGGTCATCACGATGCAAAAATAGTCGAGGCGTTATCGGCCTCGTTCGATGGACGCCCAGATGCGCGCGAGGACCTTCGATACAATCCTGTACGCGCGTGAGCAGCGTCAAATTTCCCCAAGACCGTCCTGAGCCTCGATCGTATCGCCGTGAAGCGAAACGGAATCCACCACGGCTATTTACCTGAATGGCTGCTGGGTCGGCCCGCCGGCCACCGCCTTACTTGATCTTGTGCCCTCCGTCCCCTAACTTGGGGGCCACGCCGTTTTGTGCGGCGCCCAAGTAGCTTCATGTCTCCGCGACAACTCGATCTTCTCGATGAAAACGGTGTAACGCCTGTCCTGCCGCCGGCCAAGGGCAAGGGCGGGGGTGGCCGGGGCCGGGGCAAGGGTGGGGGCGATGAACCACCGCCGCCGGCGGACGCCAACCTGGCCGACGAGGCGCAGCGCCGCTATCTCAATTATGCGGTCAGCGTGATCACGGCGCGCGCCCTGCCGGATGTGCGCGATGGGTTGAAGCCGGTGCAGCGGCGAATCCTCTTTGCCATGCACAACGATCTGCACCTGTACCCCGACGCGCGCTTTCGCAAGAGTGCAACCATCGTGGGCGCGGTCATTGGAAAGTATCACCCACACGGCGATACCGCCTGCTACGACGCCATGGTGCGCATGGCACAGGATTTTTCGCTGCGCTACCGACTGGTGGATGGGCACGGCAACTTCGGATCGCTCGACGGCGACGCGCCCGCTGCCTACCGCTACACCGAGGCGCGCCTGGCGCCGCTTTCCACCGAGCTGCTCGACGAGATCAAGCAGGGCACGGTGGATTTTCGGCCCAACTACGACGGCACGGCGCAAGAGCCGATCGTGTTGCCCGCGCGCATTCCGCAATTGCTGGCCAACGGCTGCACCGGCATCGCGGTGGGCATGGCCACCAATATCCCGCCCCACAACCTGGGCGAGGTGTGCGAGGCCGCGGTCGCGCTCATCGACGATCGCAAGCTGGAGAGCAAGGACCTGCTCAAGTACATCAAGGCTCCCGATTTTCCGACCGGCGGCCAGATCATCAATTCCAAGAAAGAGCTGCGCGAGATCTACGAAACCGGGCAGGGCCCCATCCGCCTGCGCGGCGAGTGGAAGATCGAGGAGAGCAAGCGCGGGCAGCAGATCGTCGTCACCTCCATCCCCTACAACGTGTCCAAGGCGAACCTGGTCGAGGCCATCGCCCAGGTGATTCTGGCCAAGAAGCTGCCCATGCTGGTGGACGTGCGCGACGAATCCACCGACGACGTGCGCGTGGTGCTGGAACTGAAGCCGGGCGCGGATCCGGCGCTGGTGGTGGCGTACCTGTACAAACACACCCCGCTGGAACTCTCGTTTCACGTCAACATGACCTGCCTGGTGCCGACGGAAAATCGCGAGGTGGCCGGGCCGGTGCGGCTCAACCTGCAGGCCATCCTGAGCGAGTTCCTGGATTTTCGCGAGCAGGTGGTCACCCGTCGCTTCGAGTTCGAGCTGGCAGAGCTGCGCCGCCGCATCCACATCTTGCAAGGCTTCGCCATCCTCTTCGATGCGCTCGACGATGCCATTCGCATCATTCGCAAGTCCGAGGGCAAGGCCGACGCGGCCGCCAAACTGCAGGATCGCTTCAAGCTCGATGCCGAGCAGACCGACGCGATCCTGGAGATGAAGCTGTACAAGCTAGCGCGCCTGGAGATCCAGGCGATTCGCGACGAGCTGGCGGAAAAGCGCGCGCGTGCCAAGGAGATCGAAGCCATCCTCAAGGACAAGCGCCGACTGTGGAAGGTGATCCGCGGCGAGATTGCCGACATCGGGCAGCGTTTCGCCGACAAACGGCGCACCAAGATCAGCGGCGCGGGCGGCGACGAGGTGGAATTCCAGGCCGAGGATTTCATCGTCGACGAGGAGGCCACGGTCATCCTGTCGCGCGACGGCTGGCTCAAGCGGGCACGCGAGGTAAAGGACCTGTCCGCCACCCGTCTGCGCGAGGGCGATGCCGTGCTGGCGGCCCTGCGCGGCTCCACCAAGGATTTTCTCGCCATCTTTTCCAATCTGGGAAGTTGCTACGTCAGTCGCATCCATGACGTGCCTGCCTCGACCGGGCACGGCGAGCCGGTGCAGAAGCTTTTCAATTTCCGCGACGGCGAGCGCGTGGTGGCAGCGCTGGTGGTCACCGGCGCGGGACCGTCGGCGGTGCCGGCTGGAACCCTGGCCATCGCCGTGACCAAACGGGGCTACGGTTTTCGCTTCAATCTCGATCCGCTGCGCGAGTTGACTACGCGTGCCGGACGTCGTTTTGCCAAACCCGCCGAGGGCGACGAGGTGGTGGGCGTTCTGCCGGTGCGCCCCAAAGATGTCCTGTGCGTGGTCTCATCGCGCGCCCGCGCTCTGTTGTGCCAGGCCGACGAGGCTNNTCCGGGCCGCGGCGTCACCATCATCAAACTCGACGAAGAAGACGCGGTCATGGGCTTTGCCCTGGGCGCGCGCAAGGACGACACCGTGTTTATCGTCGAGACCGACGCGGGCAAGAAGATTCCGGTGGGCCCGGGCCGTTACCACGTCACCGCGCGCGGTGGCCGCGGCCACAGCCTGGCCCGCAAGGCAAGTGTCGCGCGGGTGCTCTTCCCGGAGCCGCCCGCGCCGGCCGATGAGCAGCCCAAACTGTTGCACTAGGATGTTGGCTCTTCCCCATGGCTGCCTCTAATTCATACACCGCGGAACACATCACGGTTTTGCAGGGACTGGAGCCGGTGCGCCGGCGGCCGGGCATGTACATCGGGGGAACCGACAGCAAGGGCTACCATCACCTGCTGTGGGAGATCGTCGACAACTCGGTCGACGAGGTGATCAACGGCTACGCCACCCATATCGAGGTGACCCTGCACAAGGATCACCGCTCGGCCACCGTGGTGGACAACGGCCGCGGCATCCCGATCGACGTAAAGAAGGAATTCAAGAAGTCCGCACTGGAGCTGGTGCTGACCACGCTGCACGCCGGGGGGAAGTTCTCTTCCGGGCAGTACGAGTATTCTGGCGGTCTGCACGGCGTGGGCGCGTCGGTGGTCAACGCCCTGTCTGAGGAGATGGTGGCGAGTGTGCGGCGCGACGGCTTCGAGTGGGAGCAGAGCTACGCCCGGGGCGTGGCGACCAGCAAGCCGACCAAGAAGGGTGCGGCGCGCGGCTCGGGGACCACGATTTTCTTTCGACCCGACCCGCAGCTTTTTGGCAAGCAGGAATTCTCCGCGGACACCATCCGTTTTCGGCTGGATGCCAAGACCTTCTTGCACAAGGGCCTCAAGATCACCTTCCGCGACGAGGCCGCTGGAACCAGCGATGTGTTGCAACACGAGGGCGGCATCGCGGATTTCCTGGCCAAGATCGTCGCTGACCGTGGCAAGCCGGCCACTGTCCCGCAGGTCTTCTACTTTCAGCGCGAGGACGGCGTGCGCATCGAGTGCGCCATGCAGTGGACGGAATCGCACGAAGAAACCCTGCGCACCTACGTGAACGGCATTCCCACCACCCAGGGCGGGACGCACGAGCAGGGTCTGCGCGCCGCCATCGTCAAGGCCATGCGCTCGTTTCTCGACGACGCGGGCCTGGCGCCCAAGAATCTCAATTTGACCGCGGAAGACATCCGCGAGGGCATCGTGGGCGTCTTGTCGATCTATCTGCACGACCCGCAGTTTCAGGGGCAGACCAAGGAGCGCCTGGGCAATCCCGAGGCGCAGGCCCTGGTGGACAACGCCATCCGGCCGGCGCTGGAAACCTTCCTGCACCAGAATCGAACCGCGGGCACGGCCATCGTCGAGCGCATCACCCTGGCAGCCAAGGCGCGCGAGGCCTCGCGTGCGGCTTCGCAAGCGGTGTCGCGCAAGACCGCCATCTCGCACCGGCTGAATCTGCCGGGCAAGCTGGCCGACTGNNGCCAAGCAGGGCCGCGAGCGCAAGTACCAGGCCATCCTTCCTTTGCGCGGCAAGGTGCTCAATGCCGAGCAGGCGTCGCTGCAGAAGGTGCTGTCGAACAAGGAGCTGCAAGACGTCGTGTCTGCGCTGGGCTGCGGAGTGGGCGAGCAGTTCAACCTGGAGCGCCTGCGCTACCACAAGATCATCTTCATGATGGACGCCGATTCCGACGGCCATCACATCGCCACCCTGCTGCTCACGTTTTTCTATCGGCATTTGCGCCCGCTCATCGAGGGCAGCTTCGTGTACCTGGCGCAGCCACCGCTGTTCCGCGTGGACCACGGCAAAGAGACCTTCTGGGCGCTCGACGAGGCGGATCGTGATCGCATTGTGGCGGGCTTGCCGAAAAACGCGAAGCCCGAAGTCATGCGCTTCAAGGGCTTGGGCGAGATGCAGCCCGAGGAATTGCGCCGGACCACCCTGGACCCGGCCACCCGACGCTTGCTACGAGTGACCGTCAGCGATGGCCCGGAGACCGACCGCATTTTGACCGAACTGATGGGCAAAGACGTCGAGGCGCGCTTCAAGTTCATCATGGAACATGCGGCGCAGGCCGACCTCGATCTGTAGTTAGCTATTCAAGTTCATCGCGGCGCGGGTGGCTCGCGATTTGCATCGCTATGATGACGTCACGGATTTCTGCCATCTAGGACCGTGACGGGGAGGATCTTATGAGGTTTTTCGGATCAAGATGTCGTGATCATGTCGCGGGCAAAGGTCGCCAATGCGCACGGGAAATCGACCGGCAATGCGAACGCGCGCTTGGGAAACAGACCTCAATCAGTTGGGGTTGCGCCGTGGCGCTGATGCTTTGCGGCTGCGGAAGCAACGCCGTGGGGGACAGCAATAGCCCTGATTCGGCGGTGGGCAACGCCGTGGGGAACAGCAACAGCGCTGATTCGGCGGTGGGTAACGCCGCAGGGAACAGCAATAGCCCTGATTCGGCGTTGGCGGTCTTCTGTGACCTCAGTGACGGGCGTCGCATCCCGGCGGGCGCTGCGTATGCCGATGTCGATGGGTGCAACTGCTGCGTTTGTAGGTCCGACGGGAGTCCGGTGTGCCAGGCGGCGTTGTGTCTTGGGAACGGCGACGCCGGCGTTGGTCCAATGTCTTGTCAGAGCGATCAGGACTGCGCTGATGCTGATCATATAGGGCCCTGCGTATTCAACCCTGGCTGCACCTCACCGCGAGGCAATTGCATGGGCGGGAATGGGATCTGCCCGCTCTTTGCTGTCGCGGACATGTCCCCCATTTCCTACTGTGGCTGCGACGGGGTGACCTATTCCCTGCAGGACTGGAAACAATACCCGTACCTGCCCTATAGCCACGTCGGCGCCTGCCCGTAGCTAGCTGTTTCTCACAGAGGCCACA
>PMLB01000292.1:0-246 GCA_003158735.1 Myxococcales bacterium | reverse complement strand
GCGCCAGGCTGTCGAGATGCGGGTGCGCGATCTGGCGCTTTCCAACCAGCAGTTCTGGCTGCTGGTGGCCTTGCTCGAACGCCAGGGGGCGTCTCTGGCGGACATCTTGGCTGGCTTGCCCATGGATCAGCCCACGGCGTCCCGCGTGCTGGCTGCCCTGAGCCGGCGCAAGCTGGTTCGCCTGGACAGTGAGCCCAGCGACCGCCGGCGTCGCCGCATGGTACTGACCCCCAAGGGCGAGCAATT
>PMLB01000317.1 GCA_003158735.1 Myxococcales bacterium | reverse complement strand
GCAGCGGTCTTCCAAGACGAAAATCTCTTTGCCCGCGATGCGGCTGAGGTAACCGCTGGTGAGGCCGCAGATGGTCCAGCACATCGGCTCATCGGCGCGACCGAAATGCAGGAGATGTTGCTCCGCCTCGTAGCTGGCGACCAGCATCACGCCCTCCTTGGAGAGCGGGCCCTTGCTCTCCGGCTCGACGCCGAAAAGGCCTTCCAAGGCGTGGATGCGGGTGCCCGCCAGGCTCCAGTCTGCCGCATTGGTCCACTTGAACTCGGCCTGCATAGCCTCGGCCATGCGCCAACCATGCGCGAATCCGAACTGGGTCAGAACCGTACGCGCAGCATTGAGGCCGAAATTCTCGACCAAATACTTGCGCAAGAGCCCCATTGCGACCGCGTCAAGTAGGATTGCACGCTGGCCGGCAAAGCGAATCACGCCGCCCTCCGGGTCCAGTTCCAGTAGCTCCTTATGGTCCAAATCATCCACTCGCATACGCCCAACCTCCCCTTCACATTGGATGACCTTGTACTTCATTTAGATTGGTCTGGCCAACGCTTTCGACTGCAACTGATGCAAGTGCTTGAATATATGCGCATCTAATTGATGGCACCAAAGCTGCATCATCCATCTGCGGAGCCGCGAAGCATGGAAAAGGCACAAGAAGACCTGGGCAGACTGGAAACCCAGCTGAAGCAATGGGGCGCAAGACTCGACGAGTTCGTCGCCAAAACCGATAGGGCCGGCACCACGGCCAGGATCGACAATCGCAAGCGAATCGACGAGCTGAGAGCGAAGTGCCAGGCCGCGCAGTCGAAGCTCGATGAGGTCAGAACCGCGGGCAGCGAGAGGTGGGAGTATTTCAAGAACGGCGTAGAGAGCGCATGGGGAGAGCTTGAAATCGCTTTCAAGAAACTAAGCAACTAGCTGGGAAAGGGGTGAGAAGATGTTGTGGACAATTGCTGTACTCCTGATCGTTCTGTGGGGTCTGGGACTGGTGACCTCGTACACCATGGGTGGGTTCATTCACATCCTCCTCGTGGTCGCCGTGGTTGTGATCCTGGTTCGGATCATCCAAGGACGCCGGGTGCTTTGAGTCTCCACTACGACGTCGTAGTCAACACAGCAACCTACGACGGGGAGCGCGCCGAGGCCGTGGCGTTGATGGCCTACCTCCCCAAGTTCGGCGCGTGGCCGCTGACCGCACAGGCCCTGACAGGGGAGCCGCTTGCGGAGCTCGCTCGCAGCCTGCCGCCAAGGGACTTCATGATGAATAGGGTGTAGCCGCCCATGCCCAAGCCGTCCCTCGACCTCGGCGGGTTTGCTGGTCTCAATGAGGGCGAGGCTCGTGTGAAGTTCGAACAGCAGGGGCCGAACGAGATCCCCGCGCAGAGGAAGCGTGGCCTGTTGGCGATCGTGCTCGAAGTCGCCCGCGAGCCCATGTTCATCATGCTGGTCGTGGCCGGCAGCGTCTATCTAACCCTGGGAGAGACGAGCGATGCGCTCTCGCCCAACATCGCGCTTTGGTGTGTCCTCGGAGGGACCGTCACACTCTTGCCACTGGTTCTGCTGCTGCCGTTTGCGCAGCGGATATTTCACTTCGCCCCGATTCACGCCCGCGCTCTGGTGCTCAGCATCGTGGCCGGTCTTGCGTGTGTACTTTGGTTTGATCTGCTCAAGCTCGGCAAGCGGTGGCTGCAACCACACCTCACGAAAGGCGCGGCGCCGAGGTAACCGGCAAAGTTGGGTGGAACAGGATTTCTCATGGCCAACACGAGATGCGCTTTTCGCGTTCTTGGCGTGGCCCTTGCGGCGGTTCTGATCGGCGAGGGCTGTGGGAAGGTGTCTGGTCGATCGGTCAGTCTGCTCGGATCCACGTCGATCCAACCCTTTGCGGAGGTCCTGGCGGAGCAGTACACGAAGAAGAACCCCGGTCACTTTGTGGAGGTGCAGGGAGGCGGCTCGACCGCCGGCTTGCAGGCGGTGGACAATGGGCTTGCGGATATCGGCATGTGCTCGCGTGAGCTCACAGCAGAGGAGACACGCCAGTTCACGCGCATCCTTGTTGCCCGTGACGGTCTCGCCATTGTGGTTAACGCCGACAACCGCGTGACCAAGCTCTCGATCGAAAAGATCCGTGCCCTTTTCGCAGGAAGGCTCACGAATTGGCGGGAGGTTGGCGGCCAGGACGGCCCTGTTCGGCCCATCACGCGCGAGGAGGGCTCCGGCACCCGCGAGAGTTTCGTGCGGCTAGTGATGGGCAAGGAACGCATTTCTCGGCGCGCCTTGACTCAGGAGTCCAACGGCGCAGTCAAAGAGTTGGTCAAGGGGGATCCTGCGGCCATCGGGTACATGTCGCTCGGGCTGGTGGACAACGAGATCGGGGCCGTGGCCGTCGAGGGCGCACCGCCCACCACCGACAACGTGCTCGCGGGCCGCTACACCCTGGTCCGCCCGCTGCTGTTCGTCACCAAGGGCGCCGCCAGTCCCGCGGCGCAAAGCTTCGTCGATTTCGTGCTTTCACCCGCAGGGCAGAGACTGCTTGAAAAGGAAGGGCTGGTGAGGGCCCGATGAAGCGAGACAAGTTGATCGGCTCGGTGCTGCTCGTGGTGGCGCTTTCCGCTATCTCGGGGCTCGCTCTCATCGCCGCTTTCATCTTCCGGGAGGGTGTGCCGATCATCCTGCGGGTGGGCGCGGGGCAGTTCTTCTTTTCCACGGACTGGGAACCGAGTCTCGGGCACTTCGGTATCCTATCGATGATCGGCGGCTCACTCGCGGTCACCGCGGGTGCGGCGGTCATCGGCGTCGTCTTCAGCCTGGGTCTCGCCGTCGTACTCACCCAGTTCGCCCCTCCCGGGCTCACGGCGGCCTTGAAACCGGCCATCGAGCTTTTGGCGGGAATTCCTTCCGTTGTCTACGGGTTCGTCGGCGTGGTCACGCTGGTGCCGCTCATCCGCCACCTGCTGGGAGGGCCGGGCCTTTCGGTGCTGGCTGCCTCGATCGTGCTTGGGATCATGATCTTGCCGACCATCACCAGTATCGCGATCGATGCCTTGCAGGCGGTGCCACGGTCCTACGTCGAGGGCTCGATTGCTCTGGGCGCCACGCGGTGGCAGACCGTCACCATGGTCCTTTTGCGAGCAGCGCGGTCCGGTCTCGTGGCCGCCGTGATCCTCGGAATGGGTCGGGCCATCGGAGAGACGATGGCCGTGATCATGGTGGCAGGCAACGCCCTGGCTCTTCCGCACAGCCCACTCGACCCCGTGCGCACGCTGACCAGCAACATCGCACTCGAAATGGGTTATGCCTCAGGGGATCATCGCCAGGCGCTCTTTGCGACGGGCGTCACGCTTTTCATCATCATCACGTTGCTCAACACCGCCGCGCTTGCAGTGTCGCGCCGGCGCGCCGGTAGGAGGCGGGTCGGGTGAGGGTTTCGCCGGCCAACACCCAAGTCGTCGCCGTGGGCTTCATGTGGGCGCTCGCCGCGATCACGTTCGCCGTGCTGGTCTTCATCCTCGCGTTCATCCTCGCGCACGGCTTGCCCCACGTGACGTGGAGCTTTCTCACGCAGTCTCCGACCAGTATGGGACGCGAGGGCGGCGTCTTTCCCATGATCGTTGGCACCATCCTCGTCGCAGGACTGGCGGTGCTGGTGGCAGCCCCGATCGGCGTGGCCACCGCGGTCTACCTGACCGAATACACGCGAGAAGGGCGGTTGACCACAGTGATCCGCTTCGGAGCGGACTGTCTGGCCGGCGTTCCCTCGATCATCTTCGGGCTCTTTGGCTTCGTCTTCTTCGCGATCACCCTGGGGATGGGGCTTTCCGTTCTTTCAGGCTCGCTCACTCTCGCGCTCATGGTGCTGCCGACCATCATCCGCACCAGCGAGGAGGCGATTCGCGCCGTGCCCTACGCCTACCGGGAGGTCAGCTTCGGTCTCGGCAGCACCCGCTGGCAAACAGTCATCTATGTGGTCCTACGTTCTGCCCTCCCGGGCATTTCCACTGGTATCGTGTTGTCGCTCGGTCGAAGCATCAGCGAAACCGCAGCCGTGATGCTGACCGCGGGCTCTGCCCTCCGTCTGCCGCGTTCGCTGTTCGATTCCTCGCGCACGCTTGCGCTGCACTTCTACATTCTCGCTCGCGAAGGGATCTCGATGCCGAATGCCTACGCGACAGCGTCCGTTCTCATCATCGCCATCTTGGCGCTCAACCTGCTCTCCTACTGGCTGATGCGCCGGTTCGTGGCCAAGGTGGGGCGGTAGTCATGCAGGCGCCGAAGATCCAGGTGCACGGTTTCACCGCCTGTTTCGACGGAAAGCCGGCCGTCAGGAACCTCGACCTGGAGATCTTCCCGCACGAGCGTCTCGCCATTATCGGACCGGCCAGCAGTGGCAAGACGACCTTCTTGCGCTCCCTCAATCGCCTGAACGATCTTGACCCCGGCTTCACCCACAGTGGAGAGATCCTGCGCGACGGCAAGAACATCTACGATACGGACGTGGATGTCGCCGAGCTTCGCCGCAAGATCGGCATGGTCTACGCCGTGCCCGTGCCGCTGCCGTGGTCGATCTACGACAACCTGGTCTATGGCCTACGGCTGGCCGGCGTCCACGATCGCGCCATTCTGGACGAACGGGTGCAGGCAGCCCTCGGGTACGCCGTGCTGTGGGACGAGGTCAAGGACCGCTTGCGCGAGCCGGCCAGCGTCCTCTCAGGTGGCCAGCAGCAGCGGCTGTGCATCGCCCGGGTGCTGGTGCTCGATCCCGACGTGCTCATTCTGGATGAACCCTGCTCCGGCCTCGATCCAATCTCCACCGGCAAGATCGAGGACGCGCTGGTGGCTCTCAAGGAGAGAACCTCCATCGTGCTGGTCACCAACAACACCAAGCAGGCCGCCCGGGCCTCCGACCGCACGGCGTTCTTTCTGCTCGGGGACCTTGTCGAGGTCGGCCCGACCGCGCAGCTCTTCACCAAACCGACCCAGAAGAAAACCAACGACTACCTGGTGGGGCATTTCGGATAGGAACGACGAATGGCGAGCAAACTGCAAACCCAGGGATTGAACCTCTACTATGGGAAGTTCCGCGCTCTGCTGGACGTGAACCTCTCGATCCAACCGCGCATGATCACGGCCATCATCGGCCCTTCGGGATGCGGCAAATCCACCCTGCTTCGCTGTTTCAATCGAATGAACGATCTCGTCAAAGGTGTGCGCGTCGCTGGCCGGGTGCTTCTCGACGGAGCGGACATTCTCGGGCCTGCCACGAACCTGTCGCTGCTGCGTCGGCGGGTAGGCATGGTTTTCCAGCGACCGAATCCCTTCCCGCTGTCGATCATCGACAATGTGACGTACGGCCTGCGCGTTCACGGAGAGACACGTCGTTCGCGTCTACTGCCGGTCGTCGAATCAAGCCTGCAGGCCACCGGACTGTGGGATGAGCTGAAGGACAGGCTGAATGCGTCCGCGCTCGACCTTTCGCCTGAGCAGCAGCAAAGACTCTGCCTCTCGCGTGTCGTGGCCGTCCAGCCCGAGGTGCTGCTCATGGACGAGCCTTGTTCGGCTCTCGACCCGATCGCCACCGAACGCGTCGAAGACCTCATGCGGGAGTTGGCCGGCCAATACACGATCGTCATCGTGACCCACAACATGCAGCAGGCCGCACGGGTGGCGTCCCAGACTGCCTTCATGCTGCTGGGCGAATTGCTGGAGTTCGGCCCGACGCTGAACGTGTTCGAGAACCCGAAGGACAAACGCACCGAGGACTATGTGTCCGGGCGATACGGATGAAGAAGTCTGATTTTGCTGGAAGGACGAACCATGGCCAGACACCTGCAGCAGGAGATTGAGAAGCTCAAGAGCAAACTTCTCACGCTCGCGACGAACGCGAAGGACGCGGTCGAGAAAGCGGTGAAGTCTGTCGACGAGCGCGACGCCGGTCTCGCACAGACCGTCGTCGACGGCGACCTGACGATCGACCGCGCCGAGGTGGACCTAGAGGAGGATTGCCTGAAGATCCTCGCGCTTTACCAGCCGGTAGCGACCGACCTGAGGCTCATCGTCAGCGTGATGAAGATCAACAACGACATCGAGCGCATCGGGGACCTCGCGGTGAACATCGCCGAGCGAGCGCTCTTCCTCTGCACCGAGCCGCCCATTGAGGCCCCCTCGGACCTCGCCGAGATGCGGACCAAGGCGCTCGCGATGTTGATCGGAAGCCTGGATTCGCTGGTGCGGCAAGATACCAAACGCGCCCGTGCGGTGCGCACCGGGGACGATGAGGTCGACGACCTCAATCGCCAGGTCTTCAGGGAGTTCTCGGCCGCAGTCCGCAAGAACCCCGACCACGTCGAGTGTCTCTTGAGCTATCTCTCGGTCGGCCGGCACCTCGAGCGCATCGCCGACTATGCCACCAACATCGCCGAGGACGTCATCTACCTGATGGAGGGAGAGATCGTGCGGCACAAGCCGACGCTCCCGGAAGGGTAACGTGAGAGCGCGCGAACAACCCGACGGCTCCACGGAAGCCCCGAAGTCCCCTTCGCGGACAACCTTGCGTGGCCTGGATTGGCTCAATTTCCTCCTCGCTGACGTGCAGACAGGGGTGGGGCCATTTCTCGCCATCTACCTGGCTGGCTACAAGTGGAATGAAGAGCGGGTCGGGCTGGCGCTCACGGTCGGCGGGATCGCAGGAATCCTCATGCAGACGCCGGCTGGCGCGCTGGTTGACCTTCTTCGATCGAAGCGAGCGCTGGTCGGGCTGGGCGTGGCCGCTCTGGCTGCGGGAGCGCTGCTGATCGCACTGCTTCCATCATTCTGGCCCGTCATGGGCGCCCAGGTTCTGATCGGCGGCACCTCCAGCGTCTTCATTCCGGCCATCTGTGCGATGTCGCTCGGGATCGTCGGACATGCCGCATTCGACGCCCGGCAAGGTCGCAATCAGACCTTCAATTCGGCAGGCAACGTGACGGCCGCTGTGTTGATGGGCCTCCTCGGCTACCTGGTTTCCAACCGGAGCATCTTCTTCTTCGTCGTAGCTCTGGCTCTCCCTACCATTCTCGTCCTGCTTCTGATCAGACCCACCGAGATTGACTACGAAGTCGCCCGTGGCGCGAATGACGGTGAGAAGAGTGGCAAGGCGGAAAGCGTCTGGATGCTCTTTCGGGATCGCCCCCTGGTCATCTTCTTGGTCTGCGCGGTGATGTTCCACTTTGCCAACGCCGCTATGTTGCCGCTGCTGGGCGAGCTACTGGCAAAGGGTCAAGGGCGAAGCTCTATGCTTTTCATGTCAGCCTGCGTGGTCACAACCCAATTCGTCATCACGCTGCTCGCGTCTTGGTCGGGACAGAAAGCTGGAACCTGGGGTCGCAAGCCACTTCTCCTGATCGCGTTCGGCGTACTTCCTATTCGTGGCATTCTTTACACACTCACCTCAAATACAGAGCTGCTCGTGGCCATTCAGGTTCTCGACGGCATTGGGGCCGGGATCTTCGGCGTCGTATCCGTGTTGGTGATTGCCGATCTGACCCGCGGCACTGGCCGGTTCAATCTCACGCTGGGAGCCATCACCACGGCCGTTGGTATCGGCGCATCCCTGAGCCAAGTCATTGCCGGTGGCATCGTTCACCGCATGGGCTCTCATGCCGGGTTCCTGTTTCTAGCGGCTGTGGCGTCGGCGGCCTTTGCCATTCTCTATTTCCTGATGCCCGAGACGCGCAACCTACGCTTGGCAAGCAAGTGACAGCCACCGTGCGCGTTGTTGTCACGCTGATTGTTTTCGCGACCATGCTCGCTCTCGTCGTCGTGCGCCCGCGGCGATGGAGCGAGGCTTGGTGGACGATGCTCGGGGCAGTGGCGATGCTAGCCTTTGGCCTGGTGTCGCCGCGCCAAGCTCTCGGCGCGACGCTCGCCGGGAAGAACGCTCTGCTCTTTCTTCTCTCGCTGCTTGCGCTATCTCTGCTCGTCGGCAAGAGCGGCTTCTTCGATTGGGCCGCGCTTCGATGCGCGCGCATCGCGAAAGGCAACGCGCGGTCACTCTACCGAAACGCCTTCGTGCTCGGCGCGATCGTCACGGCGATACTGTCCCTCGACACCACAGCGGTCATTCTTACGCCCATCATGCTGGCCTTGGTGAAGAGGCTCAGACTCCCAGCGGCACCCTATATCGTACTGTGTGCATTGGTGGCAAACGTTGGCTCGCTGCTGCTCCCGATTAGCAATCTGACGAACATTCTCTTCGCGGACGCCTTTCACCAGACCTTCGCCGCGTTCGCGGTGCGAATGGTCGCGCCGCAGATCGTTGCGCTCGCCACCACATACGCTCTGCTGCGTTGGCAGTTTCGCCGCCACATCGGGGAGTACTTCGACAGCGAGTCGCTTCCGGATCCGGCCAGTGTGGTGCCAAATCGCTCCTACTTCCTGACTTGCGTGAGCGTCTTGGTCGTGGTGCTCATTGGCTATTTCCTCGCGCCGCTCCTCGGGATCGAGGCCTACGTGATCGCCTTTGCGGGCAGCGGCGTGCTCGCGCTCGTCGGCGCAGCCAGCGGGCGCGTGCGCATTCGAGCAGCCGGCGAGCTTTCCTGGGGCGTGTTCCCTTTCGTCGTCGGGCTCTTCATTGCCGTGCAGGCGCTCGAAAATCTGGGCATCGTCGGCCTGTCGTCCGGATGGCTTGTCCACATGAAATCGGGTTCGCCCGAGAAGCTCCTCGCTGCCGCGGGGGCAACCGCGTTCGCCTCGAATATCATGAACAACCTTCCGGCGGCGCTGATCGCACGAAGCGTGCTTCTGACTTCCCACTCCGATACCGGCACGGTCCTCGCCGCCCTGGTCGGAGCCGATGTCGGGCCGATCATCACTCCTTTCGGCTCGCTCGCAACCATGCTCGTCATCGCGCTCGCGCGGCGTGAAGGGCATGAGGTGCACACCGGGCGGTTCGTGATACTCGGTCTATGGGTGGCGCCGGTGATCCTCGTCGCGACGACGCTTACCCTGGCTCTCGCACTTTCGCTGGCTCGATGACAGCCGCGAAGGCATCAAAGGATCACGTGAGCCCCGGCCATGACATGTCGAAGCGTATGGGCGGGCGCGGCTGGTCCGGGTGTGCCATAGACAAGGGCGATGAGCGAGAAGGTCGGGCCGACCGTGCGTAAGTGGATGGCGCGGCTGCGCGGGAACAGCCTCGCTGACCGCACCCGGGCCGATGATCCGCCTCTGCGAGCCGAGCTGTTCAGCGCCGACCAGATGAGGCAGCATGGACGGACCCTGGCGGGAGCGCACGAGTTGGCGCGACGATGGGCACCGGATCGCTTGCTCGCGCGGCTGGCCGACAATGAACGAATCCTCACCGAAGCGTGCAAGCTACTGACCGAGGCCCTGGCCGCCGACCGTCGCATCGTCCCGGCGGGGGAATGGCTGCTCGACAACTTCTACCTGATCGAGGAACAGATTCGCACGGCCAGGCGACACCTGCCCGAAGACTACAGCCGGGAGTTGCCTCGTCTGAGCAGCGGCCCATCGGCGGGGCTTCCGCGCGTGTACGACATCGCTCTCGAAACCATCTCGCATGGCGATGGACGGGTGGATCCAGAGGGTCTGACGGGGTTCGTGGCGGCCTACCAAACCGTGACCGCGCTCAAGCTGGGCGAGTTGTGGGCCATTCCCATCATGTTGCGCCTGGCTCTCATCGAGAATCTGCGGCGCGTGGGTGCGCGAGTCGCCGCTGCGCGGATCGATCGCGACCGAGCCGCCTTCTGGGCTGAGCAGATGGCGGCGGTGGCCAAGAAGGATCCCAAAAGCCTGATCCTGGTGACCGCGGACATGGCGCGGGCCAACCCGCCCATGGCCAGTGCGTTCGTCGCGGAGCTTGCGTTGCGACTGCAGGGACTCAGCCTGACCCTGCCACTCACTTGGCTCGAGCAGCGGCTCTTCGAGTCCGATCTGACCATCGAGCAGGTGGTGCACGCGGAGAACCAGCAACAGTCGGCCGACCAGGTTTCCATCAGCAACAGCATCGGCAGCCTGCGCATCCTCGATGCGACGGACTGGCGCAAGTTCGTTGAGAGCATGAGCGCGGTCGAGCAGACCCTACGCCAGGATCCTGCCGGCATCTACCCAGGGATGGACTCCGCCACGCGGGACCACTACCGCCGCACCGTGGAGACCATCGCGAGACGCAGCCCGCTCGCCGAGAGCGAGGTGGCGCGCCAGGCGATCCGTCTGGCCCAGGCAGGCACCGGCCCGAGCGACGAACGCACCCAGCACGTCGGCTTCTATTTGATCGACCAGGGGTTGCCGCAACTGGAACGGGCGGCGCAAGCAAACGGTTCCATCGTGGGGGTCTTGCGCGGGCCGAGTGGCCGATTCCCCTTGCTCATCTACCTGGGCGGAATCCTGCTGCTGGCGAGCATCGGCACGGGCGGCCTGTTGGCCCGGGTGGCCGCCGATGGGGAACACAGGGCAATCCTGATTCTGGTTGGGATCCTTGCAGCCCTGTGCACCAGCCAACTGGCCGTGGCGCTGGTCAACTGGCTGGCGACCCTGCTGGCGACACCGCACCTTCTGCCCCGCATGGACTACTCCGAGGGAATCCCGGCGCAAGCGCGCACCCTGGTCGTGATTCCCACCATGCTGTCCACCGCCGCGGGGATCGCCGACCTGGTTGAAGCGCTGGAAGTCCGATTTCTCGCCAACCGGGACGAGAACCTACGCTTCGCCCTCGTGACCGATCTGCTGGATGCTCACGCGGAGACGCTGTCCGAGGACGAAGCGCTGGTGTCGTTGGCCAGAAAGAAGATCGAAGAGCTGAACGTGCACTACGGCAGCCCGAACGGTGCCCCGTTCCTTCTCTTGCATCGCCCCCGGCGCTTCAACCCGCGCGAGCGCTTGTGGATGGGTTACGAACGCAAGCGCGGCAAGCTGGCGGCCCTGAACGCTTTGCTGCGAGGCCGCGCCCCGGATGCCGATTTCTCGCTGGTGGTCGGCAACACGGCTGATCTGCAGCAGGTCAAGTACGTAATCACCCTGGACACGGACACCCAGTTGCCCCGCGACGCCGCCAGGCAATTGGTCGGGGCCATGGCCCACCCCCTGAATCGGCCGCGTTTCGACCCGCGCTCGCAACGAGTCTGTGCCGGCTACGGGATCCTGCAGCCGCGCATGGCCGAGAGCCTGTCGGGTGCGAATCGCTCGCGCTACGCGCAGTTGTGGGGGAGCGAGCCGGGACTCGACCCGTACACCCGCGCCGTCTCCGACGCGTACCAGGATCTCTTCCAGGAGGGATCCTTCAGCGGCAAAGGCATCTACGAGGTCGATGCTTTCGAGCGCGCCCTGGCCGGCCGATTTCCCGAAAACCGCATCCTGAGTCACGATCTAGTCGAAGGTTGTTACGCGCGCGCGGGGTTGCT
Organism: Myxococcales bacterium; assembly: GCA_003158735.1. GTDB lineage: Bacteria > Myxococcota_A > Polyangia > Fen-1088 > Fen-1088 > Fen-1137. The sequence continues at coordinate 6,747 of PMLB01000317.1, read as the reverse complement.
CACCGACGTGCAGCTCTACGAAGAGTACCCGCCGCGCTACCGAGCCGACGTGAGTCGCTGTCACCGGTGGATCCGCGGCGATTGGCAGATTGCGCGCTGGCTGCTGCCGTGGGTTCCCGTGCGTGACCCCGCTGCGCGCTGGCAGAAGAATCCGCTCTCTCTGCTCGCGCGCTGGAAGATTCTCGACAATCTCCGGCGCAGCCTGGTGCCGGCGGCCGCGACTGCCTGGTTGCTGCTCGGCTGGACGTATCTGCAACGGCCCTGGTTCTGGACCCTCGCGTTGCTCGGGGTCGTGCTCATTCCTCCCGCCGCCGCTTCGCTCCTGGATCTGCTACGCAAGCCCAAGGATGTGCTGCTGGTGCAGCACTTGGCCGGGTCAGGCCGTTCGGCCGCCAGGCGGTTTGCTCAGGCGGGCTTTGCCTTTGCGTGCCTGCCCTACGAGGCCTACTTCAGCCTCGATGCCATCGTGCGCGCGACCTTCCGGGTGTTGGTCAGCCACCGGCGGCTATTGGAATGGAGTCTTTCGAGCGACGTGAAGGTCAGTCGCCGCACCAATCTCGCCACCTCCTTTCGCACCATGGGTATTGCCCCCGCGCTGTCCGCAGCGGCGGCGCTCTGGCTGTTCACCTTTCGGCCCAGTGCCCTTGCCCTGGCCGCGCCCATCCTGGCCATTTGGTTCACCAGCCCGGTCCTGGCCTGGTGGTCGAGTCAGCCCCTCCCGCGACGCGCGTCCAGGTTGACCACGGCCGAGACGCACTTTCTCCGCGCAGTGGCGCGCAAGACTTGGGCGTTCTTCGAGACCTTCGTCGGTCCGAAGGATCATTGGCTGCCACCCGACAACGTGCAGGAGCATCCGGCGGCGGCCATCGCCCATCGCACCTCGCCGACCAACATGGGCCTATCGCTGCTCGCCAACCTGGCCGCTCACGACTTCGGCTACCTGTCGACGGGGAGACTCATCGAGCGCACGGCCAATGCCCTGCACACCATGGATTCTTTGGAGCGCCATCGCGGCCATTTCCTCAACTGGTACGACACCCAGTCGCTGCAGCCTCTGCGGCCGCACTATGTCTCCAGCGTGGACAGCGGCAATCTCGCCGGGCACCTTCTGACCCTGCGGCAGGGACTGCTCGCCCTCATCGACCAGAAGGTCATGGGACCGAGTCTCTTTGCCGGAATGGCCGACACGCTCGGCATGGTGGTCGAGGCCACGGAGGAGGCCGGCTCCGGCGAGCTGGCCCGGGTCAAGAGCGCCGTGATATCCGCCGCGGAGGCCCCGCCGCGTACGCTCACGGCCGCTCGCCACACCATGGAAGCGATTGCCAAGGCGGCCCAATCGCTGGCCGAGCGACTGGCCGCGGGCCCGGAGAACCAAGCCAAAGTGTGGGCGCAGACCCTGGCTCGGCACTGCGAAGATGCCCTGGCCGATCTCGCGTTCATCGCCCCCTGGACTTCGCTGCCCGATGCTCCTCGCAGTTTGGACGGATTTGCAGGCCTCGACCAAATTCCGACGCTGCGCGAGTTGGCTGGAGCCGCTGCGCGACTCCTGCCGGCCATCGAGGCGCGGCTTTGGCCGGGCGCCGGAGACGCAGACTGGTGGGCCGAGCTGCGCAGCCTGGTAGCCGAGTGTAGCCAGCGCGCCGGCAAGCGCATCGCGATCGTGCAAAGACTTGCGCTCCACGCCGGCAACCTGGCGCGAATGGAGTACGACTTTCTCTTCGATGAGACACGCAACCTGCTGGCCATCGGGTACAACGTGGACGATCGCCGACGCGACTCGAGCTACTACGACCTGCTGGCGTCCGAGGCCAGGCTGTCCACCTTCGTGGCCATCGCGCAAGGACAACTGCCGCAGGAGAGCTGGTTTGCTCTGGGACGAAGGCTCACCAGCGTCAGCGGCAGACCGATCCTGCTCTCGTGGAGCGGATCGATGTTCGAGTACCTGATGCCTCTCTTGGTGATGCCAACCTATGAGGGCACGCTGCTTGACCAAACCTGTCGGACCGCGGTGGAGCGACAGATCGAGTATGGAGCCCAGCGCGGGGTGCCCTGGGGCATGTCGGAATCCGGCTACAACACCGTGGACGCTCATCTCAATTATCAGTACCGGGCGTTCGGCGTGCCCGGCCTGGGACTGAAGCGCGGGCTGGCCGAGGATCTGGTGGTGGCGCCCTATGCCACGGCGCTGGCCCTGATGGTGGCGCCCGAGGAGGCGTGCGAGAATCTGCAGCGACTGGTGGCCGAAGGGGGTGAGGGCCCCTTCGGTTTCTACGAGGCCATCGACTACACGCCTGCCCGCCTGCCACGCGGGCAGACCCAGGCCGTGGTGAGGTCCTTCATGGCCCATCACCAGGGCATGACCATGCTGTCGCTGGCCCATGTCCTGCTGGATCGGCCGATGCAGAAGTACTTCGAATCGGACCCGGCCTTCCAGGCCACGACGCTTCTGCTGCAGGAGCGGATTCCCAAGGCCGTCGCGCCCTATGTGCATACCACCGAGCTGGCGCAGTCGCGCACGGCCGCCAGTGGCCCTGAAACGCCGATGCGGGCGTTCGACACCCCACACACTTCCGCGCCCGAGGTGCAGCTGCTGTCGAATGGCCGGTACCACGTGATGATCACCAACGCTGGCGGCGGGTACAGCCGCTGGAACGACATGGCCGTTACGCGCTGGCGCGAGGACAGCACCCGCGACCACTGGGGCACCTTCTGCTACCTGCGCGATGTCGCTAGCGGAAAGTTCTGGTCGACCGGCTATCAGCCGTCGCTCAAGCGATCGGACAGCTACCAGGCGATCTTCTCGGAAGCTCGGGCCGAGTTCCGCTGCCGGAAGGACAACCTTGATGCCTACACCGAGATCGCGGTTTCACCCGAGGATGACATCGAGCTGCGTCGGATCACGATCACCAACCGCGGCCGCAGGCGCCGGACCATCGATATCACCAGCTACGCCGAGGTCGTGCTGGCCTTGCCTGCCGCGGATGCGGAACATCCGGGGTTCAGCAACCTGTTCGTGCAAAGTGAGATCCTGCGTGACCGGCAGGCCATCCTGGCTACCCGCCGGCCGCGTTCGCAGGACGAGCCGGTGCCCTGGATGTTTCATCTCATGGCCGTGCATGGGGTGCAAGCAGCCGAGATCTCCTACGAGACCGACCGCAGCCGCTTCATCGGGCGCGGCCGTACCGTCGTGGATCCGCAAGCCATGCAGAGCGGAGCCAGGCTCTCTGACAGTCAGGGTTCCGTGCTCGATCCCATCGTCGCCATCCGGCAGCGGATCACGCTCGATCCCGACGCTTCTGCGACCATCAATATCGTCTCGGGTGTGGGCGAGACACGCGACGGGTGTTTGGCATTGGTTGACAAATACCAGGACCGGCGGCTGGCCGATCGTGTCTTCGACCTGGCCTGGACACACAGCCAGGTGGCATTGCGACAGATCGACGCCAGCGAAGCCGATGCGCAACTGTACGGGCGTCTGGCCGGCGCCATCCTCTATGCCAATGCCTCGCTGCGCGCCGACCCGAACGTGGTCAAGAAGAACCGCCGCGGGCAGTCCGGCCTGTGGGGCTATTCCATCTCCGGCGATCTGCCCATCGTCTTGCTCAAGATCGGCGATCCGGCGAACATTGAGCTGGTCCGTCAGTTGGTGCAGGCCCACGCCTACTGGCGCCGGCGAGGATTGAAAGTGGATCTGGTGATCTGGAACGAGGATCACTCCGGCTACCGACAGGTCTTGCACGAGCAGATCATGGGGCTCATCGCTGCGGGCGGCGAAAGCAACGTCACCGATCGACCGGGCGGTATCTTCGTGCGACCGGCCGACCAAATTGCCGACGAGGATCGCATCCTGGTGCAGACCGTGGCACGCGTGGTTCTGACTGACGCGCGCGGCGATCTGGCCAGCCAGATCGACCAGCGCAGCCAAGTGGAGCGTGTCTACCCACCGCCGCTCCCGGTCAGCTTCGGGCGTGTCGAATCCGCCGCGTCCTCCGCCCACACCGTGGGACCGCGCCCCGATCTGATCTTCTTCAACGGGTTGGGTGGATTCACCCCGGATGGCCGTGAGTACGTGATCACCACCACGCCCGGACGAGTGACGCCGGCGCCCTGGGTGAACGTGCTGGCCAACCCGCAGTTTGGAACCGTACTTTCCGAAAGCGGCGCCGCCTACACCTGGGCCGAGAACGCGCACGAATTCCGTTTGACCCCCTGGGAAAACGACCCGGTCAGCGACGGTTGCGGGGAAGCCCTGTACCTGCGCGACGAGGACAGCGGCCAGTTCTGGTCCCCGACTCCCCTGCCCTGTCCGGGCTCATCCGACCACCCCACCGTCGCCCGACACGGCTTTGGCTATAGCGTTTTCGAGCACAGCGAGGGCGGCATTCACAGCGAGCTGTGGATCTACGTGGACGTGAATGCACCAGTGAAGTTCCTCGTGCTCAAGCTGCGCAATGATTCCGGCCGACCCCGCCGGCTGTCGGCAACGGCGTACGTGGAATGGGTTCTAGGAGACCAACGCGCGAAGTCCGCCCCCACCGTGGTTACCAATACTGACCCCGGCACCGGTGCGCTCTTCGCGTGCAACCCCTACAGCACGGAATTCGCCGACCGGGTTGCGTTTCTCGATGCTGACGACATGACCGGCACGGTGACCGGCGATCGAACCGAGTTTCTCGGCCGCAACGGCACGTTACAACGCCCGGCCGCCATGGGCCGCGCGCGACTGTCTGGCAAGCTGGGGGCCACGCTCGATCCCTGCGCCGCCATCCAGATTCCTTTCGACCTTTTCGCGGGGCAGGAGCGTGAAATCACCTTCCGGCTCGGCCTGGGGCGAAGCATCGAGGACGCAGCCAACCTGGTACACCGTCATCGGGGTGCGGCCATGGCCCGCAGCGCGCTGGAAGCCGTTTGGCAATACTGGAATCACACCCTGGGCGCAGTGCAGGTTGAGACCCCGGATCCGGCCCTTGATGTCCTGGCCAACGGTTGGCTGCTCTATCAGACACTGGCGTGTCGTATGTGGGCGCGCAGCGGATACTACCAGTCGGGTGGCGCTTTCGGTTTTCGCGATCAATTGCAAGACGCAATGGCGCTTATTCACTGCGAGCCACGCCTGTTGCGCGAGCAATTGCTCCTGTGCGCGGCCCATCAGTTCCGCGAGGGAGACGTCCAGCACTGGTGGCACCCACCCTCGGGCCGCGGCGTGCGCACCCGCTGCTCGGATGACTATCTCTGGCTGCCTCTCGGCGCCTGTCGCTACACACTCGGCACCGGGGACACCGGGGTGCTCGACGAGGTCATCCCCTTCATCGACGGCCGTCCAGTCAACGCGGAAGAGGACTCGTATTACGACCTGCCCCGGCGCTCGGCAGAACGCGACACGCTGTACGCCCATTGCACCCGCGCCATTTTGCACGGACTCCGCTTTGGCGCCCACGGCCTGCCGCTGATGGGGTCGGGCGACTGGAACGACGGCATGAATTGCGTAGGCGTGCAGGGCAAGGGCGAGAGCATCTGGCTGGGATTCTTTCTCTACGACGTGCTTGAACGCTTCGCCGAACTGGCGCGCCGGCACGGCGATCTGGTTTTCGCCGAACGCTGCCAGAGCGAGGCCGCACAACTGCGGCGCAACATCGAGGCGAGCGGCTGGGACGGCCAGTGGTACCGACGCGCCTACTTTGACGATGGCTCACCCCTGGGCTCCGCCAGCAGCCCCGAGTGCCAGATCGATTCCATCGCGCAAAGCTGGTCGGTGCTGTCCCGAGCCGGCGATCCCGAGCGGTCACGCCTGGCCATGGATGCAGTGGACAAGCGGCTGGTTCGCCGCGACCACTCGCTGATCCAATTGCTGGATCCGCCCTTTGATAAGTCGGAATTGAATCCTGGCTACATCAAGGGCTACGTCCCGGGCGTGCGCGAGAACGGAGGCCAGTACACCCACGCCGCGGTCTGGGCGGCCATGGCCTTTGCGTCCCTGGGTGACGCCCGGCGCGCGTGGGAGTTGCTGGCCATGATCAACCCCGTGAACCACGCCCAGTCGCCCGAGGCGACACAAATCTACAAAGTGGAACCGTATGTAGTCGCGGCCGACGTCTACGCGGTCGCGCCGCACATGGGCCGTGGCGGATGGACGTGGTACACAGGCTCGGCCGGCTGGCTATACCGGCTGATTGTTGAATCCCTGCTGGGACTGAGGCTGGACGTCGACAAGCTGCACATCGCCCCTTGCCTGCCCGCGAAGTGGCAAGGTTTCACAGTCCACTACCGGCACCGCGAAACCGTCTATCACATCAAGGCCGTGCGCACGGCCACTGCTGCTGGCAGCGTGACCGTGACTGTGGACGGCGTTCAACAAGAAAGCCCGGACATCCCCCTGGCTGACGACCGGCACGAGCACAATGTTGAGGTGGGTATACCGCCTCTCGTAAGTTCGTAGCGGGTACTAGGCTATCTTCAGGCGGCGGAACAGCGGGACCTTGATCAGGTCCAGCAGGAAACAAAAGACAGCGGCCGCGGCAAAGAGAATGGCCACTACAGCGGTGGGCAGAGGATGCATCAGGATTCCTCGAGTGGCCAGGGTGGCAATGATAAGGAGGTCCGTGGCCGATGCGACCATCAGCCAGGTACTGGGACGCGAACTCCAGAGATGCCTGCGCTACCGCACGACGTAGAGGATAGCCTGCCCGCCGAATATCAGCGTCACAATAGCCCGCGTTTGCAACGTCTCAATGCCAAGCCCTAGCGAGT
>PMLB01000285.1:17473-17674 GCA_003158735.1 Myxococcales bacterium | reverse complement strand
CCGTGGAGCTGGTCGTGCCACCGATCGGTTTGCTTGTGACACCACCGCTTCCGCCTGCTCCACCCCCGCCGCCTGCTCCGCCGCCACCTACGGTGCCGCCGCCCGGCTTGGTCCAGGTCACGCCGGAGTTCGTCGAGGCGTAGATACCGCCAGCAGATGTGAGGGCGACGAGCTTGTTTCCGTCGGTCGACGAGGCCACCG
>PMLB01000285.1:0-17464 GCA_003158735.1 Myxococcales bacterium | reverse complement strand
AGCCATTCCCGACCACCGCGACCAACTTGGTCCCGTCTGCCGACGACGCAACCGAGAGCAAGTCCTCAGAGTAAATCGACGAGAAAGGAAGCTGCTGTTCCCTCCAGGATGCGCCGGAGCTCGCCAACGTATAGATGAAACCACCGTCTGCGACCGCGACTAGTTTGGTTCCGTCCGCCGACGACGCAACCGAAACCCACTTCTGTTGATCGGCGTTTCCCTGCGTCCAGGAGACGCCGGCGTCCGTCGAGATATAGATGTAGGAATGGCCCTGGTTGTCGTTTCCGACGACCGCCAACTTGGTGCCGTCCACCGACGACGCGACCGAATTCCAGTTTCGCTCATCGATGTTTCTCTGCGACCAGGAAGCGCCGGAATCCGTCGAGACCAGGACGTTGCCGTGATCTTCGTGGGCAATATCGCCATTGCTCACGGCGACCAGCTTGATCCCGTCCGTGGACGACGCAACCGACGTCCAGTAACCCCATGGGCCTCTCTCGGTCCAAGTTGCGCCAGAATCCGTCGAGGTGTGGATGGTGCCATCTCCGACGGCGACGAGCTTGCTCCCGTCCCACGACGACGCGACCGAAGTCCACGGCACGGGCTTCCCCTTGGCACAGCCCAGGGTGAGCAAGGACAGAAGCAGAGCTGAAACCCAAATGCGCTTCATGGGTTCACCTTCACCGGCTCCAGCATGAATGGGGGACCGGGTTCCACATTCTTGCGATTTCCTAGCCAATCGAGCACGTAGCAGCCAACGGCCAGTACCGCCGACGAGATGGCCACCGCCTGCCCGATGGTTTCCATCTTGGAGAAACTGTTGTACTCCGGCGAGCCGGCGTACCTTCGGTTCGCCATGACGTGACCGCCGATGCCGGCGGCCTCGCCCAGCACCCCGATGACGACGAAGGTGGTGCCGAGCCCGCGCCAGCCATGCGTCTTGACCGGCTTGAGATCGACCTTCACGGAGACGTGATCGCCCGCAAGCAAGGAGACTGCACCCTCGGCACCGCGGTAACCATCGTGCTCGATGGCCACCGAGTAGAGCCCCGGGGCAAGAGTGAGCTTGACCGGGCTTTGCGATCCCACCGTCGTCTTGTTGACCATGATTGTGGCTTCGCTCGGGTTGGTGAGCACTTCAACCTGGGCTTCGGCGCGCACCGGTGTGGGCGGTGCAATCAAGGCGGTCGCCAGTGCCTGTTCCGGCCCCCCGGTGATCGATTCGGCGCGGGGTTGGGTGGCCGTCACGGGCGACGCCACCGCGGCCGACGAGTCACCCGGCAGCGCCGGNNCGGTTTCGATTCCTTTTCCTGCTCGATCACCAGCGTGATCTCGCGAATGAACTTCTCCACATCCTCGCGGTTGGGGGCGTCCGGGGCATCGCGCAGGTAGTTTCGATAGAGCTGAATGGCTTCCGCGTATTCCCGCAGCTGTCGGTGGCACTGGGCGATATTGAAGAGAAACGTGGCATCCGGCTTGAGGTGGTAGGCTTCCTTGAATTCCTTGATGGCCGCGCTGTACTCGCCCAGTTGGTAGTGGGCGCGCCCCTCCTTGTAGTGAGCCTTGGCCGCTGCCGAGGCATTCTCGTGAGCTTGGGCCCAGGCACTGGTGGCGCTGCCGGCGCCGCAAAAACCGATAACGAGAGTGGCTAGCAAAATTCGAGGGAAGGTGCTCATCAGACTCCCTGCTGCGCACGATTCGTGTCGCAGCCGCAGATCAAGCCATTGTCGCGTTTGTGCACCGCAAATGCAATATGGAGAGAATCCAGGTGGCGTCGCGACTTTCTTGACAGTCGTCGTGAAAACGCGCTTCGAATACCCCATGCGCTGGCTTCTCGGTTTGCCTATGGAACCCCCGGTGCACGCGCTTGCTGTTGTCTGCCTCGCCGCATCGACCATCCTGGGCTGCGGCGGCACGCATAGTGCCACCCCAGCACTCTCCTCGGGCGGTACGAGCCCGGTTGCCGGCGCGGGCGTCGGCGGAAATGCTGGGGCGGGTGCCACCGGCAGTGGCGGCGCGACCGTCGGCGGAGGTGTGGGCACCACGGGTGCGAGCCGCGCATCGACGGGCTCATCGATCGAGGCGGCCTGCGGCCCTGCCCCGGTCGGCAGCTTCGCACGCTGCACGAAGAATCCGTTGCTGCGCGCGGGAGCGACCACCGCTGATGGCAGGGTGGAGCTGTCGATTGGCGATCCCGACGTCTTCTTCGACGAGGACGAAGGTGTGTGGAAGGCGTGGTGGTCCACCGGAGTCGCGCCCGCGTTTTCGGCACCCGATGCGCAAATCCAGATGGGCATCAAGTACGCCACCAGCCAGGACGGCGCCACTTGGTCGGTGCAGCAGGCGCTCACCATCCAGGCAGAGCCGGGGTCGGGCGCGTGGGACCAGCTCAAGCTGGAAACACCCTCGGTGGTCAAGATCCCGTGGAATCCTTCGGAGCGGCGCTACCTGCTGGCCTACGCCGGTGCGCAAGCGCAACGCACAGTGGATCTGGGAACTTCCCAGCTTGGCGTACCCTGGTACCAGCTTGGCGTCGCGTTCTCTGCTGATGGAAAGACATTTGCGCGACTGCCAGCCGCCGAATCGCCCTACGCCAATGCCAGCACCGGCTTCTCGGACGTTGCTGGCCTGGTGCTGCTCGGCAAGGACGCCTTCCCGGATCTGCCGGATGTCGCGGATGGCTTGCTCGCGGATCCCGAGCTTGTGGTGGACGGCGATACCGTTCATCTCTTCTTCTCGTCGATGCCCGTGAACGCACAGATGCAGCCGCTCGCCTACGGGGTCAGCCACGCGACTTCCAAGGATGGAATCCACTTCACCCCGCAGCCGAACAATCCCCAGGTCTCGGGCGCTGCGCAGCCAAGCGTGGTCAAGGATCCGTCGAGCGGTGTCTGGGAGCTCTTTTACGTGAGCGACACCGACCAGGAGAAAGCGACCGAGCCAAGCACGTTCAATCCCTTTCTCGGCGTCTTTCGTTCGACCTCGCCCGACTTGAGCACCTGGTCGGCCCAGCCTGCACAGCGCTACCTGACCTGGGATCCAAACGCGCCAGGGGAAGTCTACGGGCTCATCGCCGCGGGTGACATGGCCCTGCGCGAGGGAATACACCGCTACTACTACCCGGGGTGGAGCAGCAAGGACGTGCCTGCGGGCTTCGTGTGCCCGTTGCGGGACGGTAGCTATCCGCCGGCTGTAATCGTGTTGGACTTGGCCATTCGCAGGTGAGACGACAGTCCATGCCCTCTCTGCCCAGCTCAATCCTTCGCCGGCTGCGCGCGGCCGAGCGGGGTGTCGCCGTCGTGGCTCTGGGCTGCGTGCTCCTCTTCTTCGCTCTGCTCAAACTCTACTCGCTCAATTTCGTCAAGGGCGACGAGCACATGTACTTCTACATGAGCCTGCTCGTGTCGAAAGGGAAGTGGCCCTACCGAGATTTCTTCTTCTCTCATCCGCCCTTGCAGCTTTACCTCATGGGCGCGCTGTACAAGCTCTTTGGCTACTCGCTGGTTCTGTCGAAAGCCGTGCCTTCGCTAGCCGCCATGGTTTCGGGCATCTATGTATATCTCCTGGGGCGCCGCTTGGTCGGCCGCAGCGAGGGCCTGCTCGCTGTCATCCTTTTTCTGTTCACCTTCGATGTCCTGCGCGGCTCGTCCCACTTCACCGGGGCCAACTGCGCCCTGGCCTTCGGCCTCGCGGCCAGCTACCAAGCGCTCGTCCGCCGTCCCATCCTCGCCGGAGCGCTTTTTGCCATCGGCACCTTCATAGGCGTCTACATCGCTCCGCTCGTGCTCATGCTCAGCGTTTTGCTCGCCTTCCGTTCCTGGAAGGAATCTCTGCGCCTACTGGGCAGCGCCCTCGTCGTCAGCGTTGTCGTCTGCGCGGTTTTCGCCGGTGTCGCCGGTCACGCGTTCTGGTACCAAGTCTTCGGCTACAACCTCAACAAGATCGCGCTTCGCTATTCCTGGTTTGCCAAGACCAGGAACGTCGCCTACCTCAACACCGCAGTCATGATTGGCTTTGTGCCCGGCATGGTCTGGGCCATCGCCACCTGGGTATTGCGTGGTCGGGCGCGCGGAGAAACGACGTTGCCGGGCGCTGCTGGCCGGCTCGGCGCCTGGCTCAACCTGTGGGGCGGCGATCGCGTCGCGGCTCAGATGATCTTCGCCACGTTGATCTGCGGCTACCTGTACTTCTACTCGACGCGGGTCGACTACTACTCCTACTACTTCATGCTGATTATGCCGTGGATGGGGCTGATGACTGCGACCGTGACCGTCGATGTCCTTCGTTACGTAGGCGAGCGACTGAGTTCCGGCACTCCCGGTGAGCCGCCCTCGTCACGTGGCGAGCGTCGACGGCGCCAGCAGGCAGCCCGCAGGCAAGAGCGAACCGCGGGTTCCGCCCCGAATGCACCTCGCCTCGTCTGGCGGCTCTGGCCCCTGGTCGCCTGCGCCGCTGCCGTCGCCCTGGTGCTCGTCTATCGCCAGGGCATCGGCGCCGACCGCCAGGAGGAGGCAGGCGACGGCACCACGACCTACGCCTGGCGCGACAGTCCCTTTCTGCCGGGCGCCGTGAACGGCATGGTGCGAGCCCTCTTCTGGTCGCCTGCCAGCGACTCCACCCATCCGCCCAACGCCATTACCTACTACCTACAACACGAAACCCTGAGCGCGCCGACCATCGACAGCTTTGTTCAGGCGGTGCGCGGCCAATGCCGGCCCGGCGAAAGAATTTTCGGCGAGTACTCACTCGGCCCCTTTGCCGCTGCGGTTGGTTCTTGCGTGCTCGGGGCCAATCTGGCCGACACCAACCCGCACCGTTTCAAGGTTCACGAGAGCACGCCCGAGGACTGGGTGCGCGCTCTGGAGAAAGATCATCTGGATATCGCCATTGTGGTGCCCGGATCGTCCACGCTGAAGGAGCGCGTGATACGCGACTATCTGACCGGCACTTTTCCGCGCCTAGTCGCCACCTGGGATGACCCCTACGCGGGGCATGTCGAACTCCGCCGTCGCGCGGAGTAAGCAGTCCATTTTCTTCCCCGTCAGTCCCGAGGCAGGAAGGTGAAGTGTCCCTTGACGAGTTCGACGAACGATTTCACCGGTCTGCTAGCTCCTACACGAAGAGAGCACAGGAAACGCCCGTGCCCTCTTCGTGAAACAGCTAACTCTTCGCCTGACCCGCTTCAACGCGAGTGCGAGCTCTGGAGACGGCGCGGATTTCCTCGCTGTCTTCTCGGCCCGCCTCACGTCAGCGGCTGCTCCCTAGAACAAAACCGTTGTCGGCTTGGGAGCGTAGTCACATGTGCCGTTGCCGATCTCCCCGTCGGAATTCTCGCCCCAGCACTTGACCGAGTCATCGGAGAGGAGCACACAGGCGTGACTGCCTTGGTTCATGCTCAGCCCAACAACGCCGGAAAGACTTGGCACTTGGACCGGCAGCGGTTGGTTGGCTAGCTGTCCGGTTCCAAGGAACTGATTCTCGCCCCAGCAGCTCAACGTGCCACCCTGCAACAGGGCACAGGTGTTGCCCGAACCGGCTTTGATTTGCACAACGTTGCTCAGCCCGACCACAGTCACAGGCGACAATCGCGAGTTGAAGGTTCCGTCGCCCAAGTTGCCAGAGTTGTTCTGGCCGAAGCAACGAACCGTATTGTCCAAAGCTATGAGGCACGTGTGACTGTAGCCCGTCGCCACTGCGATGGCCCCAATGCTCCATGAATAGACAAAAGTCGAGCTGTTCACCTGTGTCCCGTTCCCCAATTGACCCACGTCATTCAGACCAGCGCACATCACATTGCTCCAGCTGTCGAGGATGCATGTGTAGTTGTAGCCGGCCGCAACTGAGCCGGTCGAGCTGCGGCTGAAGACCGGTGTCGGGTTGTAAGTCCCCGTCGTCCCGCTACCAAACTGACCATTCGAGTTGTCTCCCCAACAGAAAAGGTAGCCTCCGGCAGTAACGGCGCACACGTGGAAGGGTCCTGCAGCAATGTCGGTCACGAGGCCATAGCCCAGAAGCCCAGGAATCTGGACTGGCGTTGTGGCCCACCCGCCAACCGCAACGTTGGGGCCCAGGTTTCCTCCAGACCAATTGTAGCCCCAACACCAAACCGTGCCGTCGGTCTTCACGGCGCAGGCGAAAGTGTTGCCGGCCGCGATCGTGGCGACGTTGGTAAGCGACGGCACGGCTAGTGGTGTGAAGTTGTTCGAGACCCCCGTGCCTCCCCATTGTGTGACGGTCCCGTCGCTCATGCGAGCGTAGCTCGCCCAGATGCTGGTATACACCTCCGCCACGCTGGCCGAAAAATTGGCTTTGACCGTGACCGGACTGTTGGACCGGAAGTTCATCGCCACACTGGCGACGTTGCCGTAGCTCAGGGTCGCGCTGGCCGGATCCGCCACCCAGTTGGCCACTGTGGTACTGGTCACAGCCGAGCAAGCCACGTTGTAGGCGTTTGCCTGAAATGTCGCGCTCCCCACGGGCAGCTGGCCTAGGCTCAGACTGGCCGAGGAAGCGCCAGCCGCCACGGTCATGAGCGGTGGGTTGACGGTCTGGGTCCCGATGGTCACGACCACCTTTACGCATTGGACGCCGGTGGGGACCGTGGTGATGTCTAGCTGGGCCGATGTCACCGGGCCGCCTTGGCCCTCGTTGCCGCAGCCTAGAGTTGCCATCGAAATCATGGACGCAAACAAGCAAACACTGAACCTGGTCTTCATGGGTAACCTCCTCCTGATGTGGAGGTCGTGCTTTTAGTTCAGGGGGCGGTCCGAGGCAAGCAAAGTTGTGGTGATGGAGCGACGGCGATCGCGGCGTTCACCGCGAGCTCGGCCGATCAGCTTCTCGCGTGCGCCGAACGAAGAGAACGCCGGCGCCGCCGCCCGCGCCCAGGAGAAGCAGAAGCACGATCCATCCCTCGCTTCGATACTTGTCGGTTTCGTAGAGCCAATGGTCGACGCGAGCTCGTTCGTAGGTTTCCTTGGCGTCGATGTTAAGTCGCGTGTGACGGCGCCAGGGGGCATCCTGCGAGGCCCGTTTCCAATCGTGGCCAAACGGCACATGCCGGATGAGCCAGAGATGGCCGAGGATGGGCTGGAATGGGCCCAGCCACACCGTGGGATAGCTGTCCTCGAAACAGCCTTCGCAGAAACCACCCTTGTCCGCGGTCAGGGAGGCGCTGCGATTGGGCAGACCGAGCCAGCGGCTGCGCACGTCCAGCCCGATGCGAATGAAATGGTCCCAGTAGAAGGCATTGCCCAGGAGCTGCACGCAAAGGCCGACCACCAGCAGCGCGACCGCCAGCCAGCGCCCGGGTCGGCGCGCGGCAGAGAGAAAGGCGATGGCCGGAAGCAACAGCACGGGAACCGCAAAGACCGCGTAGCGCGGGCCCCAGGCGAAGTCGCCCGGCCAGGAGGGAGAGCGGCAGTAGAACAGTAGCACCGGCGCGACGGTGGCGAGCATGGCCAGCACGCTCCAGCGATGGCTGCGCCAGAAACCGCGCAAGCCGAGCACAGCGAGCAGCAGCGGTGGCGAGTAAAGGAAGATGCTCTTGCCCGGCGAAAACAAGAAGCCCCACGCGCCGACCAGGACATTCTCCACCATCACATCGCCCAGCTTGGAGTAGCCCGTGTTCGTGACCGAGCCGAAGCGAAGGAAGTTGTAGAGCAAGACCATGAGCAGTCCTGGCAAGAACCCCAGGCCCGCACTGAGCAGGGTCCGGCCCAGGGAACGCAGATCCTTCCGATGCACCAGCACGACTAGCAGCAACGCGCCCGGAAGCGACAGAGCGTAGATGTACTTGGTGTTGAGCAGCAGGCCGGCCCACACCCCCGTGGCCAGGGCCGCGCGTCGGTCGAGACGCTGCAAGAGCTGCGAGAGTTCGAGGAAGAAGCCGGTGAAACAGGCGATCTGAGCGATCTCGCTGAAGGGATAGCGGGCGTAGACCCAGACGATGGTGCCAACAGCGAGCAAGATCGCTGCGAAGCCAGCCACGCGCGGCGAGGCGCCGTGGCGCCGGCACAGGCGGAAAAACAACCACGCCACCAAGCCTCCCAGCAACGTGCCGGCCACATGGCAGGCAAAGGCCGCCAACAAGTGCGCCACCTCTGGGCCGGGGTGCAGGTACCAAAGGACGTTGCGCAGGGCCGCACCCGGCAGGTGCAGCAGCGACGGCAGCCAAGGCTGGGGTGCATAGAATCGGCCCCCGCGGCCCGGCGGCGCATCCGAAGGCCAGCGGTTGGGCACCGCGATGCCTTCGCCGTGCACCATAGACTCGGCCACGTCGTAGATGGGCCGCGCGTCGCCCCAAGGCACTTCGCGACTCATGCTCGCGAAGTAGACGCAGGTCACGGCGACAAACAGGTACACGCCCGGGCGCCATCCCGAAAGCGCGCCGACCACGCGGTTCCATCGACCTGGCAGGCCGCTCATGGAACTCCCGCTGGAATCAGCCGGCCGTAGGAACCCAGTGGACCGCGCACCGGCCGGCAGGGCCCATCCCGACGAAGAAGCGCGTAGCCGCCTGCCTGCGCGACCATCTTGTAGCGGCCATCGGCGAGTTTCTGTCCTGGAATCAGCAACGCATAGTTGGCCACATCAAGACCCGGCCACCACAGCAGCGGCACGCGGCGATGCAGATAACTGTAGCCTCCGGTCCAGTATCCGTTCACGTTGGGCATGACCAAACCACAAAGATCGGCGCGGCGTCCAACTTCAGCCAGCAGCCGATTCTGTTCGTCTAGGCAACCCCACACGCTGGTCGTCGGGGGACTGATCTCACCCGGAATCTGGAGTCCCTGGCCAATGTCCTCGAAGGTCACGCGGCGAGCACGCAGGCCAAAGGCCGCCAGAAGCACCAGCCCCAGCACCGCCGCGCTGGCCGCGGGTCGGGCGCGCAGCAAGGGAAGCTTTTCAATCAGGACGGCCAGCCCTACCGCGGCGCAGGTGAGAAAAAGCGGGAGCGCGGGATAGAGGAAACGGAGCTCCTTGTGCGGGAACAGGGAATGGATCGCGAGGAACAGCAGGGTCAACAGAGCCACAGGCCAGGTGCGCGCAAGCCCCGCGAGAAAACCCAGCACCAAAGCCAGCAGGGCCAGCCCATTAGTGGCCAGCATGGTTTGCAGATAGAAACTCCGCGACGAAACGCCCCACAGCTCGGAACCCTTCTCGATCAAGTTGAAGCGCAGGTACTCGATGGTTGACTGGAACGGCTTGCCCCAGGTGACCCAATCGAGCAGGCCGCCCAGGAGCAAAGCCGCGAAGCCGCCCGCCGCCAGAGTGATCGCGGCGCGCAGCCGGCAGCGGGCCAGCACGATGAGGACAAGTGCTGCCAGCAGAGCGCCATTTTGGCAGCGCAGCACCGTGGCCAAGCCGAAAAGGACACCGGCGACCAGCAAACGCCAGGCGGTCGCCCGCGCTGCGCCGGTCTTGGCATCGGGCCCTTGCGCTAGCGAGCGCGAGGCGAGCCCGCACGGCCACAAGATCCACAGCGACCAGGTGATCAAGGGCGCACACGCCACCTCGGCCAGGGCGCGGCTGCTGTACAGGAGGCTGGCGGGAAATGCGATGGCCGCGATGCCCAACAGCAAGCTTGCCGCCGCGCCACCCATGCCATGTGCCAACCGCAGCATGGGATAGAAGGTGGCCGCCGCGCCCACCGCAAAGAGCAGTTTTGTGCCGACCACCAGCCCCAGCCCCTGGTCGAGCCCAAGCTTGGCCAGCAGTTTCATGAAGCCGCCGATCACCCCGGGCAGAAGCCAGGAGCGCGCCCCGGACTGGTATTCCCAGGGCACGAGTCCATAGCCAAAGGCCAGGCGGTGTCCTTGCTCCAAGGTTTGGAAGATCTCGTCGGCCCAGATCACGCCCTGATCGTGCACGGCCAGGTAGGCGCGCGGAGCAAGGATCGCGACGCACAGGCCGAGCCACAGCCAGACGGGCTTGCGCAGGTTGACCGGACCGTTCACTCGGGCAAGGATGCCCTCTCACCTTCGTCGGGTCCAGTGCGACGGCCAGCCGTCACTTGAGTACGCTGAGTCGGCTGCTGCGCTTGCCGGTGCCGGGGTCCGGCAGATTGAGCACCGACAGCGCGCAGGCCACTTGCTGGGCGATGCTGACAAATAGCTCAGCCACCGGCGATTTCGGTTCGGCCAGCACGATGGGTATTCCCGCATCACCACCGCTGCGCACCCCGGGCAGAAGCGGCACCTCGCCCAAGAAGCGCAGGCCTTCGCGTTCGGCCAGCCGGCGGCCCCCGCCACGCGAGAAGATCTCGTCGCGGTGCCCGCACGACGGGCACAGGTAGTAGCTCATGTTCTCGACCACGCCCAGCACCGGAACCTGCACCTTCTTCCACATGGCCATGGCCTTCTCGACGTCGAGGATGGAGACTTCTTGTGGCGTGGTGACCATGACCGCGCCTGTGACAGGAATAAGCTGCGACAGCGAAAGCTGCGTGTCGCCGGTACCAGGCGGCAGATCGACCACCAGATAGTCCAACTCGCCCCACTCGACGTCCTCGAGAAACTGCTGCAGCAGTTTGTGCACCATGGGCCCGCGCCAGATGATGGCGGTGCCGCGCTCGACGAAGAAGCCCACTGACACCACCTGGATGCCGTGGTGGACCGCGGGCTTGATCGTCTGGCCCGCGCCGATGTCCGGTGGCACCTCGGGGTTGCCCATCATCTGCGGGATGGAAGGCCCGAACACGTCGGCGTCCAGGATGCCCACCCGGGCCCCTTGCTGGTGCAGGGCCGCGGCCAGGTTGGTGGCCACTGTGGACTTGCCTACGCCGCCCTTGCCCGCCGCGATCGCGACGATGTTGCGCACGCCTGGCAGCCTCTCTCGCTGCGGGCCCAGCCGTCGCGCCACGTCGGCCGAAAAGACAACCTCGACCCCGGCCACGCCGGCCAGTCGTCCCACGGCCTCGCGCACCGACGCTGCGATGGCGTCGCGCGAGGGGCAGGCGGGTGTGGTCAACTTCAGGTCGATGCGAACCTTACCGTTCTCGACGCCCACCTCGCGCACCATGTTCGCCGCCTGAAAGCTGCGGCCCAGCGCCGGGTCCTTGACTTGCTCTAGAGCTGCGTGAACTTCTTCGAGGGTAGGAATGACGATCTCCTGTTTGGGCGCTAGCGTTTGCCGGACTTGGGTACTGCTCGAAGCATAGAAATGGGGTCGGGCGTATCGGATGCATGCGCGTCGGGATGGTGGCCCATTTTGTGGCGCTTGACCGCCAGGTAGCCCGCGTTGTGCTGATTTTCTCCCACCCAATGGGAAACGCGATCCACGACCTTGACCCCGGCGTCTTCCAGCCCCTTGACCTTGAGTGGGTTGTTGGTCATGAGCCGCACCGACAACACGCCCAGATCGCGCAGGATGGCGCCTGCGATGTCGTAGGAGCGTTCGTCGGCTTCGAACCCCAGCGCCAGGTTGGCTTCCACGGTATCAGCGCCGCCCGACTGCAAGGCATAGGCGCGAATCTTGTTGCCCAGCCCAATGCCGCGGCCCTCCTGCCGCAGATAGACCAGAACCCCGGCGCCTTCAGCCGCGATTTTTTCCAGTGCCACGTGCAGCTGCTCGCGGCAGTCGCACTTGAGCGATCCCAGGACCTCCGATGTCCAACACTCGGAATGCACGCGGGTCAGCACATGGCTCTTGCCCTGCACGGGCCCACGCACGATGGCCACGTGCTCCTGATTCGAATTGGCCGAGCCCGTGCCTTTTTCGTCGGCCGACTCATGGTACACAAATACCCGAAACGGTCCGTGGACCGTTGGCAGATCGGCTTCGGCATATCTCACGAGCTTCATGGAAGTGAAGCGAGCAGGTTGGCTAAGCTACGAATGGGATCCATGGTTGTCAACGCGCGGGCGCCGCGCATGATCCCGAGATAGCCGCAGAAGGTCGTGGTCTTGGCCGTGGTCGGAGCGACCGTCCGGCCCTGGCTGCGGGCTCAAGCTGCGCCGTCGCGTCTTGCTTGCTCCGTCGTCGGATGTCATCCTTTCTGGCGAGATGTCCATTCTTCCCATCCTACATTTCCCCGACCCGCGCTTGCGTGAGGCGTCGCGTGACGTCACCAACTTTGATGCCGAACTGAAGCGTTTGGTCGCGGATATGACGGATACCATGTACCTGGCCGAGG
The DNA here is from genome assembly GCA_003158735.1 of Myxococcales bacterium. Taxonomy (GTDB): domain Bacteria; phylum Myxococcota_A; class Polyangia; order Fen-1088; family Fen-1088; genus Fen-1137. Next base: position 5,328 of record PMLB01000285.1, on the reverse strand, counting down.
GCGCCGGATTGTCAGCCATCCAGGTCGGCGTTCCGCTGCGTATCTTCCTGGTCGACCCCGAGGCGGCCGGCCGTCAGGCCACCGACCCACCCCTGGTTTTCATCAATCCCGAGATCGTCCGCTTGTCCGACGAGGCGCAGACCGGGGACGAGGGCTGTCTTTCGTTTCCCGGGATATTCGTGCCCGTGAAGCGGGCCATGACCGCTGAGTTCAGGGCGCTCGACGTCGAGGGCAAGCCCTTCACGGTGGAGGGCAGTGGCCTCTTCGCACGGGCCATGCAGCACGAAAACGACCATCTCGCGGGCCGCTTGCTCATCGACATGGTGGGCCCGGTCAAGCGCCAGATCATCAAACGCAAGATGCGCAAAGAAGCCGAGGTCGAGGCACCTTGAACGCAGGAACTGCAGCGGGCAAGCGGGCTAGTTGATGCCCACGCTTGTGCTGTCTCGGATCAGCTTCGAGGCGCGCCATGGCGCGACCCCTGCGGAGCGCCGGTCTTTGCGCCGGTTCGAAGTGGATATTGAGATCGATGCACCTCTGGAGACGGCCCAGTCCACCGATCGTCTGACCGACACCATCGATTATCGGCAAGTGGCCGAGATCATCGTGGGCATCGGGACGGGCGAGACCCACCATCTTCTGGAAGCCTTGGCTCGCCACATGATCGACGCACTCGCGGCCCACCTTCCCAAGGTCACCCTGCGTCTCGAACTGCGCAAGCTCAACCCGCCCGACTGCCCAGGCCAGCCAGCCCATGCGGCAGTTCGCATGGCGCATCTGGCGGGCGAGTAGAGAGTCGGCGACATGGGCAGCTTTGCCGGCTTGCTCCGGCAAGAGCACCAAAGTGCGCGACAGCCGGGTCGAGTTCCGGCTGCAATAGCGGCCGCGGAGTTTCGAGGCACGGCCATACAACTTTCCCTTTCTGAAGCCACGGAGTGTTAGTACGACATGATGCAGCTTCCTCGAATCCTTCAGAACCGCGCTCCGGTTTGGAGCGTGCTCGCTATTGCTGTTCTTGGCATTGCGTCGTGCTCGTCCGGAGCGTCCAGTCCGCCCCACGCAACCGGCGGCCACGGTGGCACGGCTGCCAGCGGCGGGGCAGGCGGGCAGAGCGGAGGTAGCAGCGGAAGCGGAGGCAGCGCCGTCTCAGGCGGGCAGACAGCAGGCGGTGGGAACGCTGCTTCAGGTGGGCAGGAAGTTGGCGGGGGCAGCGCCGATACCGGCGGGCAGGCAGCCAGCGGAGGTAGCATCGTGAGCAGCGACAGCGGAGGCTCCGGTGGGACGGCAGGAAGCGTGGGCAGCGGAGGTTCAGACGCAGCGTCGGAGGACAGCGAGCCTGCCGACGATGGCGGGATCGTGGATGACGGCGGGGGAACGAGTGAAGCTGGCGACACAACCAGCAGCATTGGCGACGACGCCGCAACCGAGCCAACCGATGCCGACCGGTGCGTGGCAATCGGCGGAACCTACACCGACGACAAGTGCGTAATTGATTGCAGCGCTGCCGGCAGCTGTGCATCCGTGGTCGTTTGTCCTTCCCAACTCTCTTGCCAAATCACCTGCGGGCAAGACGGATGCGCAGGCGGGATTGAGTGTGGTGAGGCAGCCGGTTGTGACATCGCATGCACGGAGTCGAATTCGTGTGCGGGCTCGATCAACTGCAAGGGCAGTTCGTGTACCGTGGCTTGCAGTGGAACGAAAGCCTGTAGCAACGTGGCCAGCGGGGCTAGCAAGAGTCAAATCACCTGCAGCGGCGACGGCGCCTGTGCCTCGGACCTGACTTGTTCAGGCGATTCGTGCACATTGACCTGCTCGGGGAATGGGTCGTGCGCGGGCGCCCTGAGTCTGTACGGAACCACAGTCACCGCCAGCTGCACCGGCCCGAATTCGTGCCAGGGGAGCGTCGTCTGCGCCGCCTCAACCTGCGGGATTGATTGCACGGGCTCACAAAGCTGTCCCAAGAGTGTCTGTTGTTACGCGGGAAACTGCACGCTTCAGCCCTCCACGCTCGCTTGCAAGCACTAGTTGACCTGGCTACTCGTCGCGGCCGACCCCGGCCCGCAGCGCCTTCTTGGCGCCCTGGGCGTGCTTGTCGGCCAGCATGCGGTTCTTGGCCCGGCGCGAGCGGCGCCGCTTCTGCCGTCGAATGCGCTCGCTCTCTTGCTGTTGCTGGCTTAGCCGACCGAGCCGCGCGGCCTCGATGCGATCGGCCAGCAGCTTGCGCGCCAGGTAGCGGTTGAGTCCCTGCGAGCGTTCCTGCTGGCACTTGACGGAAGTTCCGGTTGGCCGGTGCACCAGCACCACGCAGGTGGAAACCTTGTTCACGTTTTGCCCGCCTTTGCCGCCGGAACGCACGAAGGTTTCTTCCAAGTCCTCTTCCTGGATGTGCAACTCGGCCAGCCGCGCGCGCAGGGCATTGGCCTTGTCAGACGAAACCGGGAACAAGGCCCCGGTGTTGCTCACGTCCCATCCTCGTCGTCGCTGGACTCGTCGTCGTCGCCGTCGGTGGTGCTGACGTCCTCCCAAAAACGATCCCACGCCTCGCTGGTCGAGGTCAGAGCGATGGCCATGCCCGGCGACAAAACGCCCTCGTGGCTGCCTTCCAGATCGGAGAAACAACGGACCACCACGCCCACGGCAAACACAGCCTCGCCACGCGGGCCGAGCACGCGCACGCGCAGCAAGGTTCCCACCCGTCGGGTTTCGGCAGACGCCACGAAGAGGCCTCCCCGGCTCACGTCCACACTGCGGCCCAAGAAAGTGCTGACCATGTCCGCCAGCTGCATCCGCACCTGGATGGGATTGCGCCGCGAGGCACGACGCTCGGGCACGACTGGCGAGGCGGGTTCTTTGGGAGACACGGGGGCTACTCCGTCGGCGCTCCTGCGGCGCCACCAGCCTTGCCGGCCTTGGCCGATCGGCCGGCCATAGTCTCTTTGAGAAAATCCTTGGCCTCTTTGTCCCACGCATCGCCGAAGGTCTGCGCGTAGCCCACGGCCTCTTCGCGGCTACCCGCGGTAGCGGCTCCCAGGTTGGTCGCCTGCGCGGGAACCCGGCCCAGAAGGGCCGTGCCGAAGTGGGAATTGGCGTCGAGAGCCCGCAGCATCGCGGCCTGGGCGGCGGCCCGATCACCCGCGCCAAAGTGGGCCAGACCCAGGCTCATGAGGGCGCGTCCGGCCCCGTTTTCTGACTTGCTGGCCACTTCCAGAATTGGCACGGCGTCGGCCGGCCGCTTGAGCTTGAGCAGGGCCGCCCCAGCGATGAGGCGGGCCTCGGTGCCCACCGCGTCCTGGTCCACCGAATACACACGTTCGAGATCCACCAGAGCATCCTGGTAGCGTTCCTGGTCGAAGGCCAGACACCCGAGAGCGTGGCTGGCGCGCAGGTAGGCCTGCGCCTCCTTGCGGGAAAACGCGTCTTTGGCCCCTGACTCGCGCAGTTCGGCGGCCAGTTTTTCGGACACGCGCAGCACCTCGTTGAATTCCCTACGTGCAGCCTCCTGGTCGCCCGATCGCAGGCGCGCCAGGCCGATGGCGACCAGCGCGTCCGCCCAGTCAGGCTTGAGCGCCAGGGCCGCGCGGAACTCTTTCTCGGCAGCCGCCGGCCTGCGCTGTTCAAAAAGCCGCCAGCCTTCGGCGAGCATCTCGTCAGGGTCAGGTGTCCGGGGCGGCGCCAAAGCGGCTGCCTCGTCGTCGGCCAGGTGGCACTTCTTGTACTTCTTGCCGGAGCCGCAGAAGCACGGATCATTGCGTCCGGTGCTGGCCACACGGGCGCGCGCGGCTTCGACCTTTTCGTCTGGTTTGCTTTCTTGTTTCTCAGGCTTCGCAGTCACCGGCCTAGTTTACCGATCACGGCCCCGGTTCGACAGGGGGAATTGTCTTATCGCCCGAATGGACTTAGCCGGGCGACTTCGGCCTGCAGGCGCGCCAGCACGATCTTGTCCACGTCGGACAGGCGAACCCCGAGTCGGTGTTCTTGCTTGGCCACCACCTTGCCCTTGCCGGTAAACAGCGCATGACCCTCGAAGCTCTCGATCACCACATCGAAGACCGCGCCCAGGGGCACGTTCTCTTCGCAGGGAACCACGAAGCCGCCCAAGCGCATGTTGAGCAGAGGGTTGTTGGTGAAGTAGCCGACCGTCGCGGGCGTGAGCTTGACGTGGAGGTCGCGCCCACTGACCAGCAGGCCCGGTTGCAGCGTGGTGGCGCCCCGCAGAGGGCTGTATTGGGATGACACCCCGGGGCTGGAGGATGACGAGGCAGTGGGCGCATTGGCGAAGTCGAGCGAAACCGCGGGCGAGCGTCCTTCCTCTTCGTTCACCTGAACGATGCGGTCGAGGAAGCGGCGGGCCTCTTGGTCAAGCTCACGGAAGCGCACCCCCATGCCCGCGACGGGGTCGCTGGTCACGCGCACCACCTCACCCTTGCCCCGAAGCAGCGAGAGGCCGTCGGCCAGCGCCAGCTCGAAGTCGACGATGGTGCCCACCGGCCGTGGATCGGCAGACGCCAAGAACATGCCCGAACGGCTGATGTTGACCGACTGGGTGCCGTGAAAATCGAGAATGCTTTCGTAGCGGACATTCACCGGCACACTGACCGCCACACGTGGATCGCGCGCATGCGGGTCACCACGCTGCGAGCCACCTTCGGCTGTGAAGAACGAGCCCGTAGGCCGCCGCACCGGCCGTTCGCTGGTTATGGGAATGGCCCCCGTGTTGCGGCGTCCCTTGTCGTCAGGCATGGCGAGCTGTCACGACTTGGGTGCCACGAATTCGGGTGGGTTGCGGCCACCCGCACCGAAGAAGAACTGTTCGGCCTGCTCAAGCAGAACCTGCTGCCCCACGGGCGAGGTTAGGTCGAGACGGAACTCGTTGACGATTCGCTTGGAGTATTCAATCCACTCCATCCACGCCTGCTGCGAGACATGGTCGTAGATCCGTTGCCCCAGTTCGTTGTTGAACGGCTTGTAGCTGACCCCGGGCAGCTCCCGCCCGAGTCTTGCGCACTTGACCATGCGAGGCATTGGATCGAATCGTCTCCGGAGGACACTATTGTAGCACCACCTCCGTGCTGCGCTCCTCGACTCGGTCTGTGCTGCGACAGGCTTCCCTGTCCTCTCTTCGGGACAACACAAAAGGTCCCGAGCACCCGGTCGACCAGCTACCGTTGCTCCCTTCCGGGCCTGGCGGGGTTCGCAAGTATTCCGTCACCCGGGACCAGCATTCTTTTTGGCATAGCCTGCGGCCGGGCGCCAGCGAGAAGATCGGGCCAGGAAGAAAGCGACGGCTTGACCTGGGCGGCGGCGGGCTAGTGCCTCCGGTCAGAACTT
>PMLB01000272.1 GCA_003158735.1 Myxococcales bacterium | reverse complement strand
TGCTGCCGCCGTCCACAACGATGATTTCGTGAAACGCGAGCCGTGCGAGCTCGCTCAGGCGCTCGCCGATTCGCGCCGCCTCATCGAGTACCGGCAGCACAACCGAGATGCGGAGCGGTTCGTTCACCGAGCCCGCGCCGCTCATGCTGACCTACTGCGAGGCGTGAGCCCGGCGAGAAAATGCGCAGTCCTCGGCGCGCAAATGCGTTGCTCGCGGAGCAGGCCCGCGAGCCGCCTGAAATCGGCGGGCACGTCGACGTCGAACCATGACTCCGCCTCGGCCACGGCGAGGCCAGCCGAACGCAATCGCTTCACCGTGTGCTCCCGGGTCGTCGCGGAACTCCACGGGAGCCCACGCAGTAGCCCCGATGGACATCGTTGCAGCCCGAGAAGGTAGAAGCCTCCATCCTCGCTGGGGCCAATGACCGCGTCGTGTGCGGCAAGCTGCAGGCGCGCGGCATCGAGAAACCGGCGTGGCAGTCCCGGAAGGTCCGTGCCAATGACCATGGCCGCCTTGCTGCTTTCGAGAGCGAGGGACAACACCCGTTCCATGCGCTCGCCGAGATCTCCTAATCCCTGCGGCCAGACTTCGGTGCCAGTGGCCAGCTTCAGCGGCGACGGATCTCCGTCGCATGCCACGACAACGCGCGCCCACGCGCAGGAACTCGCCAGGGCGAATGTGTCCGCGAAAAACGCCGCCGCAAGACCGGCAGCCTGGGTGGCTGTCAGGGAGACTAGCCGCGTCTTGACCAAACCAGGCAGCGGCGGCTTCACGAGGATGCAAAGAGTTGCTTTCGTCAGCATCGCGCACCCTTCGTCATCTTCGCCAGGCGAGCAACCGCCGGAAGAAGCGAAGCACGCCCGGTGTCAGCCTGGTTCTCTGGTACGAGTCTCCGAGCCGCTTCCACACCTCGGCCTCGGTCGGATAGGGGTGAATCGTTCGCGAGAGAGCACCGACCTTTGCTTTCTCGGTCATCGCGAGCACGACCTCGCCGATCATCTCCNNGAGCACGGCGCGATCGATCTCGGCAAGGGACACCGTGAGCGTCTGCAGCTTGAGACCGCGCTGGCGCGCCTCCTGCTCGTAAAGGCCGACGTGGGCGATCTCCGGATCGGTGTACGTAACCCAAGGAATGACGAGCGAGCTCGTGCGCTTGCGGCCAAAGAACAGGGCGTTCTGCAGGACCACGCGGGCCATGGCGTCGGCGACATGGGTGAACTTGTAGGCTGAGCAGATGTCGCCGGCTGCGAAGATCTTGTGATTGGAGGTGCGTAGCCTGTCGTCGACCAGGACGCCGCCGGCATCGAACTTGACCCCCGCGGCTTGCAGCCCCAGCCCGTCCAGATTGGGCGTGCGCCCGATCGCCACCAGGACCTCGTCACCCACGAGCTCGTGCTGCTCCCTGTTGCGCTCGAACACCACGACCTTGGCGCCGCCCCTCTTCTCGACACGTACAATCTTGGCGCCGAGGGCCAGCCCGATGGTCTCGCGTTCGAACTGCGCGGCAAGCACGGCGGCGGCGTCGGCGTCCTCACGGGGCAAGAGCCGGACATCCAGGCTGACGATCGACACCTCGCTGCCGAACCGCCTGAATGCCTGCGCCAACTCGCACCCGATGGGGCCGGCTCCGATAACCAGCAGCCGCTTGGGCAGCTCGGTCAACGAGAACACGGTCTCGTTGGTGAGAAAGCCGGCCTCGGCGAGACCCGGAATGGGAGGTGTGGCCGGCCGTGACCCGGTCGCGATGACTGCGCGTGCGAAGCGAAGACGGCGGTCACCGACCTGCAACTCGTCGGACCCGACGAAAACGCCCTGGCCGAGGAACACATCGACACCCGCCTCGGAGGCGCGCCTGGCCGAGTCGTGGTGTGCGATGCTCGCCCGGAGGCGGCGCATCCGCTCCATGACGCCAGCAAAATCCACCCCGCCTGTAGCATCGCGCACGCCGAAGGGCGCTCCGTGGCCCGCATCGTAGGCCGCACGGGACGAGCGGATGAGTGCCTTGGACGGCACGCACCCGTAGTTGAGGCAGTCTCCGCCCATCAGATCGCGTTCTACCAGCGCAACCTTGGCGCCCAGCCCGGCCGCCCCGATGGCGGAGACCAGACCCGCGGTGCCGGCACCGATCACGACCAGGTTGTAACGACCGCCGGGGGTCGGGTTGATCCACTCGGCCGGATGGACGCTGGCCACCAGCTCCTGGTTGTGCGCGTCCCAAGGCGCGACTGTGTGTGATTGCGTGCGACCTCCCGAGTTCATGAAGTGCGCTCCTTGGGCGCGGGAACCTGGTCGAGGGCGTGCTTCAGTGCCTTGCGCGCGATGCGAGTGACCAGGACAACGACAGCCAGGGTCGCGACCAGCCCCACAACCAGCAGGACCCGCCCCTCAACACCCGCGGATGGATGGGTGTCGCTGGCGAGCTCGCTCGCGCTGGTGACGAGCGAGCCGATGTAGACGTAGAGTGCCGTGCCCGGCAACATGCCGATCCACGAGCCGAGCACGAAGTCACGCAGTCGAACCCGCGTGAGGCCGAGAGTGTAGTTGAGGACGTTGAACGGAAAGAGGGGCGACAATCTGAGTAGCAGCACAATCTTGAACCCGCTCTGCCCCACGGCTGCATCGATCGCCGCGAGACGCGGGTCCTGCCCGAGGCGCCGGGTGATCCAGTCGCGCGCAATCGTTCGCCCGAGCAAGAAAGCCGTGGTCGCGGCAAGAACGCTCACGGGAGAGATGAGCATCAGGCCCCACAGGGGGCCGTAAGCGAAGCCGGCGCCTATAGTCAGCACTGATCCGGGGAGCAGCAGGACAGCCGCAGCCACATAGGCGACCGCAAAGAGCGCCGAGCCCGCCGGACCCTGGCCGCGAATCCACTCAACCACGGTCACCAACCACGAGGCAATCGGGAGCAGGGTGAACAGCGCGATGAGCCCGGCGACGCCTATCACCAGGGCGACGAGCCAGATCCAAAGCCTGCGTCTACCGCCTGGCGCGGGATGAGACTGCCTGGCGTCTGCTGCGCCATTGTGTGGAGCGGACCACACGCTCATGCGGTGGCTCCGGCGCAGCTCGATCCCGCGCCGGCAGTGCAGCCGAAGCAGTGACGCCGCACAACGATTCGTCGAGCTTCGAGCGCCGCGCGCTCGAATGCGTCTATGTGTTGGGGAGCCTTTGGCTCGACGCCGAGATCGAGCATCTGATTGAAATCGCAGTCGTACAGCCGACCGTCCCAGCCGACCGAGAGGGTCGTGCGGCACATGACTGCAGCGGCTGCCGTCGGATTGAAGGCCCCTGCCAGCCGCTGGAGATAGGAGTCAAGGTTGCCACTCTGCAAGAGCCATTCGAGGTAGCGGGCGATCGGCATGTTCGTTATGCAGTAGAGAGAATCAAACGAAACCCCGTACAAACGAAACATCTCGCGCTTCCACTCGCGCTCCAGCGACGCCTGGGACGAAGGGAGGAAGGCGCCCACCGGGTTGGCCACCAGCGCGAGCCTCAAGCCCGAGCCAGCTTTGCCATACCCCACCTGGTTCAGCCTGCGTAGCGCCAACAGAGATCGCTCGAACGTACCCTCGCCCCGCTGCCGGTCAGTGAGCAGGGGACGATAGTGCGGTAGCGAGCATACAAGCTCGACCCCATGCTGCGCGAAGAAGGCGGGCAGGTCTTGGTAGGCCGGATACTCGAGTATGGTCAGGTTACAGCGGTTGATGACATTTCGGCCGAGCGCGCGCGCCTGCTGCACAAGCCAGCGGAACTGCGGGTGAAGCTCCGGGGCCCCTCCGGTAATGTCTACCGTCGGGGTATCGCTCGATGCGATCACATCGAGGCAGCGTTGCAACGTGGCTCGCGACATGGCTTCGCGTCGATCGGGGCCCGCATCGACGTGGCAGTGTAGGCACGTCATGTTGCAGACGCGGCCCAGATTGATCTGCAGGGTCGAAATGCGGGTTGGCGTGAGCGGCCACAGCCCATGCTGTTCCAGCAGCGTCTCGAACTCGTGGTCGAGCGACACGCCGTCGATGTGCGCGAGCTGCACCCTCGGTTGCGCCAGCGGGAGGCGGCGCGATGCGAGCGACGTCGCGGGCATGGTCTACATCCCGACTTTGGTGGCGTGCCCCCGCATCTGGACACCGTGAACCAGGGTCGCGCCCCCACGGATAGCCGCCGCCACGTGGATGGCCTCCGTCATTTGATCGAGGTCGGCGCCCTTCTCCAGGCAGTCCTTGCTGTAAGCGTCGATGCAGTAGGGGCACTGGACC
>PMLB01000086.1 GCA_003158735.1 Myxococcales bacterium | reverse complement strand
CTGTCGATCGGCCGCGGACGGCCGCCCGCGGGTTAACGGCAAGGCGTTCGACGGACGCCGCAACCTTGGAAGGTGCCGCTGCTGGCAAGCAGACGCGTTTGCCCTTGCAGTGGACTCACTTCCCGTCAGACACGGGCTCGAACAGCACGGTTTGTTCCCCGTCGTTTAGTACTAGCGTTACATTGCCTTCTGGCCCTTTGAGGGCGAGCTCCATGCCGAGCCATGCCGCCGTCGTGGTCACCAGCTTCTCCAGGCCATCCTTCTCCTTCTTCCTACCGAGACTGCTCGTCCATTCGCCCGCATCGAGCACGGCGCCCTGCTTGGCATCGACGAAGATCCGGATCGTTCCATAGAGCGGGTTCTTGTACGTACCGACGAACCGATCGAGGAAGGAGCTATCGGGCGCAAAATCGATCTTCGCGCTCTCTTCCTTTCGCCACGCTTCCATCTCTTTCAGCGCAATCTCGAGATCTTCGCGCGCTTCATCGAGGCCATCGAAGAGGATCTCGAGGAGCTTCCGCCGAAATTCGACGTAGACGAGGGGATTGGGGGCGCCCACGTTGGTGAGCATGACCGCGCCGACGCCAGAGTCGGGCAGGAAGAACATGGCGGAGGAATATCCATAAAGCAGTCCGCTGTGCCCGTATGCGCGCACATCCCTGTACCTCTCCACGTCGAGCGCCAAACCATAACTGCGCTTCTCCGCCACGCGCGCTTGCGGCTCGCNNGCTCCGAGACCACCCGCGTGCCGTCGGGCATCCTTCCCTTGACCAGCTCCAGCAAGAGAACCTGGGAGAAATCGTGCACCGTGGACCACGCCCCGCCTGCGGGGTTCATCGCGGCGATCCCCGCGGCCGCATCGGTCGGCGTAAGCTCCACCTCGAACCGCGTGTTGCGATTGTGCGGCGACGCATGGTCGGAACGTGCGACGACCTTCGGGTCGAAGGTGGTGTGCTTCATCCCGAGCGGTCCGAAGACCTTCGCCTGCATTGCCTCCTCGTACGCAACGGCTATCGGCTGCTTTGGATTCGCGGCGTGCGCTGCCACGTAGCCGGCGGCAGCAATCATGGCATTGGAGTATTGGTATGTTTCGCCATACCCCGTCGAGGGCTTGAGCTCCTTCATCCGTTCGAGCATCGTCTCGGCGGATATCCGCTCGAAGTAGATACCCAAGTTGTTGTAGGGAATGCCCGTGCACGCACAGAGAATGTTGCGCATGGTGAGCTTCTTCGTGAGCTCCGCATAGCCGAGAGCAAAGCGCGGCAGGATCGTCGTCACGTTCGTGTCCCAGGTGAACTTCCCCTCATCCACGAGCGCGGCCATCATCAACGAGGTGAGGGGTTTCGTCATGGATGCGATTCGGAACATCGTGTTCGGAGTGACCGGGTCCTTCTTCCCAAGCTCCTTCACCCCAAAACCCTTTTCCAGGACCACCCTGGCCCCTTGCACGACTGCTACAGCGAGCCCTGGAATCTGCGAGATTTTCCGACTGTCTTCGATGAACGCCTCGAATTTGTCGAGCCTCTCCGCATCGAGCACGTGCGCTCTCTTGCCCGCGAACGATTCTTCGACGACACCTTTGGCGCGAAAGCTGCCTTGTGCGACACTGGCCTGAGCCCCGCGCCTGCCCCATCCCTCGTTGGTCCCCTCAAGCAAAGTGACAAACCAGGTGTCACCCTTGCGAGCGGCAGTAGCCCAAGCCCTTACGGCTTCAAACACTTTCGTCTCGTAGAGAACGGTAATAGATGCGTCCGATCCGTCGCGGCCCGGCCGCGGCGTCGTGAGCAGCACGGTGCGCGCGAAGCTGGGCTCAGCCTGCTTCCACGCTGCCGCAATGGCTGCGGCCCCTTCTGATTCCTTCCGTTCGACGAACCTGACCGACACCTCGAGGTACGGATCCTCGAGCAGAATGACCCCATTCTCGGCGGTGACGGTCCATCCCTTCGGCGCAATGTACGTCGAGCCTGAAGGCGTGGTCATGGGCGTATCGGCGTCGACCGTGACAACCGTCGTCCGGTCCTTGCCACTTGGCGATGGCGTCGCGCCGGGCGACAGCCTCGCGCTGCCCGCTCGCGCGCCCGCGCCGCCGGCCCCACCGTTGGCGCACGCGGCGACGTAGAAGAAGAGGCCGAGAAGGAAGGGACGTCGAGGAGGCATTCGCATGGATGGAATTCTCCTGCCGACAAGGGATTGCGTCAATCGCTCGCGAGCCGAACCACGTGTCAAATCCACTACGTCCTGGTCAACTCACGCTCGGAGATGCGCCCAGCTCTACGATGGAGCCAGACGACAACCGATTGACAGGTGAGGTCAGCTCTCTTGGATAGGCGCCGTCGAACAAGGCGTTGCACCCGACGGCGCTTGATTTTACGCAAAAGACAGCATTGTTCACCAAAATCTATAAGGAACTGAAGCTTGGCGGCCTATTTCTAAACATCGACGCCGTCCATCCAGGTTCATCCCACAGTGAGGAAATACAATTTGAAATGTGGCGCAACTGGATAAATGAAACATTAGAGAAGAATGGAAAGGTGGGCGAAATTGGGAACTATGACAATATCCCATCTGTATACAAGAACACTCTTGAAGACAAACCAAGTGGTCTTTGGGACCAGCTACAGGCCTTAAGCAAATGCGGGTTCTGGGATGTGGATTGTTTCTACAAGTACAGCATCTTTGCGGTATTTGGCGGGACAAAATAGCAAGAGTGGCGAGTGTGCGCGGACCCACAGTCCGGCGCGGGCTGGCCTGAAGGTCGGCCATCGGTACACTGACGATCCCGCCGCCGAAACATCGGCGTAGAATCGTCGCGCCGGCTTGGCGGCGCCCAGACCGCTGAACGGCAAGGCGTTCGACGGAAGAAGGCGCTATGGTCGCTGCCTCTCTCTTCCTTCTGGCTTGGACCGCATCTGGTCCCGAAGTGCGCGCGCTTTCCTTCGTAGCATACCCGCCTTTGGTTCCTGAACCGAAATCGTTGGCACCCGCCGATGTGACCAGCAACCCGCGCGCGCACGACTACCGGACGGTCATCGGAGGTAGCAACGCTCAGCCGGTGAACTTCGCGGGCTATCTGACGGTGATGCGCATCGATTGCGGCACTTCCTGTGCATTCCTGGTTCTCGTCGATCGTAGAGATGGTCATGTGCACCTTTTCAAGGTCGTCTCCAATTCTTGCGGCGGACAACCGGACGGGCGGAACTAGGCGCACAGATACAATCAGACTACAAGGTGAGACAGAGTGCTCCGTAGAGGTTGAGGAAGGTATGCGCGTCGATGCCCACACCCGCTTCGGTGCTACTACCGTCAGGGTATTTATTTGTCACCGTCACGAAGGCATTGCCGACATGAGTCAGCGAGAACTCAAATCGCAGGGACACATGAGCAGCCAGCCGCACAGCAGGGCCGGTCTGGAATCCATATGCGAAGACGTTGGTGGTCGCGTCACCGTCTACAGTCGAGTACGACGACCCAGGTCCGGTCTGCCAGTACATGAAAACGTGCTTACGATAGTGCATTAGGCCTACCTGGCCTCCGAGAACCCAGCTCAAGATCGAGGTGACATTGATAATGCCGTTCAGCGGGAACAAGATTGGATAGGCAGCCAGATCACCGGATTCATTGCCGGATTCCTCACCGAACTTTCCCGATGAGCCCACCAGGAATCCGATCTCAATGTGCGAGATCCTGATGCCGCCGCGAAGGCCGTACGCGAATTTTGGCCCACCAAGGCCAAGGCCTTTCGCCGTGCCCAAGACGAGGCCAAGATGGCCACGCTCTGAGGCGACGGCATCCGATGGTTTATCCGGGCCGAAGACATCCGATGCCGATGCCAAGGGGCCCGGGGACGCTCTGGGCGCATCATCGGCGGCCTCCGACTGCGGGGTCATGCCCTGTTGCGTACCAGGGGCAGGCGCGGGCACCGTCGATGGTGGTGGAGCTTCCACGGAAGCAGGCGAAGGTGGTGGTCCGGCTTGCTCCACAACGGGCACCGTTGACGTTTCCCCTGCGGGCGCCACCTTGTTTTGACTCTCGTCGCCAGCAGCGATGGCGATGCCGGCCGGGGACGCAAGGGCGAAGGCCAACACAGAAGCGACAAGGGGCGGGAGCGGACCACGGCACACCTTCATGGATGGGGCTCCTTGAACAGAGCCCATTTCTATTTTGGCACCGAACAGCTGTCAAGACCGCGGCGCGCTGACCGCTGATCGATCATGAAAA
>PMLB01000453.1 GCA_003158735.1 Myxococcales bacterium | reverse complement strand
CCCGCGATGGTGCGCCGCCGGCGCAGCCGGCGGGCTCCCCACGCGACGATTCCGGGGCGGACGGCGGGGTCCCCCGCTCGCACACGGCCGCCGACCTGGTGCCCGCGACGCGCGATGCTTGGCGGAACCTGCTGGCAGGCACCGCCCCGCCGGTCGAAGACATCTGCCGCGGCCTGGTCCTGCGTTTTCTGCGCCAACTTCACATTGCGGATCCCGACGCTCTGCACGCGGCTCGCGCTGGCGGGGTCATCTTCCTGGCCAACCATCAGGTGACCGTCGAGTCCACCGTCTTCGCTATTGTCGCGTCGGCATTGATGGGCGCGCCTGTGCTCACCCTGGCGCGCATCGAGAATCGGACTTCCTGGCTCGACCTTCTCATGCGCCACGTGTTTGCATACCCGGGGCTGCGCAGTCCGCGCATGTCGCAATACTTCGACCGCAGCGACAGCGCCTCTTTGCCTGGGATCATTCGCGAGATGTCAGCCGAGATGTTGTCGAGTGGCCGCTGCGTGATGGTTCACGTCGAGGGAGCCATGGCGCACAGTTGTCGTACGCCGGTGCGCAAGCTCTCGGGCGCGTTTCTCGACATGGCCATCGAACTGGGGCGGCCGGTTGTTCCTGTGCGCTTCGTGGGCGGCTTGCCCGTGGCGCCGGTTTCCGGGGAGATCGATTTTCCTGTGGGTATGGGCCAGCAGGACGTCCACATCGGTGTTCCCATCTCGCCCGACGATCTGCGGCCGCTCGACTATCGCGACCGTCGCCACCGCGTGATCGACGCCATCAACAATCTTGGCCCAGCCAACGATGTGGAAGAGCCGTTGCCACCAGATCCCACCTGTGCGGCTGCCGTGCACGCATGGTCGGAGGGTACCGGCGCCGACGTTGGCCACGCCACCCTGTTCTGCATCCTGGAACAGCTTCCCGACATTTGTCCCGAAATCGCCACACTGGTCGCTGGCGCGCGCGCAGGCGAGCTGCGCGTGTCGACCACACCCGAGGGACGCTGGCTGGCCGAGCTGGCCCGCCGACTGTTCGGGCCGCGCGGAGCGAAGGTGGTTTGGGGCTGAGCGCATGGTGCAAGCAGCGTGGATGGACATTGACCCTCTTGCGCACGGCAACGTACACCCCCACTATGGTTCGTCGATCGATGTCATCGCCGATGTTTGTTCATCCAGGCACCCACGGGGAAGCAAGTGACATCGCTGTTCCGGCCGGTTCCGGCCGTCCTGCTGGTTGCTCACGCCAACGACGCGCACAAGTTCGACAAACTCGTGCCTGACTACGAAAGCCTAGTCAGCCGCATCCGCATTCCCAAGTGAAGGTTATTGGCAACGACGTGCCGAGGTTGCCTGCGGTGCACGGCGCTGGTGACTGATCCTACTGGAGTTTCCCTGGCCGGTCAGCGTCTGGCCTGCGATGCCGGCCGCAGGCCCGGCGAAGCTGTCGGTGATCTGCTGGCCGTCGAAGCCTGACGGGCGGAGAGTGAAGTTTCCGCTGCCAAAGCCGCAGCCGTCGGTGAGCGTGCCGTCGCTGCCGCGCGGTCGGGGCGCTGCACCTCGACCTTGGAGATTGGCACCCGCGCGTTGCGCACCCACAGGCTCGTCCACCACTCGCTCGACGGATCTTTCACTTTTGGCCGAAGCAATTCGGCGTGGCGGGCACTAATCATCCGCAAGGCCAATGGCAGGTGCTGCCTGGGCTTCGATTCCATCCACGCGGAGATCGAAAATGCGAAAATCCAGCCGTCTCGTTGTCTCTCTTTTGCTCCTCGCCGGCGTCGCGGCTGGATGCAGCGGTGCCTCCACCCCGGCGTCTTTGGCCGCGGGCAACCAGACCGGCGGAGCGATGATCCCCGGCGGCACCGGCGCGAACGGAGGCAGCGTCGCCTCGGGTGGAGCCAACACGGCAAAAAGTGGCGGGACGACCGCAGCCGCCGCTGGTACCACGTCCGCACCGGGTGGTTCCACCGCTGCTGCGGGCGGAACCACCTCCGCTGCGGGCGGGTCGACCTCCGCTGCGGGCGGATCCACGTCCGGGACAGGTGGCACGGCAGCCGCAGGATCGACCGCTGTAGCCGGGGGAAGCACGTCTGGGCAGGCAGGATCCACGTCCGCCGCAGGCGGATCTACGCCTGCCACGGGCGGATCGACCAAGCTCGCGACGGGGGGGACGGCCGCGGGTGGAACCACGCCGGCTGGGGGCTCGATTACGATGGGCGGCTCCACTTCAACCGGCGGGACCAGCGCAACCGGCGGGATCAGCGCAACGGGCGGATCCAGCGCAACGGGAGGCGTTTCAGCGAAAGGTGGTACGACCTCCGCTGGCGGCTCGACGGCCGCGGGCGGCACCGCCTCGACCAGCGCGAGTACTGGGCCCACGGTGACCGTGGCCGCGGCGTGCACGCAACTCGAAACCAAACTGGCCTGGCCAGCCGCCAAGGGCAGCACGATTACAATCAGCGGCACCAAGTCGGTGACCGACTACGACGGAGGCGGGGCCTTGCACGAAGGAAGTCTTAACGATTGTACGACCGGCGATCAGAGCAGCACCAAGCCAATCATCGAAGTGGCGGACGGTGGCTCGGTCAAAAACGTGATCTTCGGCAAGAACATCGGCGACGGGATCCACTGTCTGGGCAGTTGCACGATTGACAACGTCTGGTACCCCTACATCTGCGACGACGCCGTCACCATCAACAAGGACGGCACCGCCAGCAAGGCGTCGACCATCTCGAACAGCGGTTTCAAAGGCGCGCGCGACAAGATCATCCAACACAACGGGGGCGACAGCACCCTGACCATCACCAACGTCTACGCCGAAGTCGGCGGCAAGCTCTATCGCTCTTGCGGTTCGGGCGGTGGCTGTACAACCAGCGCGAAACACACGGTCAACATCAGCAACGTCATCGCCATTGCCGTCGATCAGGTCGCTGGCGTGAGCGAGAACGATCAGGCGACATTGTCGAACATCTGCGCCTTCCGCACGCCCACGCTCTGCAATACCTACCAGGTCAACAGCGACAACGATTCCACCAAGGGCGCCAACGGCACCGGCGAAGGTCCCAGTCCCAATTGCAGCTACACAGCGTCCGACACGCACGCGCTGGTCGACAGGGTCGCGGGCGCCACGCTGTCGACGGACGTGCTATGCCCCGGGTCGAACTCGGCCAAGAGCGGCAGCACGGCCACCGCTTGCATTGCGGGATTCGACACCTGCCTCAAGGTCTGTGCGCCGGGCATGTATGGGGTCAAGCAGCTGACCTGCGCAGCTGGGAAGTACAGCAGCCCAGCGACCGGTGGCTGTGCCCTGGTGACCTCGGCGGAAGACAGCGCCGCAGCCACGGCATTGGCCAGCAGCAATTCTTCTACCGCCACCTCGAACGTAACCAAGAACAGCGAATGCGCTGGAAAAGAGTGGAGCTGGGGCAAGGACAGTTCCAATGCGGCGAACTACTGCGTGTGCGCGCGAAAGCCCGGCTACTACGGTGTGGCATCCTGGCTGGTCTGGGACTGCCAGTCGCCGTGGTGGTAGGGAGGCGGATGCGCCTGCAGCGCCGGGCCTGAGGAGGGATCCGTGCGCACCGCTTGGGCGGCGGTGGCGACCGCCGGCGCCGCTGACTCGGCACCGGATGCCGATGTTGCCGAACCGGATCGGCCTAAGCGGTGATCGTACCGCATCAATGTCGATTGCGGGGGCGCGATCGCGCGGGTTTGTGGCCGGTTCACCCGGTCTCTCATTGATCGGACCGCCCATCCAGCGGATATTATCCCTGCGCGTTCGGAGCTTCCCAAATGCCTGCAGACGATCCGCTCAACATCTCCGGACAGCTTGTCGCCGAGAAGTATCGCATCGAGCATCTGGTGGGCGAGGGTGGCTTCGCCGTGGTGTACCGTGCCGAGCACACCATCTGGAAACAGCCGGTCGCCATGAAGTTCTTCAGCGGCCTATCGCAGGCCCCTGCCGAACACAGGGAAGAGCTGCTC
>PMLB01000358.1 GCA_003158735.1 Myxococcales bacterium | reverse complement strand
TGCCGCGCCGCCAGCGGCTTCGGCACCGCCGCCGCCAGGAGCCCCGCCAGCGCCGGCTGCTCTGCCCGCTCCGCCGCCGCCACCACCTCCGCCGGCCTCTCCGCCGCCGTCCGTGCCACCAGCGGTTGCGCCACCACCAGCTGCCGCTCCACCCCCGCCGCCGCCTCCGCCCGCGCCTCCGCCCGCACTACCGCCGCCCAGCACCCCAGACCAAAAATAGACAGCTACTCCGGGTTCGATAGCACGTGGCGCTGGACGTCGCTGCTCCAAGAAGTACCCGGATACTTCTTGAGCATGATCCGGGCCTCTTCTCGGGCCTCGTCAAATCGCGCCAGGTTGGACAGGGACCTGATGGCGTACCATTCAAATTCCGGTGCATCGGGGCTGTCTGGAAACCTAGCCAGCGCTTCTTTCGCCAATCGCAGCGAAGAGTCAGGATCTGACGCTGCCAGGTCGTGAAGCTTGGCCAGCAGCGCGGCCGAGGTCAGGAGGACTCCATCGTCTTTGCCAGTAGCTGGTCGACGATGCGCCACGCCTTTGGTGGAAGCGTCCGGGGCTGGCATCGCTGGCACTGTGGGCATTGTTCGAGGGGCAACGTCGAGATTCATGGCCGAGGGCGTGCTGGCGGCTGGCTCTTGCCTATCGACCGAGGATGGTCGATTGCTGTGCAGGGCGAGGGCACCGAGTACAGCCAGCAGCGCGATGATAGCGAGGGCCCCCAGGACGATGGTTGCAGGCTTGGACATGAAGTCCTCGACCGTCGGCCCTACGGGGGGGTGGGCGTCGGGTTGGGGGGGTGGTGCAGCAGGTGGCGATCGACGTCGGCGGCAAAGTCATTGCCTGGATACTTCTTGACCATGATCCGAGCCTCGTCCTCGGCCTCTTTGTAGTGCTCCATGTTGGCCAGGGCCTTGACGACGTTCCACTCGAATTCAGGCGCGTTGGGGCTATCGGGAAAGCGCGCGACCGCCTCCCTGGCCAATTGCAGCGACAGCGGCGGGTCGGAGGCCGCCAGGTCATGCAGCTTTGCCATTAGCGATGTCTCGTCTAGGCGCTTTCCAGCGTCCGGCTCCGCCGGCTTTCGCAGCCTGGGTCCGGCGACCAAGGGGGCAGGCAATGGCGGCTTCGTGGCTGGCGCGGCAGGTTCGGACGGGATCGCCGCCGCGACCGGGTCCTGCGCCGCGGGCGGCATCGGACTCGGTCGTTTTTCTCGCAGGGCGAACACACCCAACAGGACCGCCAACGCGATGACGCCGAGGGCTCCCAGAACTACGATTGCAGGCTTGGACATGACCTTCCCATGCGACAAATCTACCCTGCTTGAGTATCCAAGCAAAGACGACCGCGCCAGTTCTGCTTCTACTTCAGACTCGGTATTAGGTCGCGCGTGATGGTGTGGCTGTCCGAGTAGACACTCTTGATGTTGGCCACGGTGTTGGTTGACGTCTCGAATCCTGCCCAGATGTTGAACATAATCCAGGGCGCCGCAGTGGGGAACATGGCGCTGGGGGTTGGAATCAGCCCAGTCTCGTGCAGTGCGATCGGCATCGTGCTGCCCATGATGCCTTTGCAACTGCTATAGAGCCCGGTGAACGGCTGATTGCTACCGTAGGTATCGCCGCCCGAAACGTCGACCATGGTTGGGCCTGGCCAATAGGCGGAAGTCGGTGACCCGCTGTAGGGCATGAGCCAGATGAGGTTGTTGTTGCCCTTCGTGCTTGTGAGGTAGTTGAACGTGTACTTCCACAATGCGATGAACTCCGCTCCTGTGCCCTTGCTCCACCAGAACCATCCGTTGGATTGCGTCTCGTGAAAGATCGCCAAAATCACCGGCATGTTGACGGCCGCCATGGCCTTGAATTGAACCGTCATATAGTCGAGCCTGGCATTGAAGGCCGTGTTCTCCGGTGTTCCCGCCGTTATTATGTTGGTGAAGAAGCCGCTGGGGGGAGTAGACTCGGAGCAGTTGGTGCCGGTGTAGCAGTCGTTCATGCAGGTTGTGCCCGACACGGGCATGCCCTGGTGGTAGCGATACATGACTAGCCCACCCGCGTTCCAGTGGGCAATGGCATGTGTGGTGGAGATGTTGACCCCTGTGCAGCCAGCGCTGCTGTGGTACGCAAAATCGGTACCAAGAATCGCCGGGGTCTTTATGCCTTGGGTGGCGTACCAACTAACGTCAGTGGGATTGTCGTTCCAGTTAGCTTCCTGCTGCCCCGACAGGACATGGTTGCCGTATTGTTGGTACAGGTAGCAAAGCACGTTCTTGGTCTGCTGCGAGGCATTGGGCGTGACCGGCGAGACACTGCATGGGCTACCCCCGTTCGAGGTGGTGCCGCCGTTCGAGGTGGTGCCGCCGTTCGAGGTGGTGCCGCCGCTGGTCTTTGCGCCACCGCTCGAAGTCGCGCCGCCGCTGGTCTTGGTGCCGCCGTTCGAGGTGGTGCCACCGGCCGAGGTGGAGCCGCCGCTGGTCTTCTCGCCGCCGTTCGAGGTGGTGCCGCCGGTCACGGTGCTTCCACCCGGAGCCATGCTACCGGCGGCCGAGGTGGAGCCGCCGCTGGTCTTTGCGCCACCGGGCGAAGTAGCGCCACCGGTCGCAGGGCTGCCGCCTGGGGTGCTGTTGCCGGCGACCACGGTGCTGCCGCCTGGAGCGATGCTACCGGCAGCCGAAGTGGTGCCGCCTGGTGTGCTCTCGCCGCCTGTCGAGGTGCTGCCGCCCTCCTCGGTGGCGCCCGCAGGGCCGCCGCTCTGCCCGGCACCGCCGTAGGTCTGGCTTCCGCCGGTGCCACTGACTGTGCCCGCTGCGCTGACAGCACCGCCGGTTGCGCTTGTCCTACCGCCGGTTGTCGTTGCGCCGCCAGACCCTTCCGAATTTGAATTGAGCGAACAGCCCAGAGAGGCAGCTAGGGATGCCGTGAGGGCCAAGCTGAGAATCCTCTTCATGCGATGTCTCCTTAGTCTGACGAGCGGTTGGCGGCGAGGTAAGCCATGCCTACTATACCCAAAGGGCAGGACACTCCGGAAAGCTTCCATCGATCTGTTACAGGAGCACCCATCTGACGAAAATGATTCAGTGCGCCCTCCCGAGCGCCGCGCCATTTCATGAATGAGCCGTGGGTGGACAGAGACACCACTGCTCATCCACTTAGACCCGAACCCACGGAAACAGGAGAATCGCGATGAAGAGCCTCCCGGGAACTGAATTGCTGCCCGTTGCGCTGGTCGTCAGCCTGAGCTTGTTTGGATGTTCCGGATCCAACGGAGCCGCGCACAGTGGTTCGGGCGGCGCGTCTGGCGGGTCTGCCAACATCGGTGGCGGGGGAACATCCGCGGTGCCGACCAGTCAGGCCGGAACCAGCGGTGGTCCAGCCGGAGCGCCCGGTAGCGCAGGTGCGGGGCCTGTGGCAGGCACGATGGCTGGCGGCGGGGCAGGTGCGGCCGGCAGCAGCGGCGTCGCGGGAAGTGTTGCCGCTGGCGGCACCTCGGCGAGCGGAGGTTCTGCGACTGCGACCAGCACCAGTGTTGCGGGCGGTGCCGGGAACTCGGGTGGGACGGTTCGCACCGGTGGGACCGCGGTCGTCGGTGGAACTACGGTAGCCGGTGGAACCACGGTAGCCGGTGGCATCACGGCCGCGGGGGGAACCAAGGTGACCGGTGGCACCACGTCAAGTGGTGGCGCGACGGCAGCCGGCGGCAGCAAGGCAGCCGGCGGCGCGACGGTGGCTGGTGGCGTGACTGCCACCGGCGGTGGTACGCGGCCATTCGCTGGCGCCACGGCAATCCCAGGCGACGGCACCCCGGTGCTGATCAGCTCCTTCGATATTAGCAAGGTTGTCGGCACGCCCGGAATGCGGCTGGGCGACATCAACGGCGATGGAAAGATGGAAATCGTCATGGGTCAGCCCACCGACCAGTCCACGCTCGGCGGTGGCGGGCCTCAGATCGTGGTTTGCGTTACGGCGTTCGACCTCAAGGGCAACCAACTGTGGCAGTACGGAACGCCTGGTCAGTTTCACAGCGCTAGCTCGGATATTCCGATTCAGGTCTACGACATGGACGGGGATGGCAAGTCCGAGGTGTTCGCTGCCATGGACAACAAGTCGATCACAGTGATCGACGGGACCACCGGGAAGTTGCAGCGCACGATTCCTCTGCCCGCAACCGGTTCCAACGACTGCATCATCTTCGCCAATCTGCGAGGCAAGGGATGGCCACAGGACATCGTCGTCAAGGACCGATATACGACTCTCTGGGCGATCACCGGCCTCGACGACGGTGCGACCAAGGCCGGCACCCAGCTGTGGACCCACAAAGGCACTACGGGACATTTTCCCTTGGTGTACGACTGGGATGGTGACGGGAAAGACGAAGTCATGGGCGGCTACGACTACCTGGAGAGTGACGGAACCATGCAATGGTCCACGGACACCACGTCGAGTCCGAAACTCACCATGCACGCGGATGCCATCGCCACCGCCGACGTCGACGGCAATCCAGCCAACGGATATGAGATCGTCGTCGGTGGCAACCACGCCGCCATGTTCGACTGGAAGACAGGCAAACAGTACTGGCAGGACAACAACACGGTTGAAAACCAGCAGATGGGCATCGGCGAATA
>PMLB01000182.1:109375-111819 GCA_003158735.1 Myxococcales bacterium | reverse complement strand
TTCTGACCGGCGGCACTAGCCGTCAAGCCAGCCGAGGTTTACGGACAAACGGACGGCGTGCTCAGTTGACTCCGGATGCTCGAGATCGTCGATCCCCAAGTGTTGACGGGGTTGTACTGTGCGATCGACACGACACCGTCCGCGATGCGGGCGTTGATGTTCGCCACCACATCCCAGGCGGCGTCATGCCCCGCGGAACCGCCGTTCGCTCCGTAGCCCGTGTCGGCCAGGATCGGCTTGCCGGTCACCTGATGCACACCGGCCCAGGTCATGGCGTTGTTGGACCGGATTTTCGTGTTGTTGGCAGCAGTGCCCCCGCCCGAGGTGTTGATGAAGGTGAACAGGCCCATGTTAAAATTGGTGTACCAGGCCGAGCCGTTGTTGGGAATCCACGGTGAGATATCCATGGAGAAGACGGCGTTTGGCAACGAACTCTTCAGGGCGTTCACCAGGGCTGTCATGTTGGTCCCTGCCTGTGCCGGCGTCCAAGCCTGGGTCTGACCACCGGCGTAGTACTGGTACCAATCTGGCTCCATCTCGAAAATGATGGGCTTTCCGCCCAGGCAGCCCGCAAAACCCGTTGAATTGCTCGTGTACTGGGAAAGGATCGTTGCCCAGTCTTGCGTGATGTACTGAGCGCCGTAGTTGCATAGGTTGCCGCCGGCGCAGCCGCTCACGTTGCAGTCGCACAGCTTGTTCTGGCCCTTCACGTAATTGGCAGCAATGTAGGTGACATCCACTGGCACCAGACCCGCAAGAGCGCCACCTGAATTCGCTTCATCGCACACGTACTTCTGGTTGAAAGTGCCCATCATCCACCCGGGTGTGAAGTAGTCCAATTGGGAGATCATCGATGCGCCCGCGTTCTTTGCCTGTGAATCAATGGTGCCGAAGTGGAATCGGCATTGGCTGAAGACCTTGCCCGCGGGTGGCGTGCCGGTGCTTCCGCCGGTCGCGCTTCCGCCGGTTGAGCTGCCGCCGGTTGAACTTCCGCCGGTGGCCTTTCCGCCGGTCGCGCTTCCACCGGCTGCACTCCCGCCAGACGCCTTGCCGCCACTTCCGCCCGCAGCCGTGCCCCCTACCGGCCCGGCGTCGCGATTGCCACTCGAGCCGCCCAAAGCGGAGCCACCGCTGCCCGCCACGCCCGCGTCGCGCGATCCTGCGACGGGGCTGGTCGTGGATGAGCTTGTGGCGCCACCACCTCCGTTAGATGCGGTGGTATTTGGGCTTGTCGAGCCGCCAGTGCTCGGTGGCTGTGTGGATCCGCCGGTGCTCGGTGGTTGCGTGGATCCGCCGGTGCTGGGTGGTTGCGTGGATCCGCCGGTGCTGGGTGGCTGCGTGGATCCGCCTACGCTGCTGCTCTGAGCGCTTTCGCCGCCGGACGCGCCAGCGATTCCCTGTGAACCGCCGCCACTCGTGTTTCCTGCCACAGCGGTTGTGCCGGCAGCGGGATTGCCGCCTGTCAATTCGCCATCACTGTTGGAAGGCGCACATCCCGCGGCGGCCAGACAAAGCAACGTCTTCCACAGGCATATACGCGAGCTTCGGTGGTGCATCTATCGATCTCCTTGTTCGGCGGCGGACAGCCCACGTGAGATGGGCAAACTTCTACTGTGGCAGTTGCACCGCGGCGGGTTTTCGGCTCAGGCAGCTCGCCGCCCTGCAGGGAAATCTACCAGCGGCCCGACTTGCGTGCCTCGGCTTTGGGCATGCCCTTCAAAGCCTGCAGGTTCTTCTGGACTTCGTCGTCGGGCAGCACGTAGTCGGTGAGTTTGCCTGACAAGTACGCGTCGTAGCCAGCCAGATCCATCAGTCCGTGGCCGCTGTAGTTAAAGAGGATGACTTTCTGCTCACCACTTTCGCGGCACTTGTTGGCTTCGTCGATCACGGCGGCAATGGCGTGGCTGGTCTCGGGCGCGCAGATGGTGCCCTCGGTCTTGGCCCAGATCATGGCTGACTCGTAGCACTTGAGCTGGGAGACGGCGCGGGGCTTGAATAGTCCTTCGACAATGCCCTGGCACACCAGAGGCGCCATGCCGTGATAGCGCAGCCCGCCCGCATGGATGGGCTTGGGAATGAACGTGTGCCCGAGCGAGTGCATGGGCAGAAGCGGCGTCATGCACGCTACGTCGCCGTGGTCGTACACAAACTGACCCTTTGTCATCTTGGGGCAGGCCGCAGGCTCGACCGGGATGATGGTCATCTGCGCGCCGTTGATCATGTCTTGCGCGAAGGGGAACGCCAGGCCGGCGAAATTGCTGCCGCCGCCTGCGCAGCCGATGACGATGTCGGGCAGCTTCTCGCCCGCCTTCTTGAGCTGGGCCTTGGCTTCCAGACCGATGATGGTTTGGTGCAGAAGCACGTGGTTCAGCACGCTGCCGAGCGAGTATCGCGTCTCGCCCGTGCTGTCGGTCACTGCTGCTTCGATGGCCTCGCTGATGGCG